>NZRT01000062.1 GCA_002696345.1 Myxococcales bacterium
CCCATCATCATGGCTTGTTTGCTTGGTGCAGGCATGGGCTTTCTTTATGTGCGTCGTATGCCGCCGATTTATCAGGCGACAACCAGTGTTCTCGCGGAAGTAAATGCGCGCAATGTCTTGAAAGAGACGGAGCGCAGAGACGATAACAGTCGGAACTATTCCGTTTACAATACGCGCGAATTTTTCGCCACCCAGCAGCAGGTGTTGCTGTCCGAGGATCTGGCTCGGCGGGTCGCAGTGGCACTGGATTTAATGAACCGGAAAGCTTGGCTTGAGACGCTCGGTCCCCAAAAGCCAGATCAAGATCTCCACCGGACGACTCTTAATGTGCTTTCAGCAAATCTATCGGTCACTCGTGAGCGTTTCGCTCGAGCGATTGAGATTCGTTATACACACCGAAACCCGGCTTTGGCCGCCGAAATCGTCAACAGCTTTGCTGAAGAGTATGTTCGCCGGGCTGCGAGTCGTCGGACATCTGCCGAAGCTGGCGCTGAAAGGTATCTGAAGTCGGAAGATAAGCGACTTTCCAAAGAACTGGATCGTGTAGACGAGGAAATTGCCCAGTTCCGAGAAACCAATGGGATTTTATCGAAGGACATCGAGAACAGCCGGACCTTGCAGTGGGAGTCGCTGGCTCGACTAAATCAAGCGCTTGATGACGTACAGATTCGTCGAGTCGCATTGGAAGAACGGATTCGGGGACTGGAGAGCCTCGACCGTGGTGCCCGTGTCGCCGCGGTCATCGCAGATAAAAAGGGGGGAGCCAGCGCGCTCCTGGCCGTTCGGCAAAATTTAGCGACAGCCCGTGCTGGCTTAGCCCGTGAGCGAGCGCATTATCACGGCAATCACCCCTCGATTCAGGAGCTCGAAAATAAGGTCATGGCCCATTTGGCCGAGCAGAAAACGCTCGTCGACGATCACTTAGCACACCTTAAAACTGAGCGGGATGGCCTGGGTCGTGAGGAGCAAAGTTTTCGTTCTCGCATCGCAAGGTCGAAGGAGTCCGTGATCCAACTCTCCGGTTTGACTTTGGATTACCAACGGTTGGTGGATGAGCGGAGCGGTTTAAATAAGTTGCGCGAATCGGTACGAGATCAGTTGCTCGCGACGGGGATGGCCCTGCGGCTTGAAAACAACAATGTGGAGATTCTCGATCGTGCTTCGGCGCCTACTGTTCCGGTCGGTCCATTTAAGCTCATTTATATCATGCTCGGCGCCGGACTCGCTCTGGTCTTCTCGGTCCTGATTGGACTGCTGGTTGAGTTGACTCAGACCTCTGTTCAGAGTGTCGAGCAGGTGGAGCGCCTTGCTCGTACGACCTGTCTCGGCGTGGTGAACATGCTTCGTAAGCCGTCCGATCCGCCTGAGTTGACGGTGGGCTTACAATCCCGATCCACCATGGCTGAGCAGTACCGTTCGATACGATCCAACTTGCTCTTCATGAACGTCGATACGCCACTCAAAACCATTACCGTCTCAAGCCCATCCCCTGGAGACGGGAAAACATTCACTGCAGTGAGCGTTGGCATTACGTTAGCGCAGGGAGAGAGTCGAGTACTACTCGTTGATACGGATCTGCGTCGAGGCCGAGTCCATCGCATCTTTGGGGTCAAAGGAAAGGCGGGAATGGCCGATTTGTTGGCGGGTACGGTCACCTCCGAGGAAGTATGCAAACCCACAGGTATTGATAACCTCGATGTCCTTCCCTCAGGCAAGAACCCACCAAACCCTGCAGAGTTACTTCATTCGCAGACCTTTCGAAACCTGCGCGACCATCTTCTTGAGCGCTATGATGTGATTGTTTTCGACACACCGCCGGTCAATCTGGTGACCGATGCCGTCGTGCTCGGGAATCAGACCGATGGGCTTTTGCTCGTGGTGCGACACCGGCGCACCACGAAGGCTGATGTACGACACTGCGCTCAGAAACTGAGCCAAGGTAAAGTTAACCTTCTTGGGTTGGTCTTTAATGCACACGTTCTGGCAGGTGGCCTGTATGGCTACTACTCCCGTTATGGCTACGGTAAATACGGTGCCTACTATGGGACGTACGGCAGTTACGGAAGCTACTCGCCCCAAAAGCATTACGGTATCGAAGAAGTCTAAGGTCCAAGGGTTCCCCACCGGCCGGCTTTGTTGCTAGTCACGGTCAGGCGTGGAGGGTCTGTGCTCAAACGAGTTCTCGTCAGTCTACGTTCCGGTTTGTTGCTTCGGCAACTGAACCGATTCAGTGACGTTCTGCTCGCCGGTTTAATCGTCTCGGTTGTAGGGATGATGATCATCCCCCTTCCTTTTTTCCTGCTCGACCTCCTGCTTGTCCTTAACATTTCGATCGCACTGACGTTGTTGCTCGTGGCCGTTTACGTTCCCAATGCATTGCGCTTGGCTGCCTTTCCCACCATCCTTTTGGTGACGACCCTCTTTCGCCTCGCTCTGAACGTGAGTTCGACCCGACTCATTCTTTTAAAAGCGCAAGCAGGCGAAGTGATTAAGTCCTTCGGTGACTTTGTGGTCGCCGGTAACTTTGTGGTGGGTGCCGTTATCTTCTTGGTACTCACGTTGATTCAGTTCTTGGTCATCGCAAAGGGTTCTGAACGGGTGGCTGAGGTGGCGGCTCGCTTCACGCTCGATGCCATGCCCGGCAAGCAAATGAGTATTGACGCTGATCTTCGAGCGGGCGCGTTCGATATCGACGAGGCTCGTCGCCGACGCAACGAGTTGAACCGCGAAAGCCAACTTTTTGGTGCCATGGATGGTGCCATGAAGTTCGTTAAAGGCGACGCAATCGCTGGAATTGTGATCACCATTATCAATATTGTCGCCGGTATGATTATCGGTGTCTGGCAACGGGGCATGACGGGAGAAGAAGCGGTACAGGTTTACTCTCTGCTCACAATCGGCGACGGCCTCGTTAGTCAAATTCCCGCTCTGCTCATTTCGGTGACTGCAGGCATTGTGGTGACCCGAGTCTCGAGCGAGGAAGAAGGCCGCAACCTGGGCGAGGACATCGCCAGCCAAATTCTGAGTGAACACAAAGCCTTTATGATCGCTGCCGGCTTTTTGCTGGTTCTTGCCATTGTTCCCGGGCTTCCGGTTTTGCCCTTCCTCGTTCTGGCTTTGGTTGTGGGACTGATCGCTTACAACTTGAGGCGTGGAACCGAGTATCCAGTGGCAGAAGAAGAGCGGCCAGCAACCGCTGAGAATGAGGTGGTTCAAGAGGCTCGCAAGATGGAGGCACAAGCCGGTCGTAGCGACCAAATGCTTCAGGCTGTAACGCCAATCGTTCTCGAGGTGTCGGAGGACTTGGTACCTTTCGTTGATGACAGCGAAACCGGAGCCGCCTTTTTGGCAGAGTATGTGCCGATGATGCGCGATGGCCTTTTCTATGAGTTGGGCGTTCGTTTTCCCGGTGTCCGCGTTCGGGGCGCGCCATTGCCTCCTGCTTCCTACGTGATCATGGTCAACGAAGTTCCGGTTGCTCGTGGCGCCGTGGAGGCAAATCGTGTCTTGGCTAACGAAGTCCCCGAGCGGATGCGATTGCTTGGAATCGAGGCTCGAAGTGCCGAAAATCCAGCCACGTCAGCCGAGGCATCATGGATCGATGCCGGTGATCGCATGTTGGCGGAAAGTGCCGGAGTCACCTGTTGGGATGTTCCTGGATATTTGGTCCTGCATGTCTCTGCTGTCCTTCGGCGAAACGCGACGGATTTCGTCGGAATTCAAGAAGTCCAGGAGATGCTGGATCAAGTCGAGAAGTTCTATCCGGCCTTGGTGAAAGAGACCGTTCCCAAGGCTGTTAGCCTCTTCCAATTAACGGATATTCTCAGACGCTTGGTGGAGGAGGGGGTTTCTGTGCGAGATCTACGCACAGTCCTTCAAACACTCGCCGAATGGGGGCCGGTCGAGACCGATGGAGTTCAACTCACGGAGCAGGTGCGCTCCAGTCTGCGTCGAGCCATCAGTCACCAGGCTGCCCGAGGCTCGGACACATTGGTTGTTTACTTGTTGGACAACCAAATCGAAGAGACCGTTCGATCCAGCATCCAGCACAACGCTTCAGGG
This sequence comes from Myxococcales bacterium, assembly GCA_002696345.1. Lineage (GTDB taxonomy): Bacteria > Myxococcota > UBA4151 > UBA4151 > UBA4151 > UBA4151. Next base: position 4,063 of record NZRT01000062.1, read on the forward strand.
TCGTTCCTTGCTCTCGAGCCTGAAATTACCCAAGAAATTCTCGCCGCGATGCGAAAGGATTTAGGCCATCGCAGCCCAACTGCTCAGCGTCCCGTGCTTTTGACGGCGCAGGATGTTCGGCGGTTTGTTCGAAAGTTGGTCGAGTTGGAATTTCCCGAGGTGGACGTGCTGAGCTTTCAAGAGTTGAGTCCAGACTTGAATGTTCAACCGCTGGGCCGCATCGGCCTGCTTTAGTCGGGGGATTCCATGCCCTCCGAGCATGAAATACGGCTACCGCTTGAACATCCTTTGGGGCGGGCAAGCGGCGATGAACTCAACTCACTTTTGAGTGCCGAACTAGGTCGTGCAGGACTTCCAATTTTGTTGCGAAGAAGCCTTGATACGCGTCGGCGTCGCCGCCCGAGTTGGCTCTTGAAGGTTGCCCTTTTTGCTCGAGGTGAGCAGCCAACCCCTCGGTGGCAGCCCACGAATCGTCAGGCGGAGGGACCATCTGTTGTGATCGTCGGGGCAGGTCCCGCCGGAAGTTTTGCGGCGCTTTCATTGCTCGAAGCGGGCTTTTCGCCCATCATCATCGATCGTGGGCAGCCTGTTCGCCCTCGACGCCGTAGTCTCAAAGCGCTCAGTGTTGACGGTGACCTCGACCCTGAAAGCAATTATTGTTTTGGTGAAGGGGGAGCCGGGACATTTAGCGATGGCAAGCTGTACACGCGGTCCAAGGACCGGCAGGGGGTTCGGCGTTTGCTGGAGATGCTCGTTGCTTACGGTGCACCTAGTCGAATTTTGTACGATAGTCGGCCTCACATTGGCTCCAATCAACTCCCTCGGGTTTTGACCGCTCTGCGGACAGATCTTGAGGCGCGCGGTGTCCGCTACGAATGGGGAGCCCGGGTCACGGAAGTCCTCCAGGGGAGCGATGAAAGAGTCTCAGGAGTCGGGCTTCTCGATGGACGGTTTGTCGAAGGATCAGCCGTTATTTTGGCGACCGGTCACAGTGCTCGGGACATCTACTCTATATGTCAGAGGCAGGGGATTAAGATGACGGCGAAGGGCTTTGCTCTCGGGCTTCGTGCCGAACATCCGCAAGCCATGGTGGATGAAGCTCAATATGGTGCCCGTTGTCTCGATCTCGACCTTCCCCCGGCATTTTATCAACTGACCGCTCAAACGACCATGCACGGTGTTTACAGTTTTTGCATGTGTCCAGGGGGTTATATTGTGCCCGCGTCCACTGAACCCGACCGCCTCGTGGTGAATGGTATGAGCCTATCTCGTCGAGATTCACCCTTCGCTAATTCAGGTGTGGTCATCACGGTCAGTGAGGACGACCTCGCAGCTTGGGCTTATGAACAAAGCCGACCCGGTCCTTCAGAGGATCCGTTGATTGGTATGACCTTTCAGGCCCATGTCGAGGGGGAAGCTTATCGAGCAGGTGGGGGGCAATTCAGGGCTCCTGCCCAGCGGATTGACGACTTTGTCGCCGGACGAAAAAGCCAGGATTTACCTGCGACCAGCTATCGAAGAGGTATTGTCCCCCATGGTTTCGATAGGATCTTTCCAGCCACGATTCTCGATAGTTTAAGGCAAGCGCTCCGTCGATTTGACGAGCGTCTCACAGGCTATTTGAGTCATGAAGGTATACTGGTCGCCCCCGAGAGCCGTAGTTCGGCACCCGTCCGAATTCAGAGGCATCGGGAGAGCCTCGAAAGCACAAGTCATCCCGGCCTCTATCCATGCGGCGAAGGCGCAGGATTTGCCGGCGGAATTATGAGTGCCGCATTGGACGGTCAAAAAGTGGCAGCAGCGGTCGTTAGGAACTTGAGTTAGAGGATCAAGTTACCCGTCGGTGGAAGGGCTGAGCAAACCGGAAAGTTGTCCACCGAGGTGGAGGTTCGTGACGATATCGCAGCCGCCCACAAACTCACCCCGAACGTAGAGTTGCGGAATCGTCGGCCAGTTTGTGTAGTCCTTGATGCCTTGGCGAATGGCTGGATCTTCCAGCACATTGATGTCGGTAAAGTCGGTTTCCTGCTCTTGGAGAATTCGAACGACTCGGTCCGAGAATCCGCACTGAGGCCACTCTTTGGTGCCTTTCATGAACAAGACAATATCATGGGATTTTACGGTTTGATCGATTTCGGCGAGTACATCTCGGCTCATTAGGCCTCCTTCTGTGCTTCGCTAGGGGTTAGGGTGTTTAGTTGCAGTGCGTGAATGGGGGCACTGTCTCCCGCCATCAGGTCATTCAAGCAAGCGTAGACGGCCTGGTGGCGCCGAACCAAGCCTAAGCCTTCGAAGGCTTTNGAGATCACGGTGCAACCCCAATGATCCCGTGTTCCCGTGAGATCCCGAAGTCGCACATCGGCCTCCGGGAAGGCTTCTCGAAGTCGTTCTTCGATGACGGTTGGGTCCATTACTACCTCGCTGGACGAGCCGTTAACAATCAACTTGGCCGAGGTCCAGAACCACCTCGTCAGGGGCTGACAAGAGAGCGAAGCAGAGTTACCGTAGGCAGACATGTTGGGGGTAGATCATGGTCACACGACAAACNGAGTCGATGCGCTTAAAGAACCAGGTTGCGAAAACGGAGGTGTATCTGAGCGGTGCAGGTGTTTTGCGTCGTCCAATCAATCTTCGATGTCTTCGTATTGGACGCGACCGAAGTAACGACATCAGTCCCCANGGGGTTGGGCTCTCAAGGAAGCATGCACAGCTTCGAAACACGAGCAAGGGGTGGATTGTAGAGGATTTGGGTTCCAAGAATGGTACCTTCGTCGCCGGAGCTCGAGTGGAGCGAGCTGTACTACCTGCTCGAGCAGAGCTTCGATTTGGCGGTGTTGTGATGCTGTTCGAGCATTGTCAGCAGCGCTATGCTCCTGTCTCGACAACGCTTCCCGGGATGTTAGGAAGTCATCCAAGCGTTCTTCGTCTCACGGACTTTGTTCGGCGTGTCGCTCCCACGTCGGTCCCTGTTGTCATTCGTGGCGAATCAGGCGTCGGGAAGGAGTTGATCGCACAAGCGATTCACGAGCTTTCCGGAGCCCGCGGTCGGCTTGTGAATGTCAACTGTGGAGCGTTAAATACCCAGTTGGTAGGCAGCCATCTCTTCGGCCATGTACGGGGCGCGTTCACGGGCGCTGATCGGGATCGAACAGGCGCATTCGAAGCGGCGACGGATGGTACCCTTTTCCTTGATGAGATCGGAGAAATGCCTCTTGAGGTGCAAGCTCAACTCTTACGGACCCTTGAGTGTGGAACGGTGACCCGGCTTGGTGAGGTCAAGGAAAGAACGGTCTCCGCTCGAATTATTTGCGCCACGCACCGAGATTTAGAGGAGGCCGTACAGGAGGGACGGTTCCGTCTGGATTTGTATCATCGATTGATGGTTTTTCCCCTTCAAGTCCCGCCCTTAAGAGAGCGAAGAAATGACATCATTACNTTGGCGACAGCATTTCTACAAAGAGATGGTGGTGGGTATTTTTTAAGCTCTGANGCAGAACAACGGCTGATCAACTACCCATGGCCGGGTAATGTCCGTGAACTNAAAAACAGCATCCAAAGGGCGACCATTCTCTGCGCTGGCTCGGAGATTATGGAAGAGCACCTNGGTTTAGCAGCAGATCCTTTCGGTNGGCTCCAGCCCCCGACAGGTCGTGAAGCTTTGTTCGCCGCCATCGTTGCCCAGCGCGGTAATCTCGCTCGAACCGCTCGAAGTCTTGGGGTGAGTCGGTCCACGATCTATCGTCAGTTAAAGACTGAAGGGCTCGATGGTNTGTCCAAACAGGCNTTGCTTGATCAGGCTCAAGAGCGGTCCAGTTGGTCAGGTCCCGCNGGCAATATCANGTANGCCCTGGGTGCGCTTGAGNTCTTTCATTTTAGCGCAGACGAACNCTCGTCATTTCCACGCGACCACGACCATCCACGCTAGGACCGACCGCNTTNAATTTTCGATGACCTGGTTTGAATAAGCCCACCTTNATNGTGATGTCGGCNCCTTTCGCNGCNCGTGGAATGAGGAAAGAGAGGAGGATNTCAGTCTGNTCTCCCTCTTTCCATTCNGGCTGAGGCCGAATTCTTTGNTCTCTGTTGAGAAAGATCTTTTGCCCATCTGTCCCACGACCTTCCACGTGAACCATCGCGCTNAGCGGACCCTTGAAAGCCTTCAAGACATCGATATTAATGCGCATCCGAAGGCGGTCNCCAGCCCGTGGNGGATCCAAAAGCCGAAAGGCCTTCAGCTTGACCAAGTCACCCAGTTGGACTTTGAGGGCACCGGCGATACGGTCCGGAATTTGGGTGCGGCTTGGATTCCTATTTTTGGGCTTACGCCATCCCTTTTGCTTGCCGCCGTAATAACCTTTGTTCATCCAGGTCGCTTGACCTCGATGNACATTAAGGAGCCGTTGTAGTCGGGGACCGAAGCCTCCAAAGGGATCCAAAGGNCGCTTTTCTCCTGGGTCNTGATGAAGATCAAAACGCTGCATGGTTTGTTTGCGAATATCGTAGATTAACTTCTGTTCGCCATCGACCACCGCCCATACATGATCCGTGGTGTGTGGATCAGGAAGTGCTTCGATAAAAGCAGGGCGCTNTTCAAGTTCGAAACCGAGGAGAGCAGGCACGAGCGTCCGACCGTCAAAGACCGCTGCTGGGTCCTTGAGTTCCAGCAGGTTCAAGACGGTGGGCACGATGTCGATGTTNTGAACCACTTCAGGTCGCTGTTGATTTTTNAGGATGGGTCCTCCGGCAAAGACGAGGGGAACATGGATTGCTTCTTCGTAAAGTTGGGAGCCNTGCCCATGGTGNCCGTGCGTCCCTANNCCTTGCCCATGATCGCTNGCGAGGACCACCAGCGTATCGTTGAGATCCACAGCTTTGAGAAGGCGAGCGAGGGCTTTNTCGGTCACAGCCAGACTTTCGTCATAGCGAGCCAAAGCACCTTTACCAAAACGAGAGGAGCGAAAGCGGATATGGGGGTCATAGTAGTGAACCCAAATAGCCCATCGGTCACCGGAATTTTCCAGCGATTTCATTTGTTTCAGCGTGTAGGTCGTGATGATCTCNGACGTGGGCTTATCCCACCGGTTGAANCCGGGTNTGATACGATTTGAGTCATGAAACTCCCAACCTTGGGTGAGTCCCTTTTGTTTGCGAAAATAGCGCTCCATGATGATGGCGTGGGTTCGAAACTCTCCTTTGCGAAGGATCTCACCGAGGCTGATATTCTTTGCCGCAACGGTCACAGCATCTCGACCATCAGGACCCCAGTGCATGTGACTAGGATAACGACCAAACGCCATGGAAGGGATGGAGCGTTGGCTGCGAACACCGTTGCTGTACGCTTGGGTAAACGAGGAGCCCTTTTCAACCAGTTCCTTCCCCGTACCTGTCATGGTCGGCACCGGGCTTCCAAGCCAGTCGATACGATCGGCGCGAAGGGTATCGACGGTTACAAATAGAAGATTCTGGACACGTTTTTTTTCAGGGCTCAGTTGCGTAAACCAGTCTTCGGGCGATGGATCTCTGGGTTGAAAGTCTGCGCCGTCGCAGTCTTGGTCGATCCCGTCCCCTGGAGCGTCAAAGGCGCCGGGGTGTACGGTTGCCTCTTGGTCGTTGCAATCACCTCCTGAAAAGAGGGGGGAATACCCATCGCCGTCTTTATCGGTCATCACCCGTAGAGTAAAAATACACCGAGCGAGAAGACCGTCACCGTTGCTCAGGTCACTGGCGACACTGTTCGGAAGGAGACCGCAGATCAGGATGGGGGCGATGGCGAGACGTCGCCAAGGTAGTTGGGGGAATCGGGGCAATGCACGAATTGCAGAAAGCCAAGCACCGGGGAGCAGTGGAGCAAGTGGTAAGAGATCCAAATGCACGGTGACCCAATGATCGGGACGCAATGCGCGGTATCCAGCCAGCCCGATGGAAGCGATGGCGCCGGCGACCGTCAACCACCCCAGCGTACTGCCGCTGCGCCAGTCCCGCAGCGGGCTGAGTATGAGGGCGATGAGTCCACCGGTCGCTAAGCCTCCGAGAAGGGCTGGAATGAGTCCGAGTGCAGCAAGCCATGTGGCAATTTCCCGCGCTTTAAAGCCGTCCGCCCAAAGGTTGATTTGTGCTTGCAGCCCAATGGTTGCAGCGAGACCACAGACCGCAGAGATCCGCAGTCGGTTGCTGTGCAGCAGGGTCTCGATACCGGTGAGCGCCCGACCCGCCAGGCGGAAGAGTAGGTAGCCGAAAAGCGCTAAGAGAACAGCCGCCACAGCTCCTAAGCCGATCGCAGCTGGGAGACTGCGGAGTGTGGGAGAGCCGAGAGACCAATCCAAAACTGCGAGGGGAACCGCGACCAGTTGCGCTGCCAGTAACTGACGCTTCATCGCTGTGACTCCCGCTGATGGATGACCCAACGACCCCGCTTTTCCGGGCGCCGATAGCCGGACAACGAGCCGATTCGATTTCGGTCGAATTGTTCGATCACGAGTCCAACGGCGGCTCCTTTCGCAGAATCCGTTTCTTTGGACCAGCGCTTGAATTCCCCAGGCTTGTTCCAAGGGGGAACGACTGGTTTGCGCTCTNGGCGATGGATGACTGGATGACTTGGATTGTCGAATAGATAGGGGTCGTAACCGCCGTGTCGNACCACGTAATAGGCATGAAACTGGTCAGCGGCACCGAGATGGGATGCAGGATCACCAGCTTGGAAAACCAGNGGCATGATGAATTGATCACTGGGTAGCGTATCGATGGTGGTTAGCAGCCAGTCATTCCTGTCATTGAAGTCTCGATAAACGCCGCGGTTGTGTTGGGCGAAGAGGAGCACCAAGAGGGTCCAAGAGGTCAGGATGAGTCGATGGGTTCGATCGCCGGGAAAATGCCCTGGGATCAGCCCGGGGGCAAAGAGAAGAGCGATGATCGCAAAGCGACTGTAAATCGACCACTGAGAAACCGGCCATCGAATTTCCCAGGGAGCGAGAAAGTAGGCGAGNACCGAAAGGCTGATGACCAGACTGATCATNGGGTCGGTTGGATTTTTGTCGAATGCTTCCTGTTCTCGATGACGGGACCACANAATAAGACCCACAACCGCGCCGAGCGTCCCCAGCCACAACCAGTCATCCAGACTTCCAGAATAGCAATTCGTCATGTGATCAGCNAAGCGCTTCATCCGNGTGACTGGATCGTGGAAGATCACAGCATCCCCAGCGACCGTTTCGCCACGGCCGTGCGTGCCGAGTGCTCGGGCGATCAGCCACGGTAATCCAAGCACGACGGGAGCCGACAGCGGAATCAGGCTGCGCAGNGCGGTTCGTGTGCGCGAGAACAGGATCCGAAGAAGTACGATGANCGCAAAGAAAGCTGCCAGTTGGGCATGGGCNAGGAAGAGGCCACAGGACCAGCCAGCAAGAGCCCGACCTGAGCCTTCCTNTCGCTGATGTTCGATCCATGCCGATAGAGCCATGGCGAGGATCGGGATGGCGAGGCAGTAACTGATCCAGCCCCACATCAGGTTGTGGTTGAAGAAAAGGGGCATGCTGAGAAGCGCCCAACGCCCATCACGGCCGCAGACATGGAACAGTCGGGCCAGTGCAAGNGGCGTCAGAAGCAAAGCCAAAAGNAGCACCCATTGGACGGCTTGGAGGTAGTCCATGAATCGGGCGAGTAGCCAAACGCTACCATAGAAGACCCAATAGGGCACTGGAGTCCACTGGATCAGATAATGTTCGTTCGCCACGCTTTCGGGAATACGGCCATGGTCGAGAAGGCTGATCAGCGCTAAGTGGTCTGGTAAGTCACGCAGAGGCAGCAGGGGACCTTGGAAGAAGGCGGCCCCGAGACTGACACCGAGGGCACCCCAAAGAACCCAGAATGNGAAGCCGGCCCGTTGTAAAAAACTGGAGTTCATACGCGATCTTCTCTTCTCATGACGACTGCGACGGCGCAAAATACCTCGCGAGTGCGCGCGGGACGACGTGCGGCGGAAAGGCAATCGATGGATAACGAGCGAATCACCCTGTTGGAAGAGNGACTCGCATACATCGAGCGNTATCTCGATGAACTCTCTAGCGAACTCAATGGTCAAGTNCACCGCATCGATGAGATTTTTCGTCGTCTCGAGGCTCTGGGAGATACGACGGTAGATGCCGGTCCCGCNGATGAAAAACCGCCTCATTATTGAGGAGAGTGGCCTTTCNTTACTGCGTCTCTACAGCGACGCTTGACCCGCCCAAATGAAGAGCCCAAGGTGCGACCCCTGAGGAGGTCCAAGTGGCGGAACGTATTGCGGTGATTGGTGGGGACGGGATCGGTCCNGAGGTGACCGAACAAGCTCGCCGAGTCGTCGACCGTGCGGCTCAGATTGCTCATCGAAATTTGGAGTGGGAGGAGTGTCCATACGGCGCCGACTATTATCTCGAAAACGGTGTGGGTATTGAGCCCGGTCGATTTGACGAATTTCGTGCCGAGTATGCCGGTATCTTGTTTGGTGCGGTGGGGGATGCTCGAGTTCCTGACATGGCTCATGGGCGGCAGTTGTTGCTCGGTGCCCGATTCGAATTGGACCTGTTCATCAATCTTCGCCCGATNAAGCTGCTCGACCCACGTCTTTGTCCTTTGAAAGACAAGGGGGTGGATGNTGTGGATTTCGTCATTTTCCGAGAGAATACAGAAGGCGGTTATGTGGGGGTTGGTGGATCGGTTCGCCCCGGGACGCTCCACGAGGTCTCNCAACAGACCTTTGTCTACACNCGCCGTGGTGTGGAGCGAATCATACGNGCAGCCTACGAGTTCGCTCGAGTCAATGGACGCCGTAGCGTGTGCATGACCGACAAGGCGAATGCGATGCGCCAGGGGCATGAACTNTGGCAGCGNACCTTTCGAGAGGTGGCNGGAGAATACCCCGATATTGAAAGCTTTCACCTTTATGTGGATGTGGCGGCGATGGAGTTGGTACGACAGCCNGAACGCTTTGATGTCATCGTGACCGAGAATCTCTTTGGCGATATTCTCAGTGATCTGGGNGCTAGCCTCCAAGGGGGGCTCGGGACCGCCGCCAGTGGCAACATCCACCCAGGACGATGTTCTTTGTTTGAACCCGTGCACGGTTCCGCGCCNGATTTGGTGGGGACGGGACAAGCGAATCCGATGGCTGCGATCATGAGTGGCGCAATGTTGCTCGAGCATCTGGGGCTGTCGGGGGCAGCGCAAGCGGTGGAGCAAGCGGTGATGGATCAGTTAGCCAGTGGTGATGTGACACCTGATTTAGGCGGCACACTCCGGGGAAGTGAAGTGGGNGACCAAATTCTAGCCCGACTTGGTCAATGACCTCTTTTCGGGTNGAGNAAGCGGGGCNCGTGCTTCGACAGGCCACNCTCGATGATTTGGCTGCGATNACGACNATTTACAACCAAGCNGTTCTCGAACGGTCTGCCACCGCAGATCCCTATCCTCGANCACCGGAAGACCGCCANGAGTGGTTTCAGCGATACNGTTGGGAAGANGGACACCCTTTGATCGTTTGGGAGGAGGCNGAGCAGATTAGAGCCTACTGTGGGTTGTCAGGNTTTCGTGCCAAGGAAGGCTACAATGGCTGCGTCGAGATGACGCTCTANGTGTGTCANAGTCAACGGGGTCNGAGGCATTGGAAGAATGCTGGGTGAAGCCATGATCGCTCTGGGAAAGGAAATGGGGAATCGCGTGATCCTTGCGCTCGTCTTCGCCGATAACTCTCGGAGTAACGGCCTGTTTGCCCGTCTCGGCTTTAGTTTGTCCGGGCATTTTCCGGGAGCCGTTCTTTTTCCCGGCGATAACGAGCAACCACGGGATGTGGGGATCTGGCATCTGAGGCTCTGATGGACTGGGGGTTGACCGTCGGTGTTCTCTGCGCTCTTGCTTGGGCTCTTTTAGACCTCCAGCGCAAAGCATTGACAAGTCGTCACCCCGATCCGTTGACTCTCGCCGCGATCGTCCCTTTGTTGGCCAGTGTTGGAGCGCTGATGTACGCGCTGGTTAAAGGCGCTCCGATTGGACCGCCTCCACCGTCCCTCTATCACCTGATGTTCTGGGTTGTGGTTCTAAACATCGCTGCCAATTTTCTCTTTCTACACAGCCTGACGGTCGGCGAACTTTCGAAAGTCATCCCCCTGCTTTCATTGACACCAGTGGTTGGAGCTGTGGGGGGGTTCTTTCTGTTTGGAGAGAGCTTAGGCCTTGGGGTTTGGCTGGGCATAGCGCTCATTGCCGTAGGCACCTTCCTGCTGTTGTTTCGTAAGTCGGACAAAGGGCGACGGGGTGTCCCCAGCATGTTGGCTGTGGTCGTTTTATGGGGGGGGATCCCGGCGATCGACAAACGGGTCATCACAGGAGGTGAGTACGGTTTGGAGGCCTACTTGATCTGGTCCACCGCTTTGATCGGCTTGCCTCTCTTGATCGAGCGCTTGATTCGGCGCCCCCAATCCCTTGGTGTGATCCTCCGTGGCAGCCCCATTCTATTGGCCAGCCTGGCCCCGGCCGCAGCCGCAGCCCTTGGAACCCAAATGGAGTCTCTGATCCATCTGGACGTTGGAGTTGCGGAAGCATTGAAAAGAGCCGGTGTTGTGGTGACTGTCCTCGTTGGGGGCATCCTCTTTAAGGAGCCGCAAGCATTTCATCGAATGCCTCGTATTCTATTGGTCGTCGCGGGCGCCTGTCTTGTGGCTCTCTCCCGGAGCGTATAGCCCCCAGAGTATGGCGCGTAAGAAGGCACCTTACATCGTGGTGGCGGGCAACATCGGCTGCGGTAAGTCCACTTTGGTTCAGGTGCTCTGTGAGCATTACGGTGTCGAGCCGGTTTATGAACCCAACGAGTCAAACCCCTTCCTCGCCGACTTCTATGGCGACATGAAGCGCTACGCTTTCCCGAGTCAGATGTGGTTCTTATCTCAAAAGTTCCGCATGCACCTCGCCCTCGATCGCAAGGCGAAAGCTTGCATCCAAGACCGAAGCGTTTGGGAGGATGCAGAGATTTTTGCCTACGGTCTGTTCAAGGGACGGAAAATGACCCCGAGGGAGTGGCAACTCTACAGTTCGTTTTATCGGGGTGTGACCGAGGCGATTCGACCGCCTGACGTTCTCTTCTATCTGCACACGCCGGTGAAAGAAATTAGGCGACGGATCCGCCAACGAGGACGTCCAGAAGAACAGAGTATTTCATATCATTATTTGCGCCGACTCAATGAACGCTACGATTCATGGGTTAAAGCCTGGGACCTCTGCCCAGTTCACCGAATTGACACGACGAAGCTCCATTATTTGGACGATCTTTTCGACCGACAATTCATGCTGCGCCGGGTGGCTCGTTATTTGGAATAAATCCTTCGATCGGGAACAAGCCCGCCAGGGATCGATGCGGCAGTTGGTCATCTCAACACAGGTTTCGAGGCGATCCGTCGTTGGAAGTCTGGTCCGAAGACCTCGGTGGCATACCAGCCTGACAGCATAGTTACAGCAAGGTCGAAACGTGTCGCGAAAATCACGGGGCGAACCGGAATCCTTGGCTTCGTTGAGTAAAGGGCGGCTTCTTGCTGTAAAATCTCTTGCTGGCTAGAGAGCCCCAGCAAGCATGGGAGACCGATTTGGCTAAGTTGCTCGACCAGTGGGTTCGCTTGGTGCTTCGCTTTCGGGTTGCGTCTATCGTGTTGATGGCCATCATCACCGGCGTCGCCGGTCTTTGTTTTTTACAGGTCGAGGTGCGCAACTCACTGCGTTACATGATCGACGAGTCCTCGACCCGAGGGAACTACTACTACGACACTCGTGAAATCTTCGGCTCGGACAATGTGATGCTGTTGGGGATCGAAGACGACCAACTTCTCACGGGTGATTTTCTGAAGAAATTGCGTCGACTCGAAGCGAGCCTCGAAGCCCACCCGATGGTTTTGCAAGTGACCAGCCTAGGCGGTTTGCAGCGGGTCGGGACGAATGAAGCGGGTGCGATGGAGGTTCGTCCTTACTTTCCCGATGATCAGACGGAGCAGGAGAGGCGTGAAGCGGTCGCCGCCCTTCGCTCGGATGGTATGTACGTCCCCGGCTTGTTGACACAGGATGGAAACGGGACTGCCGTCATCGTTCGACTGGTCGGCGACACAAAAGCTGACATGAAGCGAGCCGGTGTTGAGGCGGCGATGCGAGCGACGGCAGAACGCCTTCCCAACGGACACCTGCTGCTCCGAACGGAGGCTGGCCGGGCCAGTCTTGTGGACACGGCTCGAATGTTCGCTGTTCCCGAACTCTACGATATTGTTGCAAAGACCGGTTTTGAACTGGACCGACTTTACAAAACGGGAATGCCAGCCAGCCTGACCGCACTGATGCTCGAGACTGAGCGTCATGCGGGTCCCTATTTCTTGGCGAGCTTGGTCATCATCTTAATTTTGGTCAGTCTCATGTTGAAAGAGTGGCGAGCCACATTGATGGTGTTTCTGACTGCCTTGCCCGCCAGTCTTTGGGGCGCTGGCTTTGGTGGGATGATCAATGGTGGCCTCTCGATTGTAGCCTCCATGGCGCCCATGATCATTCTCGTGTTGGCGACGGCAAACATTGTACATCTGGTGGGACAGTACCGATTCGAGAGGCTTCGATGTGACAAAGACGAAGCCATTATTCGGACTTTTCACGAGGTGGGAATGGCGTGTTTTTTGACCACGCTCACCACGCTGATTGGCTTTACGAGTCTTCGATTCCTACCCGTTGGGACGGCGAAAGAACTGGCGGTTATTGCAAGTATCGGTGTGACTGCAGCATTCATCATCGCCTTCGTCCTGGGTCCGGCGCTACTCAGTCTATTGAACGTCCCCGGGGCTGAAGCCAGCGAGAGTCGTTGGATGACTGCAACCCTGGAGCGTTGTCGGCTCTTGGCGAAGAATCACCCCATCTTCGTGATGAGTCTTGGGGGGGGATGCACGATCTTAGCGATCATCGGACTGATGGTTCTGAAGATCGATACCAACGTGGATGCCAAGTTCTACGATGGTCACCCTGTTCAGGTCGCTGCGAAGTGGTTTGGAGACCGGATGACAGGCGGCGCCTCGGCCGAGATCATTATCGACACGGGTCAGGCCGGTGGTGCTTTAGAGCGTCAGGCCTTCATACGCAAAGTCGATGGGGAAGAAGCCGTGGAGGAGGGCACGACAGGTGAGGACGAAATAGCGGGTTTCGAAGATGATGACGGCTTTGGAACTGGGGATCAGAACAGTGGGGCCACGGAAGCTGTCGATCCGATTGCGGGTGCGATGCCGAACACCGTTCTTCAGCGTTTGCAGACGCTCGAAACCCGGCTCAATGCATTGCAGAAACCCGACATTTACGAAGGAAAGAAGCCGATTCGTGACGTGATCTCGTTGGTTGATATCGCCGAGAGAACTCACCAGGCGATGGGCGGAGAAGGAACCCTTCCCAATCGAGCGCAACTCGCTTCGCAATTGGCACTTTTTGCTGGTGAGGGGGGGGAAGGGCTCGATCTGCTGGTTGATGAATCTCGCCGCTATGTCCGAGTTCAGTTGCGTTTGCCCAGTATCGGCAGCGCCAACATGGTGAAGGTGATCGACGAAGTAGAAACCATCGCTGGGGACCTTTTTCCGATGCCGGAAGGTGGCTTACGCACCGAGGTGACCGGCATGGAATCACTCTTTTCCCATCTCATCGAGACCCTCTCGTCTCAGTTGGCGAAAGGCTTTATCTTCGCTGCATTCGTCATCACTCTTGTGATGACCTTTGTCTTCCGGAGCGTGCGCGTGGGTCTTTCCTCCATGCTGCCCAACATCTTGCCGGTCATCTCGGGGATCGGTGTGGTTGGATTGGTCGGTCTAATGATCGATATCGACGCGCTTTTTCTGGTCTCGGTCGCGTTGGGGATTGCGGTTGACGACACGATCCACTTCTTGGTGCGCTATCGGCATGAGCGTCAGGCTGGAAAGGACTTGGATGAGGCGGTNCGCCTGAGTCTTTGCGAGACCGGNCTTGGCATCGTCCGGACAAGTATCATCCTCGTGTGTGGCTTTGGTATTTGGCTGACCAGTCCTTATCTTACCTTTAAATACATGGGCCTGATTCTTCCGATGACCATGATTATGGCGGTTGTTGCAGACATGCTCGTGATTCCCGCCATGGTGTATTTAGGGTGGATTCGAGTTCCGATCGATGAGCAAAGCGCTCCCGCTTAGGCTCTTTAACAGTCGGTNGGAATCGACTGAAATCTAGACAAGTTGTGGGCACTCGCCTTTACTGACCTTTGGGTTGAAGGAGTGAGAACCCAANGGTGGTCAAGAATCTACACAAAGGNGCACTGGTGAGCCCNNCTGACGATGGGCGCTTTCTTTGGAGTGAACGGTCCGGTTTGATGACGGATTCGGAGGGGCTCATCGTTGATGTCGGCGACGCCGATGCTTTNAAANCAGCTTTTCCAGAGGCTCATGTGATCGACCATGGNGTCGGCATTATGATGCCCGGCTTCNTCGANGCTCATGTTCATTTTCCGCAGTACCTCATGGCGGGAAGTCACGGCGAGAGTCTGCTCGCTTGGCTAGAGCGTTATACCTTTCCTGCCGAGATCGAGTGTGCGGATNCCCAGTATGCTCAGGCTCTTGCNGTTCAGTTNCTTGACCAGTTAGNCCATCAGGGAACCACNGCAGCGTTCATCTTTGGTGTGTCTTATTNCGGGGCGATGGAGGCATTAATNCGTCAGCTTAAGAGCCGNCGGATGGCCGCTGTCACGGGNAATGTTTGGATGGATCGNCATGGACCNGAACAGCTTCTGAAATCGGCGACGGAGAGNATGGACATCAGCGAANGGTTGATCAAACAACTCGAGGGCGATGTCTGCTTTGGGATTTTACCCCGTTTCGTGCCGACCTGTAGCTCGGACGCCTTAACGCGTTGTGGNGATCTCCTCAGTCAGTATCCAAACGCACGCCTCCANAGTCACCTTGGCGAAACTCAGGCTGAAGTCTCTTGGGTGAAAGAACTGCACCCCGATGCAGAGGATTACACGGCTGTCTACGAGCGATCGGGTCTCCTCGGTCCCCGTACTTCTTTTGCCCACGGAATTNATTTAACAGANCGGGAATGGCGAGCATTGGCAGGNACCGAAACCCAGCTTGTTCATTGCCCAACGGCTAATCTATTTCTGGGCAGCGGTTTGTTCAATTATCGTCGTGCAAAGGATGCTGGCGTCCAGGTTGGTCTCGGTACGGATGTGGGTGCGGGCACATCATTNTGTATGCTGGAGACCTTGAAGGCGTGNTACCAAGTTCAGCGACTTCANGGGGNNAGTCTTTCCGTGGAGGAACTNGTGAGNATGGCCACTTTGGGCAGTGCTCAGGTGCTNGGGATGNAGGATCGAATCGGGAGCCTTGAGGTGGGCAAGCGAGCGGACTTTAATGTTTTGAGACCAGCGGCAGGATC
Organism: Myxococcales bacterium; assembly: GCA_002696345.1. Lineage (GTDB taxonomy): Bacteria > Myxococcota > UBA4151 > UBA4151 > UBA4151 > UBA4151. Next base: position 19,495 of record NZRT01000062.1, read on the forward strand.
GTGGTTAGCTCAGCGTTGGGCTCGGTGCGAAAGTTTAGAAGAGCGAGTCTTTGCTTCGATGATCCTGGGTGGGGCGAACGACATCGCTGAAACGTGGATTTCTGGACATCAAGTATCGGTTTCTTCNGAGCNTTGATTCAGCGNCCNAAAGCAGTCCAGAGGACCACNCCATCCACTTGATGTTCGTACAGGACGGGGCGACGCTTCAGTTTCTCGGCGAGATCGGCGAAATTTCGCCACCTTCGCTCGTGGGTAAGGATGACAACATCCGCTCGATGTCCGCCTGAGAGTCGAATNTCACTNCGCAGGTCGCCCGTCCTTTTAAGGTAAGGGCCACTNCGTACGTATTCCTTATGGTTGGGTTCAAAATAGACCCGTGCGTCAGGNTTTGTATTTTCACTCAGCCATCGAGCTAAGTGTCGGTCAAAAACATCGTAGTATTGTCGCTCGTATCCTCTTTGCACAGCGCCAGAAAGCCCCCCGACATGGGCGCCGAAACTCGAGAGTTCTTGGCCCCGATACTTCCAACTGTCGATGACTCCACTGGAAAGGAGAAGGGNCATCAGAAGAGGNAGNCTCCATTTCCGTTGGGGGAGCGCCTCAAGGAGTCTCTGCAAACCAAAACCCATGGCGATGGCCAGTAAAGGAAAGAAAGGAAGAAAGAGTTTGATACCACCATATTTGGGGACGGGACTGAACGCGACNGTGCCGATNGCGATGAAGGCNTGGATTAAAATAAAGCGAGCNAAGCGCCCTTCATTGGGGCTGGATCGACGATCAAACCGTTCCCAACCGATCGCTTGTCGAACGAGNACGGCAGTGCCGACGAGTGCTGCGAAGAGAAGGGTCGTTGGGAGGACCGCCCAGGTGTAGGCGAAGGGGGCGTGCCAGGGGGCAAATGGNCGGTCCCAGATCTGNCCATCATAGAACAGGTAAATCGGGTAATGACCCATGTGAAATCGCACATANTCGATGTACCGATCGATGAGATCAGGCCACAACCACGGCCAAAGACCGACTTGGATGATCAAGCCGCCGAGGGGTACCACCACCAGCCAGAGCGGNAGTTCTGGAAACCGGANGCCCTCNCGGTCGCCGCGGAANTTGGGTANGCTCTCCACCAGCCAGAAAACGCCGCATGCGAAGAGGGTAAACGGNGCGTTAAGTTTGGTCGACAAGGCCANGCCAAAGGCAAGAGTCATCAGCGCCAAAGCCTTTGCAGTCCCCTGCCGGTGCAAACGCCAGAACGTGAAGACGAACAAGGTACTCATGGCAGCCACNGGCATGTCGAGGGTGTTGACTCGACCATGGAATGCCAAGCGAGGGATCAATAGAAATGCCAGTGCAGCGAAGAGTGCAGGCATGGTCCCGAGTCGCTCTCGTGCGAGGGCAAAGATGAGCGAGACCACAAGAGCGAGAAAGAAACATGTGCCAAGGCGACCCGCATCGAGAGCAGGCATCAAGCCGGTTGATTCATGACCTAGATATCGACCTGCCCCGATGAGCCATTTGGCCAAAGGTGGGTGCTCTCGATTTAGGCTCCAGTGGGCATCGAGTTGATCTTTCCTTAAGGCCAAGGCCGGGTCTTTGAGAGCCTTTCGAGCCCAACGAAAGTAGCTGTGTCCAGCGGGCAAATAAAAGTCATCATCATCGGTAACACCNACNTNNGGAAGACTGAGCGATGCGGTGNAAAAGACGGCGNTGAAGAGTAAGAACNCCGGATTTNTNAGCNGTGAGATCATCGGATCTCAGCCTTAAAACAATAGTGTCNCATGCCGTCTTTTTGAGCTCGTATCTTCAGCTTAAGCCTACCCCTGACCTCAAGTCTCTCGCTCTGGAAGCCCGCCTTGTTGTGGGCCCGTAGTAAGCGTTCACCGGCGTCGCTAAGGATGCGGAGTTCTACAGGCGAATTATTTTCTGACTCGCTGGCTCGATCGGAGAGACCGTGCCGAATTAAAAGTTCCCCCTCCGGAACGGCGCCAAAATCNACAGTGAGGAAGGCTCCGTTGGCTGGTGGGTGCGCCCACAGACACGTGCGCCGTTGACCGCCGACGGTCACCTCTTCCCTCGTGACACGCATCCAATCCGGCAAGCCAGAACAACGCTTTCCTGCGGNGTGACGCCCTTCGCATCGAATTTTCCCCACNCGAATNTCGGCTGTTTCGAGCATATCNGTCGCCCGCCAAAGNGCAGTTCCTCCGGGGCGTTTCAGTGCAAAGAGGGTCAGTCCTGAAGCGACCGTTTCACCGGATCCGATCACGGTGAAATCGTTGAGACCAGCGGGCAGGTGAGATCGTCTTCCAAGAACCCAAAGTTGCTGCACACGTCCTCGAGGTTCCGGAAGGGCGAGAAGGGGTTTAAGTTGTTGGTCTCGTAAAATATCGATGCCTTCGGTGGATCCCCCATTGTTCAGCAGAAGAGTGTCCTTTTTAGAGGCGCGATTGCTCAAGATTTTACCTGCCTTCACCCAGTGCCCTTGGGGTAGAGCCTCGGGCGCTGAAAAAACATTTTGTAAGCCCGTGACCACGACGGCAGCCAGCCCAAGGGTTAGGCAACGGTTTAGCCAGAGACTCATGGGGTGTGACTCCGACGAAGAAAGATCGAGAGGCAGGCCAGGTTCCACAGTAATTTGCCGTGATCTTCACGTCTTTGCACATGCTCTTTGATGAGCTCTTGGATCGTTGTTGATGGGAACAGGTTCTGAGCCATGAGGCCTTCTTCGTTTAACTGCACCTCGAGCCAGTCTTTTAACGGTCCACGTAACCACTGAGCCAATGGAATCCCAAAGCCCTTTTTCGGGCGATTCACAATCGACTCTGGTAGCAAGCGCTGAGCAACTCGCCGCAGAGCGACTTTGGTTTGGAGACCATGGAGCCGCAGCGAAGTGGGCGCTTTCAGTGCGTGGCGGACGACGTTTCGGTCGAGAAAGGGAGCCCGGAGTTCAAGGCTGACTTTCATCGATGCTCGATCCGCCTTTTGGAGGACGCCGGCTCCGAGATAATGCTGAGCATACAATTGCGTCAGTCGGTGTTCATCGTCGCCAAGGCTTGCTGCCCACGTCTTTCGGCTGGGCGCGTACAGTGTCGCTTCGCTGATCTCGGGAGCAAGACGCTTTAGTGTTTTGGGGAGCGCACCTCCAATCCACACTTGGTGCCGATCAGGGAGGGGACGGCTGGAACCCGCAAAGAATCGCTTGATCTTGTAGTCGAGTGGATAGTTTCCCTGACCCACCGGCAGGACATTTGAGGCTGCCGCGGCCGTCTCCCAGCCCAGCCTTGGTAGCCATCGAAACGACCTTCTTAACCGTTCGGCAACAAAGGTGGGGTAGCCGAGAAACAGTTCGTCACCACCATCGCCGCCAAGGGCCACGGTCACCTGTTTTCGGGCGAACTGGCTTAGCAAATAGGTAGGAATGATGGAGGGATCACCAAAGGGCTCGTCTTGATGGTCGAGCAGGTGAGGAACCACATCGAGAAGATCTTGGGCATTGATGATTTTGCAGTGGTGGTCGGTCCCAAGATGATCAGCCACGATTTGGGCATGGTCGCTTTCATCGAAGCTTTCCTCCTCAAAGCCAATGGCGAAGGTTTTGAGTGCCGATGGCTCCCGATGGCGAACGGCGAGGGCTGTGATCAGCGATGAGTCGATTCCACCGGACAAGAAAACGCCGAGGGGNACATCGGACACGAGACGTCGTTGCACTGCTCGGTCTAAGTGTTGCTCTAAGGATTCNAGGTAAGACGGTTGGTGATGGATGACTTCATCCGGATGCAACGAAAAGAAGCGTCGACGTTTCGGCGCTCCTGGTCTCGACCGCTGAATGCACCAAAGTTCTCCGGGCAGAAGCTTTTGGACTCCCGCATAAATTCCGTCATCGTCCGGGACAAAGTCGTAGGCGAGAAAGCGAATCGCAGCCAGCCGGTTGAGGCTGAGTTTCGCCTCGGGAATGACTGCCTTTAATTCGCTAACGAAAAGCCACTTTGCATCCGGAAAGAAGCGTTCATCACAAGCATAGAGTGGTTTTTGCCCGAGTGGATCACGGGCTGCCCAGACCAGATCNCGGTTGGGGTCATCGACCACAAAAGCGTACATGCCTTCGAGTTCNTTGACAGCATCTGGACCCCATTGGGCNCAGGCTGCCGCCAAGACTTCCGTGTCCGAGTCCAATCGAAAGCTGTGCCCCAAGCCTTCGAGCCGTCGACGTAGGGAGCGGAAATTGTAAATTTCACCATTGAAGGTCAGTCGAAGGCCGGANGGGTGCTCCATGGGCTGAACTGCACCGGCAAGGTCGATAATCGCTAAGCGCTGGTGACCCAGTGCCACGTGGCCGCTTTGGCTCAAGCCATGACCATCCGGACCCCGATGATGCATTCGAGCNCTTGCCCGTTNGATGACCGCTCGNTCCGGGGTACTTNCCGGCTGGCCTATCCAGGCGATGACGCCACACATCTAGCGNCCTTCAGTCGGAAACTGTCGTGTCGTCGATTCCGAGAAGTCGTCGCCGCTGGGGTGAAACCCAACGGTCTCAAGGACCAGATAGGTTCGTTTGTCCTGACTTTCATAGAAAGTTCGCATTTGGAGATCGGCGAGTAGCCCCATCATAATGGCCTGTACGCCGACGATAAAGAGGAACACGGCGAGGATAATAAAAGGGTTGGTGTGAACCTTGACCCCCCAAAGTGCTTTCTCAACGAGGGTTTCGATACCGGAGAGTGTTCCGAGTCCGCAGAGGATCATCCCCAACCCNCCAAAGAAATAAATGGGCTTTTGTCCGTAATCGCCCAAGAATTTCACNGTGAGTAANTCCAACAGCACCTTGAAGGTGCGATTCAGTCCATACTTGCTGGTCCCGAGCNCCCTGGCTCGATGTTCGACCGGTATTTCGGTCACTCGAGCGCCTTGCCACTTGGCATAGATGGGGATGAAGCGATGCATTTCCCCGTAGAGCCTCACCCCTTGGATCACTTCCCTTCGATAGGCTTTCAGGCTGCAACCGTAATCATGAAGTGGGAGTCCACCAATTTTACCGATTAGCCAGTTGGCTATGCGGCTCGGTAACTTTCGAGTGAGTGCTTTATCTTGTCGNTCTTTGCGCCAGCCACTGACGACGTCATAACCCTCTTCGAGTTTCGCAAGCAGTTTGGGAATCTCGGAGGGNGGGTTCTGAAGATCTGCGTCCAANGGNACCAAGACATCTCCCGATGCATGGTCGATTCCCGCCAGCATGGCAGCGGTTTGACCATGGTTTCTTCGAAAAATAATTCCTTTGTAGCGATCGGGTCGAGCTTNTGCGGTCTTTCGAATTAAATCTGGCGTTGCGTCCCGGGAGCCATCGTCGACGAGGAGGACCTCTGCATNCAGGTTCTCGGAGTCGATCACTCGATCGATCTCTTGAACCAAAAGAGGCAGGCTTTCCTCTTCATTGAAACACGGAATGATCAAACTGATCTTCATAACAGGCCCCTAAGGGGTGGTAGGCAGAGGGGTCAAGTTAGGTTGCAGCTTTCTCATGTACTGAACTCACCGAGAAGATGCTTGCGCAAGACACTGTGGAGTTGACCACTTTCCACCGGAGTGACCAAGATTCCTTCGATCCCCTCGGGNACAGGTGTCTGTCGTTCTGATTTGGGGCAGATAAGAACAGCGGGTGTTGAGAACGCTTGTGCCAGNTGCTTTAGGTCGGGGGAGACCAGCAGCAGGTCGGGGTTCGTCCCTTGGTTAAACAGAGTTCGAATCTCCATTTCCGANGTCCTAGAAATGACCTTCAGTCCGACGGCTTCAAGGGCTGAGGCCACCCGGTAGTTGGTGAGCACATCCTCGTGTGCGATGATCACCACCNTTTTTTGCAGCGTNGAAACAGGAAGAGGAGAGTCTGCAAGACTTGAAACTTCTCCCCAGGNCCGTCCTCCAAATGTTGCCGCTTCNTCCGCCAAGCCCTCGGTGGTGTGAAGACTGGGCAGAACCACGGTGCGTAAGACCTCATTGCGGATGCGAGTGGTCGCTGCCGTCCCCGGNTCGGTCNCCTCGTACAGCGTATGATCGTCGTCTTCATGATGGGATTCGATCAGGGTGACATCGTCGATGATGGTGGATTCATGAAGCGGCTGTGCCATCGAGATTGGTAAGATCAGTGAGAAGGTCGCNCCCAGGCCCTCCGAGGATTCGAGACCGAGTTCNCCCCCCATCAGTGCGGTCAGTTGTCGACAGATCGACAAGCCGAGGCCNGTCCCCCCGAATCGTTGGGCTGTGGTGTCGTCAGCCTGGACGAAAGCGGAGAAGATTCGGCTTTGAACCTCNTCACTGATCCCTAGACCTGTATCCCGTACGGAGAACGCNAAATAGTTTTCCGGATGATTNGCGATCACTTGTGCTCGCTCTTTGTTGAGCAGTCTGTTGATACAGCCTTGATCNACAGGGTGTATCATGACGGTCACCCTGCCTGCATCCGTGAATTTCAGAGCATTCCCGACGAGNTTGCGCAGGATCTGATCCAANCGGAGTCGGTCCACGTCGATTTGCTTTGGCGTTCCCGGCGCATGTCGCACAACGAANGCTAATTTCTTTTCAGCTGCGATGGGTTGGAAAAGAGCTTCTAANTCCTTCGCAAAGAGACCGAGATTAACCGGTTGAGGCGCAAGGGTCATTGCNCCAGCCTCGATTTTTGAGAGGTCTAAAATATCNTTGATNAGAGCCAGTAGACTNGATCCNGCGTTGTAGATNACGCCAGCCTGCTCTCGCCCCTTTGGGCTTTGNTCTTCNGAATCTTTCAAGAGCTTCGAGAGGACTAAAATAGAGTTTAATGGAGTTCGNAGTTCGTGGGTNACACTCGCTAAGAAGCGCTGTTTTGCTGCCGCCANCCGGNCTGTTTCTTCCTTCTCGTANATNGTCCGTTCCGTGACTGAAAAGGTTTTCAAGGCTGCNGAAACCGTTAAAGCGCCTGCGAAAGCGACCAGTAACAGGAAGACAGGNCGCCACCAGTAGAGTCCGGGGTGACAGAAGATCGCATCGTCGGCACCACCGGGACAAAANNCNGGGTAGCCGAGTGCGGTGAGACCGCCGCCAAGCAAGCCCGCATAGACCACCAACCAAGGGCGATATCGAAGACCGGCGAGAGCAACGGCGACGAAAGCGACGCCTGCAGCGGAACTTTCTCGAGCCAACTCGACATTGAAGTTTGCGTCACTCCAAAGAATCACTGGCGCGAGACAGCCCTCNAGACTGACCAAAATGAAGGCGAGCCACGTGGGAATCGGACCACGCCAGTACGTCAGCAGGGCCGTGTAGAGAATACCGAGACCACCCACGAGAAAGATGACGAGACCGGAAGTGGGCAGATCGGCATACTGCCACATGAGCAAGATGGCGATTGAACCGATCAGCATCACCGGTCCGAGCACCGTCCAAATTCTCCGCTCGTTTAGCGTTTGAGCGGCGATGAAATAGCGCTGGGCTTCTTCGGCAGCCTTTTGTTCTGGGGTCTCCGTCGACAAGACCACCTCCTCCTGTGCGACGCCGTAGCCTGCTGGGATTAGCCCCGACAAGTTCACTTTGTCGTCTCAGCCTCGTAAAGCCGTTTGCAACCGACCAGGCTTCGGGTAGGCAGCCACAGCGAGTCAGGAGATCAGTTATGCAGAGGACCATATTGCTTCTCATGTGCATCGGCGCCTGTCGGATGCCAGCGGGAGCAGAAGTCCCTCTGCTCACCGAGGAACTGCGTGTGGAAATAGGGACTCAGATCGACCCGCTAATTTTAGCCTCCGTCGGAGGGAGTTGGCGGGTTGAGAATGGTGCGCTGCGAAGCCTCGGTGAGGAGAACCGCTATCCTTTGTGGTTGCAGCGCCGAGTGCCTGATAACTTCGAAATTGAGTTTGAAATGATGGGCAAGGATCAGCCCGATGGGAAACTGGAATTCTGTGGTGATGGGGTGCGACACGAGAGCGGCTACATCAATATTCTGGGCGGCTGGGGGAACACCTTAGCGATCATCGCTAAAGAGGATGAGCACGAAACGGGCCGGACTCGGAAGAAGGGTAAATGGGAGTCAGGGCGTTGGTATCATTGGCGAGTTCGTCGCAGCCTGCACAGTGGCAGCGGACTTATTGAGTGGTTTCTTGATGGACAGCCATTTCTCCAGCGAACGGATAAAAAGCCGCTCAAAGGCCCCGGACATGACCGCCTTGCCTTTAATAACTGGAAGACCGATTTGAGTATTCGTAAGATCCGAGTCCGTCCACTCCCGGCACGCTGATGGATATCTTCCGAATTCAAGGCGGGCGTCCGATCAGCGGGACGGTCCGGGTGAGCGGTGCCAAGAACGCCGCCTTGCCCCTCATGTCTGCAACGTTGCTGACCGAACAACCCATTCGTTTTGTCGGCGCACCGACTCGTCTGGTGGACGTCCAAACCATGGGGCGCCTTTTGGTGAGTTTGGGGACGGAGTTCACGGAGCGGCGGGGCGGTGAGTTGGTTCTGACGACGCCCAATGTGGAGGAGACCACGGCTGCCTACGATCTCGTTCGGACCATGAGGGCTTCTGTCCTCGTTTTAGGTCCCCTATTGGCCCGTTGCGGGCAGGCACGAGTTAGCATGCCAGGCGGTTGTGCCATTGGTTCCCGTCCCGTCGACCTTCATCTAAAGGCGATGGAGGCTTTGGGGGCACGCATCGATGTGGAAGCAGGATATGTGGTGGCTCGTACGCCGCCCGGTGGCCTAGTGGGTGGTCGAGTCGTTTTCGAAAAGATCACTGTGGGGGGGACCGAGAATGCATTGACGGCGGCAGCGCTCGCCAAAGGCGAAACTGTCATTGAAAATGCGGCTCGGGAGCCCGAAATCGTCGCTTTGGCTCAACTGCTTCGAACGATGGGAGTCGAGATTGAAGGTGAGGGAACTCATCGGATTCTTGTGCAAGGACAGGATCGACTTGAGGGCTGTCGTTTTGAGGTTCCACCAGATCGTATCGAGGCGGGAACCTTGATGTGTGCTGGCGCCATCGGCCGGGGGTCGCTCACCTTGACGAATTGCCCCGTCGCCCATTTAGAAGCTTTGGTGGAGAAGCTGCGGGAAGCCGATTGTCGTGTCCACACGGGCTCCTTGAGTTCTGAGGGCATCGGAGAACTGACGATCGAGGCTCCCTTCCGACCTCGGGCAGTGGATGTGATGACCGGCGAGTATCCCGGTTTTCCCACGGATATGCAGGCACAGCTCATGGCCGTTATGTCGGTGGCTCAAGGCCGCAGCATGATGACGGAGCGAATTTTTGAGAATCGCTATCTTCATGCTTCCGAACTGATTCGAATGGGGGCTGATATCCACCTCGAGGGGCGGACGGCGACCGTTCGTGGGGTCGAGCGTCTTTCTGGAGCTCCCGTGACTGCCTCTGATTTACGGGCATCTGCATCCCTAGTCTTGGCTGGACTCGTAGCTCAAGGAGAGACCGTCGTTCGACGCATTTATCACTTGGATCGGGGTTATGAGAACCTTGAGATCAAGCTCACGAAGTTGGGGGCAATGGTCTCCCGTGAGTCAGAATGAGCGAGTCCCAAAAGGAAACGAACCGTGTCGCTCGATCCACAGGTGTGGTGGGGCTATGGACACTGGTTTCCCGAGTTCTTGGCGCCCTTCGTGACATTGTTGTCGCTAATATTTTTGGCGCAACTGCCGTGGCCGATGCATTTTTTGTGGCGCAAACCATCCCAAATGTCTTTCGTCGCCTTGTGGGCGAGGGGGCTGTTTCCGCCGTTTTGGTTCCGACGTATGCGGAACGTTTGGCTCAGGAGGGGCAGGAGGGCGCAAAACGCTACGCTCGAGCGCTCCTTGGGATTTGGTTCCTCATCGTCGTCGCCGTGGTGCTTCTCGGTATTGCATGCGCTCCATTCCTCGTGTCCTTGTTCGCCTTTGGCTTTCGGGACAATCCGCAGATCTATGAACTCACCGTCCGTCTTACTCGATGGATGTTTCCCTATTTAGGACTGGTCTCGCTGGTCGGATTCTATGGGGGGATTGCTAACGCACATCGGCGTTTCGCAGCTGCAGCGGCGACCCCTGTGGTCTTCAACGTTTGCGTGATCGCAGGCGCCGTGTTGCCGATGACGTTTCTGCCCCATCCCATCTACGGTCTCGCCGTGGGCGTGGTCTGCGGCGGTGTGGTTCAATTGACCGTCATCGGTACCGATGTCGCTGTAAGTCGATGCGGTATGTTACCGGCTTGGGCGCCGAAGGAGCGGGGTCTCAGTGAGGCCGGCCGGTTGATGATCCCCCAGTTGTTCGGGATTGCCGTCTACCAAATCAACATTGTGGTCCTTCGTACCTACGCCAGTATGCTGCCGGAGGGCTCTGTCACCCAATATTACAATGCCACACGAGTCCAAGAACTCACCTTGGGCCTCTTCGCTGTGGCTCTCGCCACGGCGAGCCAGCCTTCATTAAGTCGTTTTCGTGCCATCGGTGATCATCGGGGGTTTTCAGAATTATTCCGCAATTCCATGGGCTCTCTGATTCTCGTGTCTTGTGGTGCAGCGGTTGGTATGGCTTTGCTTTCTAAATCGATTGTCGTGGTTTTATTCGGCCACGGCGAGTTTAGTCGGGAAGCTGTTGATCGCACTGCCGATGTCCTCTTCTGGTTGTCTCTGGGGTTGATCCCAGCAGCCGGCGTGCGGATGGTAAATCAGGTATTTTTTGCGCTAAAAAACACAAAGCGTCCTGTCCAGGCGGGCGTTTGGGCTTTATTTTTTAACGCGCTCGCCGGCGGTGTCTTAGCTTATTATTTTGGTGTGTCTGGTTTGGCGGCCGGTCTTTCTATCGCCACCTTCGTCCAATTCGTCGTTCTTCTGTTTTGGCTGCGACGGTCGTTGGAAAGTTGGGTCTATCCCGCGCTTACGGCGAGCTTCTTTCGAAGCGTTGCCGTCACGATGCTGATGGGCCTTCCTATTTATTGGTTACGGCAGGATTTCGGTTGGGAACGAACATCTTGGCTTGCCGTCATCAAGCTGACCGTCTTTATCGGCGTCGGCCTGGCTTCTTTCTTTATGGCATGTCGCAGTTTGGCTATTCCTGAGTTTCAGATGGTGGTTGAAGCCATCCCGAACCCTGCTCGCTTGCTTCGGCGTTTACTTCGGCAATGGCGACGGAATCGCTCTTAGTTGCAAGGGGTAACCAGTGACCGAGACAGCAGATAGATTGGACCATCTCGTCCAAATTATGAATCAACTGCGTGGACCAGGGGGCTGCCCTTGGGATGCTGAGCAAACCATGGAAAGTCTGCAACCCTATCTCATCGAAGAGGCATATGAGTGTCTTGAGGCGATGGAGCGAGGGGACCGCACGTCTCAGTGCGAGGAACTCGGTGATCTCCTGCTTCAGGTTGTTTTTCAAAGTCGTATCGCAGAGGAAGAATCAGCCTTTACATTGGATGATGTGATCGATGGAATCTGTCGAAAGCTCATTCGTCGCCACCCCCATGTTTTCGGTGATCAAAAAGGGCTGGACGCAGCAGCAGTGGAAAAACAATGGGAGCAAATCAAGCGGACTGAGAAGGCCGGGGACAACCGCTCGATCGTCTCCGGGATTCCGCCGGCGGCGCCTGGACTTCAGCGAGCGGCTCGGTTGGGGGAGAAAGCAGCACGCGTCGGCTTGGATTGGATCGATGCCCCATCGGTTCGAGCCAAGGTCGACGAAGAATTACTCGAGTTAGCGGAAGCGCAGCGTTGTGGAGACCGGGCGGCGATAGAAGAGGAGTTTGGAGATCTTTTGTTTACCATGGCGCAATGGGCTCGACATCTGAAGTTGGAGCCCGAGGTTGTCCTTCGTCGAGCAACTCGAAAGTTCACCGACCGAGTGTCCCATATGGAACATATTTTGGCCGAGTCGGGAGTGGCTTGGGACGATGTTCAAGATCTCGATATTCTTTGGCAGCAAGCCAAGGACTTGAGCAGTGTGGCTTCCGGGGGTTAGGCGTTCATTATGCTATCAGCCCTTCGATCCCGTGGAGCACAGCCTGGGGGTGGCCTGCTCGCTTGCATCATAGCAGCCCTTGTAGGGGCTGGGACGCTTGCAATGCGTCCGGATCTGACCACTGCACAGGTTCGAGTGCCCGAAGCAGGTAGTGTCGCATTGCGAGATCTGCGGGCAGCCCGAAGCACCCGTGTTACCGATCAAGCAGAAACACAGCGACGGCGAGATGATGCCGCTCAAGCAGTCCCTGTGGTTTATGATCATGCTCGAGTGGCCGTGGATCGCGTCGCACGACTTCTGCGGGAAGCCTACTCGGCGATGGCGGTAGAGATGCAAGCGATTGCTGAAGCCCGCAAGAGCTTACAGGATCGTATTGATGGAAGCGGCGATAGTGACCGTGAAGTCGACTACAGTTTCGCCCTCGCTGAGTTGAATAACCGGCGCCAACGAGCACAGTTGGAGTTCGCGAACAGTTTGCAGATCCAAGGAATGCCGGTCGATTTCGATGCTCTGGATCGTCTGGGTTACCGGACCGAGGTCGCTCAGGTTCTCGGTGATGTTTTGCAGTCTGTCTACGAGCGCCCAGTGGTCGAGAGTCGGCAGCGGGCTCAGTCAAGAGCCGTGCGGGGGTTGACCCTTCGAAGCCCGCGTCAGGAAAGATTTACAAGTTTAGAGGCTCTGGATGATCTTCCTGCCCTTCGGAAGCGACTCGTTGAGGTGGTTTTGAGTCGTGCACCGCAACTGCGTAGCGCCGCAGGTTCAGATCGAGTTGACGATCGGATCGGACGTAGTTTGGCTCAGTTACTTGGGCACTTGGTTGTGCCGACAGCCACATACAACGCTGCGGAGACCGCAGATCGCCAACGATTGGCACGCCATCAAATCCCCGTTGTCGTGCAGAACATTGCCCGAGGTGAAGTTCTCGTTCGTCGAGGGCAAGAAGTCACGCCAGACCATGTTCTTCTGTTTAAGCAAATCAATCAGCAAGGGGCCCTCGCAGCATGGTTGGTCGCCCTCGGAGCAGGTCTGCTCATCGCTTTACTTGTCGCTTGCGTACACTGGTTTGCGTTACGACACATGGCTCGATATCGACCCGATGCTCGAGATCTTGCGTTTATGGCGATGACGCTCGTGTTGCACCTGGCGGCAATTTCGTTGCTGAGCGGTGTTCTTGATGCCGTTGCAGCCCAGCGCCCAGAACTTCATTCAGGACTTTTGCGACCTTTACTACCGGTCGTCGCTGGAGCCTTGTTGGTTGCCTTTGTCCTGAACGGTACGGTGACGCTGGTCTTCGTCGTTGTCTCATCGCCGTTGATCGCCATCGCTTCCACGGGCGATATTGGGGACACCTTGCCGGTCATGCTTGGCTCTTTGGTGGGCGCTAGTTTGATCGATGGTGCGCGACGTCGAACTGATTTTCTGCGCGCCGGAGTCGTGGCTGGACTTGCAGCATGGGGTGTGAGTTTAGGCACGACGCTCATCGAGGGTGGTGCGGTGAGTCAGGAGATGGGATTTGAGGGGATCAACTACGTCTTGGGTGGTGTTTTAGCAGCGGTCGGAATCCCCATGATCACGCCCGTGATCGAGTGGGTCTTTGGCTACATGACCAATCTTCGCCTAGGAGAACTCTCGAATCTTGATCATCCAGCACTGCGGGAGCTCGCCTTACGGGCTCCGGGGTCTTATCATCACTCCATGATGGTTGCCTCGCTCGTGGAGGCAGGGGCTCAAGCCATCGGTCGCAATCCGTTGCTCGCTCGAGTCATGGCCTACTACCACGATATTGGTAAAGGTCTGTATCCGGAGTATTTCGGTGAGAATCAAAGGGGGGAGAATCCCCATGACAAACTCAAACCAAGCATGAGTGTTTTGATCATCAAAAAGCACGTTTCTGAGGGGCAGGAATTAGCTCGGAGTTATGGTTTGGGCGAAGAGATCATCGATGGCATCGAGATGCATCATGGCTCCCGTGTGATCAGTTATTTTTACAAGAAAGCCATCGAAATAGCACCAGAAGGTGAGCGTGTTGACATCGAGGATTACAGCCACCATTGGCGCAAGCCACAATACCCGGAAGCGGCATTGCTGATGATTGCAGACGCGGTGGAGGCTGCAGCCAAAACGGTGGACGTTCCCGATCCAGATCGCTTGCGGGGTTTGGTGCAAAAGATGACCAATAAAATCTTCGCCGAGGGGCAATTGGATGAATGCGACCTGACGTTGAGGGACCTTCATAAAATCGCCAACGCATTTCATGCGGTTCTCGTTGGCATCTATCATCATCGACCACGCTATCAGGAGCCGGCAACGAAGGAGCGTCGTGACAGTAACAGTTCGACTCAGCACCCAAAACCAGACTCGGAACCAACTCCAACCCTCGATCCCACGCCGAATGAGGCGAGTGGCAGCGACGATTTGCGCAGATTGGGTCACTGACGCGCCCACTGAGGTTAGCTTGGTCATCACGGATGATGCAGGCATCCGCCAACTGAACCAGAGATGGCGGGGTAAAGATGCAGCGACCGATGTTCTCAGCTTTCCCCAGTTCGACCCCCCCGTCCCGAGATCTGCACCTTGCCTGGGCGATGTGGTGATCTCTTTAGAGACGGCGGTCCGACAAGCTCGTGATGCGGGACATGGTCTTTCCGATGAGATGATCATTTTATTGGTACATGGTCTGTTGCACCTACTGGGATGCGATCATATGGAATCCGGGGAACGGGAGCACATGGATGTGCTCGAGCGTGCCTGGTTGCGTCGATTTCGAGTGAATAAGGGGCTCGTTCAACGAGCTGGAGGATTTTAAAATTGCCATTGGTTCATTCCACAGCGACCGCGCTCGCTCCCCATGAGTACAGCCAAGATGAATTGATCGCTGCGTTGCTCGAGCGTTGGAGCGAGCGCTACTACAACCCAGGTCGCATCGAACAATTTCAGCGTAATGTTTTGGTGGGTAGTCGCCACTTGGCACTGCCGATTGAAGCTTATGAGGATCTCAAAGGCTTTGGTGCCCATAACGATGCCTGGATTCGTGTTGCGACCGACATGGCGGAGTCGGCTGTGACCAATGTTCTCCAAAGCGCTGGGTTGACGGCAGCCGACATCTCTATCGTCGTCAGTACCACGGTGACCGGAATCGCTGTTCCGAGCTTGGAAGCTCGATTGATGAATCGCTTGCCCTTTTCAGCGGCGACCAAGCGAGTCCCTCTTTTTGGTTTGGGTTGTCTCGCAGGTTGTGCAGGCGTGAACCGATTGGGGGATTATCTAAAGGGTCATCCCACGGAAGCTGGATTAATGTTGTCCGTTGAGTTGTGCTCGTTAACGCTTCAGCGGGAGGATCTTAGCGTCGCAAACATTATTGCAAGCGGGTTGTTCGGTGATGGCTGTGGAGTCGTTTTGATGGTGGGGGATGAACATCCACTGGCAGCGAAGGCTCCGCTTTCATGGAGTCATCCACGGTCCGTCTTCTTTCCGGATACCGAGCGCATCATGGGTTGGGATATGGTGGACAGTGGATTTAAGGTGGTGCTTTCCCCAGAAGTCCCAAGCCTCGTAAAGCAAGAGTTGCCTGGAGCGGTCCAAGGTCTTTTGGCAGAGGCTGAACTGACTCCAGATGGACTTGATTTTTATGTGGCTCATCCCGGAGGGCCGAAAGTGCTTGGCGCCATGCAGGATGCTCTCGGTTTGACACAAACGGATCTGCAAGCGAGTTGGGACAGCCTCGCCACCTACGGAAACATGAGTTCCACCTCTGTTCTGTTTGTTCTCCATGAGCTGCTTAAGGATCTTCCGCCAGCGGGTCAGCGAGGATTGATGGCTGCCATGGGGCCAGCCTTTTGTGCTGAACTCAATCTTTTGGAATCAGTGGCGTGACCAGCGAACAAATCGCTTACCTTGTTCTGGTCGGGCTGGTTGCGCTCCAGCGTCTTTCCGAGTTGCGCCTGAGCGCTCATCATCAGACCCAAATCCTACAAGCCGGCGGCTACGAGGTTGCACCGGAGCAGATGCCTTGGATGCGTGGGCTCCACACCCTGTGGTTGGTCGCAGCGGCTGTTGAGGGCGTTCTTTTAATGCCCTCCAGCCCTCATTGGGTTGTTTGGGTTGCCGGCGGAGCGCTTCTTCTGGGGCAAGCTTTACGCTGGGAGGCGATCTCTACCCTCGGGTCTCGGTGGACGGTTACCATTATGATCTTACCAGAGGCACCACCTCAAATCGGTGGCCTCTACGGTCGAATCCGTCATCCGAATTATCTGGGTGTTATTTTGGAGATCGCTGCGCTGCCACTGCTGGCTGGAGCGTGGTATACTGCGGTGGTATTTACACTGGGCAATGGGGTCCTTTTACGGCATCGGATTGCCCAAGAAGAAGCTGCCTTAGAGCAGTCCGGAGGCTATCTCGATGCCTTTGAAGAGCGCGGTCGCTTTGTCCCCTGAGGCCCTAAACCATATCCACGAGGATCTTGTGAGGATTCTGGGAGAGCATTGCGATCGGCCCGGACCGTGGCAGCCATCGACTCGGCTTCAAGCAGATTTAGGCTTGGACAGTATGGGGCTTTTGAACTTTGCACTCGAGGTTGAGAATCACTTTCAGATTTTTCTGAACGAGCCCCCCGATCAGCCGCCGAGTACTCTTTTAGAGGTCGCTCATCTGGTTGCTGAAGCCGTTGAGGGGAATCGTGAAATCGTCTGAGACTCTTGGTGCCTCGTTTTTACGAGCAGCTGAGGAGGATGGACTCGGTGTCACCTTTTGGACCGGTCTTGGTCGGCACCGGAAAGTCACTTATCACGAGATGGTCGGCCGAGCATCTCGAGTCGCTGGTCGACTGATTTCCCTTGGTTTGAAGCCGGGTGACCGGATGGGCATCGTGTTACCGACGGGACCCGATTTTTACGATGCTTTCTTTGGCGCGGTCTTCGCCGGCGTTGTGCCTTGTGCGATGTATCCGCCGGTCCGGCTGGGCCGGATCGATGAGTGGAAAAATCGAACATCGCTTATGATGACCGAAGCAGAAGTACAGATCGTGCTGACCGATCGTCGTCTGCTGCCGTTGGTTTCCGTTCCCGGTCAGAGCGCTGGCGTTCTTCACGGTGTTCAAACGGTCGAGTGGTGTTTGAAGTCTGATCCGGTAGACCCTCGCCTTCAAAGCCCGCAAAGTTTAGCCGCTGTCCAGTTTAGTTCGGGCTCGACGGGACGTCCTAAACCCGTCGCATTGACTCATCGTAATATGGTTCAGAATTGCCAGGCTATTATGTCGACCTTTCCTGGTGATGTGGAGGTTCACTCTGGGGTAAGCTGGCTTCCTCTCTACCACGACATGGGGCTCATCGGATGTTTGTTGACTGCCATCATGGCGAAGGGGCCGCTGACCCTAATCAACCCCGAAAGGTTCATTGCTCGACCTATCAGTTGGTTGGAGGCCTTGACGGAGTCGAAGGCAACGATCTCTGTTGCCCCTAACTTTGCCTTCGGACTCTGTGCCGAAAGGATTGAAGAAAGACAGCTTGCAGGGTTGGACTTGAGTTCATGGTCCGTCGCTCTATGTGGTGCGGAACCGGTTCATCCGAAAACGCTCACACGATTCAGTGAGCGCTTCGCCTCCGTTGGGTTTCGGTCAACGGCATTGACTCCGGTTTATGGGCTTGCTGAAGCCACTCTCGGCGTTACTTTTGCCCCCCTCGAACAAGAGCGTCGAACCATCCGAGTGGACCCTTTATCTCTTGAGGTCGAAGGTCGAGTTCAACTGGCGGGGGATGGCTTGCCCTTAAGTTCGCTAGGGGTCCCGTTGCCCGGCACTCGGATTGAAATTAGAAACGAACACAAGGAAAAGGTGGCACCAGGTCAGGTTGGACAGGTTTGGGTTCAAGGAGACGGGGTGATGGCCGGATATCTCAATCAGCCTGATGCGACAGCTGCTGTTTTGCAGGATGGCTGGCTGGATACAGGGGACCGCGGTTTTATTGAAGGCGGCGAGCTCTTCCTTTGCGGTCGAGCGAAGGACGTTATTATTCTGAGAGGAAGAAATCATGACCCGAGCGTCATCGAGCAAGGACTGGATGGTGTAGAAGGCTTGAGAACCGGGTGTTGGGCAGCGGTCTCACTTCCTGTGGAAGATGGCGATAGCGAGGCATTGTTTCTGCTTGTTGAGACTCGGGGCGGCGACGAAGAGACCATCGTCAGTCGATGCCAAGAGGCCGTTCAAGAGCATTCGGGGCTTGCCGTCGCAGGTGTTTTGCTTCTGGAGCCTGGAACCTTACCGCGGACGTCTTCCGGTAAGATCCGTCGGAGCGAAGCACGTCTTCGTTTGCTCCAAGGACGACTGTTGCCACCTAAGAAAATGACGGCATTAGGCATTGCAACCGAGTTCGCCAAGGGCTGGTTAACCCGTTGGTTACCCCGTCCCAAAGAGGATTAAAGTGTCTGGTCGAGTTCTCATTGTGGGCGGTGGACCTGCTGGACTCGCCTGCGCCATCGCTCTTCGATTAAAAGGGCTTTGCGTTGAGGTTCTTGAGGGCAAAACCTGGCCTCGTGATCGCGTCTGTGGGGAGGGGATCATGCCCACGGGATGGGCAGTCCTAGAGCGACTTGGTGTGACAGCTTATCTGGGGCCAGAAGATTGTTCTGAGTTTGCAGGGATTCGGTATTGGGATGATGATGGTCGTACGGCTCGGGGGCCGTTCCCCGAGGGCATCGGTCGGGGCGTTCGGCGGCAGGCATTGAGTCGAGCGCTTCACCGGCGAGCCACCGAACTCGGCGTCATACTGACCGATCGTGCATTGGTGAAGACGGTCGAGACCCTTGAGGATCGGATCGAGTTGTCCAGTAGCGCCGGCAGGCATCAAGGCGATGTATTGATCTTGGCAGCGGGTCGTAAAACCTTGTTGTTGGACCAACTCAACCTCCAAGCTGGACGCCCATTTGCAGGCCGACGGTTTGGAGCCCGCCAGCACTTTCGTTGTCGGCGGTGGAGCGACGATGTCGAAGTTTGGTGGTCGAATGGTATCGAAGCTTATGTGACCCCGTCCGGGGAGAACCGGGTCGAGATCGCCTTTTTATGGGATCAGAGTAACGCACCACCAGAACTCAAATCACCTGAGCCTTTTCAGGGCTTAATTCGTCGGTTTCCTGTTCTCCAAGAACGACTTCAGGGACAACAACCAGACTCTCGCTTTCAGGGCACAGGGCCGCTCGCTTGGCAGGCAGAGGGGGATTGGCCTGATCGTGTCCTGTTGATGGGCGACACCCTCGGTTATGGCGATGGGATCACAGGCGAGGGGCTCTCCGTCAGCTTTGAGCAGGCCTTAGTTCTTGCCGAGGATCTACCGCCAAGAATGGCACGGTCCGAGTTGGACCAGGCAGCGCTTCAACCCTTGCGTACACGCCTGACGCAGAGTTTCAGAGACACGCTACCCACCCTCAGGGCGGCTTTGATTTTGGCTCGTTGGCCTCTTCTCCGTCGATTCGCCATTCGAGCACTCAGTCGAAGCCCCTACTTGTTCAGCCATTTCTTGGCGGCAAATATGGGTGTCCGCCCTCTTTGGCGATTCCCAGTGATCGGTCTTTGCCAAGCGGCACTTGGATTGATCTTTCCATCCCCCAGACAGCGTAAGGGCTAGGGGAAGAGACCTCTCAACTTCATCGTGTCTGTCACCTTCCGCATCCCGACAGCCATGGAAGCAGTTCGCATGTCCATATTTTCGTTCACATGGGTTTGAAGGATGTCTTTAAAGGCTTTCTGCATGATGGCTCGAAGTTTATCATTGACCTCTTTGGCGCCCCAGAAAAAGTTTTGGGTGCCTTGGACCCATTCGAAATAACTGACGGTCACCCCCCCCGCGTTGGCGAGGATATCCGGGATCACAAAGATTTCGTCTTGGCGTTTGAGAAGGACCTCGTTGCCTTCCGTGGTCACGGGCCCGTTGGCCCCCTCGGCCAGGATTCGACACTTTAGGTTTTTTGCGACCTCAGCATCGATGACGCCACCGATCGCTGCGGGAACGACGATATCGGTCTCAAGGGTAAGCACATCGTTAGGGTCGATCGCCTCTGCTTTCGGGTATCCTTTGATACCACCATGCTTGAGTACATATTTTCGGGTCTCTTTGAGGTCGAGTCCATCGGCGTTGTAGACGGCGCCAGTCACATCGCTGAGCGCAAGGATTTTGACACCATTGCGTTCGAGTTCTCTGCCTGCCCAGTGCCCCACGTTGCCGTATCCTTGAATGCTTGCAGTGCATTGACTGAGATCGATTTTTAGATGTTTTGCGGCGGCAACCACGCAATAGACCAAGCCCCGGCCGGTCGCTTGCAGTCGGCCCTGACTCCCACCGAGTTCGATGGGTTTACCTGTGACGACTCCGTTACACGCATGCCCTTTCATTTGGGAGTAAGTGTCCATGATCCAAGCCATGACTTGAGGATTGGTCCCCATGTCTGGCGCCGGGATATCCACATCGGGTCCGATAAAGTTGATAATTTCCGTGGTAAATCTGCGGGTTAAGCGTTGCAGTTCGGCCCGACTGAATTGACTAGGATCGCATGCAATACCCCCTTTTGCGCCACCGAGGGGGACTCCGACGACTGCACATTTAAAGGTCATCAGGGTGGCCAGGGCAGTCACTTCACCGAGATCGACATCCGGATGAAATCGAAGGCCACCTTTGAAGGGGCCACGGGTATCGTTATGTTGCACTCGATAGCCGGTGTAGGTCTCGACGGTGCCGTCGTCTCGCCGGACAGGCACGGACACGATGAGCGCGCGATCTGGCTGAAGAAGTCGATGCGCAGCGTTTGGGTCCATATCGAGTCGAGCAGCCGTGCTGTGGACTAGGTTGCGTGTGACCCGAAAAAGTTCACTATCCCACTCCATGAATCTCTCCATTTAAGCGTGAAATACGCGCACTCGGCCTAGCCAGGAGCGACCCGGTTTGCAACCTACGGAGCCTTTTTCTTTTTCAACTCGTCGCCCTCGCTTATGTTTTACTCGCACGCGCAACGGGCGGAGTGTTGGAAGGGAGAGGTCATGTGGTCGTTAGCGATCTTCGGGCCCTCCGATCTTGAGCGTAGTATTATCGAGTCTGCCCTACGGCAGGCGGGCTACCATATTCAGGTGATCCAGAACGCTGACGAAGCGGCTTTGTTTCTCCAGCGTCCCCGAGTGGATGCAGCCTTGTTCACCGGGGTGCTCGCCGGTTGGGCAGAGGAGAATTTGGTGCTGGCCGCGGAGACGCTGATCAAAGCCGATGTCGCTCCTGTTTTCCTTTGCGACCCCGCTCGAAGCGATCCGCCGACGAAAGGCACCGAGGTGATGGTACGTCCGATCCAGTTTCCGGGCGCGGCGGTGACCCTCAGTGAGCGGATTCGAGACTGGTTCGAGGCGCAGTTGTGCCAGCGTGAGCCCAACTCCAGGGAGTCGCTCAAAGATCGACTTGCCTTGGCAGGTCGTTTGGAATGCACTGGGATCTACATGGTCGAAGCGCCCCTTGGGCGAGGTGAGGTTCATCTCCGGGGAGGACGTCTCGTACAGACACGATTAAGCAGTTTAGTGGGGCCCGAAGCCTTTGCGATCTTGCTGTCTCTCGATGAAGGGGAAGCTTATTTCGAGCCGAGGAAAAACCCTGAGGCTGGACAAGGCAAGAACCTGAAATCTTGGGTTGCTGAGGCAGAGACCATCGAATTGCACGTGGCTCAATTGCTTGATGGTGCGCCCAAGGGACAGTTGGATGTGGCACCGGAGCGTTTGCTCAGCCGATTGTCTTTACTCAGTGACCAAGTGAGTTGGATCCTTCGTTTGATCGATGGTCAAAGAGACCTCGAGGGCGTCCGCTTGATCGGTGGACGTCGGGCGCTTGAGGGCTCGTTGAGTTTAATCGAAGACGGGATTCTTGTCGTCGCTGAGTCAAAGCCAGAACCGGAAGAATTACCACCGGTTAATGACGTTGAGGATGTCCCTCCTCAAATGCCGCAAGAGGAAGTTTTGGCTGTGGACGAGGAGACCGTCGAGCCAGAAGTGGACCCTGATTTAGCCTGGTCTCTTGCGATGGCTCAAGTGCCTGAGAGTGTAGGCCAGGACGATTGGGAGTCCCTTCCTGAACTCCAAGACGATGAAGCGGACAATCTAACGGGACCGATTGAGCCCCTTTTGAGCGACTCGGGTGAGGACTCCTTATTGTTCAGCCTCCCCCCAACCGTTGAAGGTGATGATGTCGAATTTACCGACGGGCATTCCGAATGGGGCGATGACGACGATGTGATTGAGACGGGGCTGCCACCACCTGTCGAGGACGTTGTCGGCGTCGACGACCCGCTGCCACCCCTGTTTGATGCTATCGATGATGTGCCGGAGTTTCTTGAGACTCGGGACATGGAACCCCTGACAGAGGATCTTCCGCCACCACCACCGATTCAACGGCAAGGGCTGTCACGTCTACGTACCAGTGATGAGATTATCGCAGATGAAAGAGCGATTTCATCAGATCCTAACCTTGAAGAAGCGAAGAGGATGGATTGGCGTTGGATCACGGCAGGTGTTGCACTCTTCCTCCTGATCGTAACCGCAATGGTCATCCGGCACCGTCGTATTAAGGGCGAGCGAGGGGGTTTGTTGGCACCCCTGATTCGCACATTTTCAAATCCACAGCCCTTGCCTCCTTTAGAGCCCTTGGTTCGACCTGAGGGGGACCCGGATTCCATCGGAAAGAAATCGAAACCAACCACCAAACGGGGACTTCGCTCGAAGTCGAAAAGAAAGAAGAAGCGTGGACTGGGAACGGGGCCCTTCTCGAAAGCTGTCGCAAAGGCTCGAGAGTCAAGAGACCAGGGGGATCTCGATGAGGCCAAGACGGAATATCGGCGAGCCTTGAAGATGCGGGCAGGCAAGCGCAACAAAGCCTTGGTTTGGTATGAACTCGGTGAGGCCCTTGAAACGGATGGCGATATCGATGGCGCAAAAAAAGCCTATACTCGTGCCATTCGAATCAATGGCAAATTGATCTCAGCCTACAAATCCTTGGGTTATTTAGAGCTTAAAGCATTCAAAAATAACGACGCAAGCGCACGAAAGCGTGCATTGAAGCACCTCGGCGTGGCGAAGCGCCTCTTGGGGAATCGACCGGACCCGAGTCTCGATCGTTGGATTGAACAACTGCAATAGACGGCTCTATGACGCTGGCCAGTACTGCTGTAGATCCCATCGGGCCTGGGCCGGAGCATCCAGCGAATCGGGACCAAAGTGCTCGAATTGGATCGAACCTGCTGCTGCGATCATCGCTGCGTTATCAGTGCAGTACTTTCGAGGTGGAACATAGACTTCGATTCCCTCCCGAGTAAGGGCCTCGACGCGGTCTCTAAGTGGTTGATTGGCAGCGACCCCGCCGCCGATGATGACTCGATCTCTCCCGGTCAACTGCAAAGCATAGCGAAGCTTGGTCACAAGAACGTCAACGATGGCGTCTTGGAGAGCAAATGCGAGTTCGCTGACGCTTTCCTCGGACAGCGGTTTTGAGCGGGAGTTTACCTCGGTGAGAAGGGCGGTCTTTAGTCCACTGAAACTCATCTCGATCCCTTGCTTCAACATGGGACGAGGCAACCGGATGGCAGGTCCAACATGTTTTGAAGCTGCGCTCTGGATGGCTGGACCACCTGGGTAGCCCAGATTCAGCATCCGGGCAGCCTTATCAAAACATTCTCCAGCTGCATCGTCCCGGGTACCGCCGAGTAATCTGACCTGCCCCCAGGCGGGAAGGTCGTAGATTAGGGTATGTCCTCCACTGGCGATCAGAGCGACAGCAGGAGGTTTCATTTTGAAGAGTGGATCAACGAGTGGAGCGGCGAGGTGACCTGCTAAATGGTGCACACCCACAAAAGGTATTTGCCTTCCAAAGGCAAATGATCGAGCCCACGTTAAGCCAACGAGCAGGCCCCCGATCAGTCCAGGACCACGCGTTGCGCAAACGAGATCGATCGGCCCCTCCCATCCACTCAGGACCTCATCGGCGACGATACGAAGGTAACCTGCATGGTCACGGCTCGCGAGTTCAGGAACGACGCCCCCGTAGTATCGATGAATATCCACTTGGCTATGGACAGCCTCTGCCAGCACCTCACCATGCCGGTACAAGGCGACTGCTGTCTCGTCGCAACTTGTTTCGATACCGAGGACGACCGGTTTGTTCATGGGGTTAAGGCCTCAAAGTTTTTAACGACTCGGCGCTCGCCGCTTCGGAGTCGTATTTTTCGAACTTCTCTTTTGCCAGTGCTTTCCTGAATCCATAGAATTTGATGGCTCCCTTCCAACAGACTTGAGAGGCGTGTTGGGAGCCCCCGAATGGGTTCATCATCCACTTGGACTCGCCAACCCACAGGCCCTTTAACTTCCAGATCAGCAACGCCGAGTTGGCAGAGGGTTTCTGTTCGTTGTCCAGCCATGACATCGACCCGTTGTTTCAGCACAACCTCCCGGTCACGAAAACTGCACAAGACGCTGACTCGACCTGCTCGTAACTCCTTTTCGATGGGAGTTTTTCCGATCAGTTCAGCGTTGATTCGAACTTCAGCATTCCCTGTTGAAGCCCTGACAATCAGGGTGCCATAGTCTTTCGTCCGCGTTGCAGTTGAGCCTGCGCCATCGGAAAGTGAGAAATAAAGAGCAAGCAAGGCGGCGAAGGCTAAAATAATTAGCCCCAAGGTTGCAGGAGCAATGCCGGATCTTTGGGTCTGTTGATGTGAGGTCGCAGTCCGATGTCCGGCGCTTGGGGGCGCCGGCGAATGCCTTGGTGGTGGCAGGACAGACACCGCTGCGGGAGTGAGCACTGTGGCTTGTTCCTCAGGGACTGAAATCTCGGTGGCCTCATGAGTCAGAGGGTCGGACTGAGAACTCGTACGCCAGTTCGCTGTGGGTTGGTCGGGGATTTCCCCTTCCAACATGGTTGCGCTGTCTTCGAAGAGTTCTTCTTCGACGTTCTCCAGTGGTGGAACTGGGGGCCGAATACCGGTCACGGTCGCTTCTTGTTCCGCGTCGATAAGCCTCTGGATCCGTAAACGAACGGCATCCTTCTCGGCTGGAAAGAGGCTCTCCATAAGGCGAGCGATATCCCTGGCATTGGCAGGGTATTTCTGCAGATACCGATCTTCGAGGACATCCGCCACGGCACCGTGACTTGGAAAACGAGCGGCTGGGGCTTTGCGAAGACCACGTAGAGCGACCTCTTCAAGCACTCCAGGCACCGTGGGGTCGATGCGGCTTGGTGGTAAGGGGTCTTCCGCGAGAATGAGTTTGAGTAACTCCACTTCGTTCGGAGCAACGAAGGGCTTTCTTCCGGTTAAAAGGATGTAGTGGAGGACACTTAAGCTGAACTGGTCACTTCGATGATCTAAGGTCTCACCCCGGACCTGTTCGGGACTCATGTAACTGTATTTGCCTTTTAGTTGGCCTGCTCGAGTGTTGCCCGGGCGATGAGTTTGTTTCGCAATTCCAAAGTCGATTAGTTTCACCTGCCCATCATAGGTCAGCAGCACGTTCTCGGGGCTGACATCTCGATGGATGACTCGAATGGGCTGCCCGTCATGGTCCAACGCGGTCCAGCCCCGTTCCAGTGCTCGAGCGATGTCCGTGATGACACGAGCGACGACGGGAAATGAGATGGCTTGGGAGCGACGGCGAGCTGCACTGACGACTTGGATGAGATTACGACCATCCAGAAATTCCATCGCCAATGCTTGACCATTGTCAGATTGAACTCGCTCGATAATCTGCACCACATTGGGATGACTCAGAAGCCGCCCCATGGCTTCCTCTTTTACAAACATTTCCCGATAGTCGGGATTGGCAAGCAGGTGGGGTAGCATCACTTTCAAAGCGACGGGGGTCGCCGTGGCATCAGCTAGATGTCGGGCGAGGTAGACGGAAGCCATTCCGCCGTTCGCCAGCTTCCCCATGATTCGATACTCGCCGAAAGAATCCCCAGCCCGCATCAACGAGCCCTCCCAAGACGTGCGAAAGCCCAACTGGCAAAGATCGCAAGTATAAAGACCGGTAGCCATGCTGCGATGGCCTCTCGGCCTCGAGGGATGATTAACCCTAATCCGGCACCAAAGAAGGCCACGGCTTCATAGATGGCCGCACACATTGCTGAGCGAGCGAGGATCAGATTGAAACCACTGCCGGTGGGGACTCGAGAGCCGATCATCGCTGCTGCCAGTATGGTCAAAATCAAAAGAAGGACGCTGGCAGGTCGACGCCAGGCTTCGTAGTCGTAGGCTCTTGGGTCGCTGCCGGCAAGTTTGGCTCGGTGCGCCACATCGAGCAGTTCGTGACTGGGAAATTCTTCAGGAAACCCCAAGGCATGGCTCACACTCGTGCCCGTATCCAAAAATGGCAGCGTGCCTCGAGAGCGTACCTTCTGAACAAGTTTGCCTTTTTGATAATAGGAATGGGTAATTTCGGGGGCAATCCAGTCACGCCCAGTTCGTTCAGCAATTGGGGCCATAACAAGTGCCAGGACTTCGCCTCGGCGTAGACGAACACCTTCCACATCACGAATTCGCGTCGGCCCCTCGGGCTTGAAGCGGACCAACCAGGGGGGCTCAAGCAACAGACCCGTGGGCTGGTGTAGGTTCCAATAGTGGATCCCGCCGATGCGAAACTCTTTGAAGAGAATCTGGTTCTGTCGCTTGTGCATGCTTGGGATCGATTCTGTTCCTGACCAGCCCCAGAACAGGACCGCCGGGCTGAGCAGAAGTGTGACGAGTAGAGCAGGGGCATGAATCTCTGCGCCCAGAGCTGCCGACGCTTGTAGATAACGGCGGCTCGCCCACTGACCGAGGGTTAAACCGGCGGCGAGAACCATTGCGACTGGAGCTAAACGGTGGAGGAATACTGGGAGGCGGTAGCGGTAAAGATCGAATGCGATCGAACCTTCAACTTGCACCATGTGTCGCCCCATCTCAGCAGCATCGACGACCAGCCAGCCGGAGATTAGAATCAGGAGGGTGACAAAGAGAACGGTGATCAGATGCTTTGCGAGAGGGATGATTAAGCGGTTCATGCTTTCAGCCCTCGACGGTCTTCTGCACGAATCGCCATCAAAATGGGGACAAGGGCGATCGAGGGGGCCAAGAGCGCAACCAAGGGCGCCGACCATCCAGCGAGCGTGAGCGACTCACTCGCTAGGTGCACGCCAATGACGAGAACGGTAGCAGCCAGTCCACTTAAAATACGTGCTCGTGGGGGGGCGAGAAGGGCGCAGGAAATACTAAAGACGGGCAAGATGAGCGTGAACAAGGGAGCGAGCAGGCGAGTCCAGCCGAGATGCTGCCGACGCCTGCCTTCCCGGTCATCGTTTGGACTCTGAATAAGTTGAGCCAGCGATAGACGTTCTCGATCGGCAAAAAAGCTCATGTTTCTGATAATATTTCGGCTCACCGGTAGTCGAACTTGAACCTCTCTCGCCACGGAGCGTACGGGCCCCTGCGGGGTGTTCTGCCACAGCTCTGCTTCCCCTAAATACAAGCCGAGAGCCTGGGTCCCAATCCCCTCAAGGCGCCCATCTCTGCCGGTGAGCACATTTTCTTCGAAAAGGACGGTTAGGTGTTCGAAGTGTCCGCTTTGATTTCTTGGGCCTGCGTAAAATGAGAGTTCATCGGTCATGGGCACCACTTGTCCCGGTTGGATGCGTTCGATGACCGATTCTTGCGCAAGGGTGAGTGCGTGGCGTGGAAAGGCTTTGGCCGCTTCGGCTTCAAGGAGCCAGGACAGTGGTATAATGAGAAGAGCACCTCCAAGTCCGACAAGCCAACCCGCTCGGAGCCAAACCCGAGCGGCGGGCATGCCGAGTGCTCGTATGGCGTCGCCTAGGGAACGTCGTTCCAGTCGGTCGACGGTGAGGAATGCCCCGAGAGGAAGGGAGAAAGGGAGAGCCATCGCCACGATGCGGGGAAGTGTGTCGAGCAACACGATCAGGAATCCCACCGGATCGTTTAAGCCCGCTAAAACCAGTGGACCTAGCCTCAGCAATTGGCTGCTAAGTACGGTGACGAACAGCAAAGCAAAGCTGAGCAGTGCGTTGGCGGCCATTTGACGTGCCAGCGTCCAGACGAGCAGCAACCCCACCTCCTCGGGGGATGATGTCTCCCAAAACCTCCTCTAAGGACAAACCATTTTGTCTGTTCGCTCCATCTCATCTATAGACTGACAACACGACTGGGATACACGTCACGTGAAGTTTCGCTGCGAGCATTGTGGCGCCAAGTACAGTATCTCCGACGAAACGGTTCGGGGGCGGATTCTGAAGATTCGCTGTCGAGCCTGCCAGGACATTATGGTGGTCCGAGACCCGGCTCGTTCGATGGGGTCCATGGACAGTATTTCGGCCCACGATCTAAGGGCCTTTTTGTCCCGAAACTCACCGGCAAAGGATGAGGTTCCGACGCCAAAGAAGTGGTATCTGGCTCAGTCAGGTCAACGTTTTGGCCCCATGGGTGAATCGGAGGTGGCGAAGGCCTTGAAGGAAGGTCGGTTCCTGCCGACGGATCATGCTTGGCATGCAGGTATGGGCGACTGGCGCCCTGTGCGCGATGTACCCGAACTGGCCGCCTTCGCCGATGAGGCAGGCCAGCGGAGCCGCTCCCAATCGCAACTTGAGCAGATGGACTCGACGGATCCTGATGCAACAGCCTACGATGGCCCACTCAACAAACCCAAGACTCAGTCCGGGCGTTCAGAGGCCGAGGGTCGTCGTGGCGTGGATCCGGTGGACGGGGTGGCGACACCCCAGGCTTCGACGGACCAGATGCAGTCGTCTGTGTCACCTTTTTCGAAGCCTCCGACAGGGCAAGATGGCGCTGAAACCGGTCACGTTCCCATCGAGGTTGACGAACCGTCAAGCAACACCATCGGTGAAGATACACGAATGTTTCTTCTTGCCAGCGGTCTGGAGCAGGGCCGCCGTCGACGCTTGATCATTCTCTTCTCGTTGCTCATGGTCATCTTTGGTTACCTCGGCAGTGTCACGATGGGGTGGCTGTCTTCCCCTTTTGGTCAAGGGGGGATGACCGTTGAAACCGTTAATAAGCTCGGGAAAAGAAGCTTTGTTCGGCTGTTAGTCATCGGAAAGCGCTCCGGTGAAGACCTGCGAGCCCGCATGGTGGTGGGTGTTGGAATCTCCGAGCGCTTATCGCAGGAGCCCCTGTTCGAGGAGCGGAATTATCAAATTGCCTTGAAAGCGATCGCTGATGATTTGGTACAAGTTCGGATTGGTACCGCAAACTTTAGGGGGTGCGAGCGATTGGCTGCCGTGGACGGCGGCGCACCGACCGTCGATGATTTTGATTGTCCACCCGGACATCCTACTTTTCGCCCCTTTAGCTCTTCTGCTTTGGCAACCATGGCAATGAACGACTTGATGAAACTACCCGTGGTCAGAACAATTCAGGGGGAGTACGGTGACCCATCTCAGCAAGCGAAGGTGTTAACCTATCGTAAAGGAATGAGCCTCAAAGCTGAAGATCACCAAGACCTAATGCAGTTTCTCTCGGGGGAGCATCTGATCGCTGCGGAGATGGATGCGCTGAACGCAGAACAAGCGGCGGAAAAAGCTCGCCGGGCGCGTGCTCGAAAGCGAGTTCGGAAGTCTCGGCGTAAGCGAGCAAAGCCAGCGGATGAGGATCCTGCGGCTCGACAAGAGCGAGAGCTTCGGCAAAAGGCGAAGGTAAGTGATTCAGATCTGAAGCGGATGGCTGTATTGCAGCAAGCTCTTGGAACGGTTCGCATTCCTCTCGCAAAAGTGCGTTTAACCCCTCAACCTGGTCGGAAATCCGAACTTGGCGCCGAAGACATCAGTCGAGTCTTCAAACGCGGGATCAAGGCGCTGAATAACTGTGCCTCTCGAGCCATGACTCGCCAAGAGGCTCTTCATGGCGAGTTGAAGCTCGAATTTACGGTTCAGCCAACCGGCCGTGTGAGCTCAGTGAGTGTCTTGACGCCTGTCTACGAGGGTCTCCCCGTTACAAAATGTATCACAAAGAGAGCGAAGCGCTGGCGATTTCCCACCTTTCCCGGTGATCCGGCTGTGTTCGTCATTCCCCTTAAGTTACCGAGGAGGTAGTCTCTATGCAGTTTGGTGTCGTGATGGGGACTGTTGTCGCAACCAAGAAGCTGCCGTCGATGACCGGCTTTACGCTTCGTTTGGTTCAGCGAGAGGATCATGACGGCCGAGCATTAGGCGGTCTCGAAGTCGCAGTTGATACGGTTCGAAGTGCCCTCGGACAGCGAGTCGTTCTCGTCGGCAGCCGAGAGGCTGCCATCGGCTGCACACCTAGTTTTGTGCCCGTAGATCTCGCCATCGTTGGTATTGTGGATGATGCTTATCGGGAGGTTGGCCTATGATTATCGCTGAGGTCCTTGGCAGTGTGACTGCAGATCAGCATCATCCCGGTTACGACGGTCTTCCCATAAAAATGGTGCGTCCTGTCCACGGTGACGAAGACTTAATTGCTGTCGACCGGGTCGGCGCCGCACCCGGTGAGCACGTTCTCGTCATGCGTGAGGGGAATGGAGTTCGGCAAATATTGGGCGGGCAGCCCCCGGTACGCTCATTGATTATCGGGATCGTCGACGAGGTGATTGAGGCGTGAGTACCGAGCAAATTCTTGGTGTTTGCCAGTGGTTGGATCGGCGGGGCTGGGTGGCAAATCACGATGGTAACGTCAGTATGCGCTTACCCGGACAGCGCTTTCTCGTGACGCCAACGGCCTTCCGCAAAGGAGATATTGGCGCAGCGGATCTCTTGATCATCGATATCGATGGGACGGTTCTTTCTGGGCGGCACCGTGTCTTCAGTGAGTGGAAGGTTCATCGCGCCGTGTATGAAGAACGCCCAGAGATGAGCGCAGTGCTTCACTGCCATGCACCGTCAGCCTGTGCATTCGCCGTGAGTCATCGGACGCTACCTATCGATTTTATGCCGGAGGCGATCGTAAGTCTCGGTCCGAGCATCGCTCATGTCGCCGTCAACGCTCTTTCCGATGCTCGGCTACCCAAGGACGTGGCAGTGGCGGCTCGCACGGCAAATGCAGCACTGCTCCTGGGCCATGGTCCCTTAACCTGGGGGCGCGACCTCACCATGGCAATGGCAAGAATGGAACTCGTTGAGCACTTAGCAACAATTTCACTTCGAGCAATGACTTTGGGGGGGCCAATCGCTTTGCAGTCTCACGAGATCGAAGCGCTTACTGAAAAGCATCGCCGAGCTGGGCTCGCAGCGCCTTCTTTGGGGCTGTAGAAATCTTGCCCAGGGCGGGACGTTCCGAGTAAAGTCATGATGAAAGAGGCCACACTTGTCCCTTGATCCTTTGGCTCATCTTGCGTTGCTTCAAGCAAACCTAAAATCGGTCCCGCGGGAGGGGCGGACTTCGGAAGCTTTGCGTCGGAACTCAGACATGGCCTGTCTAGGCGTCCTTTTGCTCAACTGCCCCAGGCTCGACCCCCAGCCCACCGGGCGTGTATGGGCGGAATTTCTCAAAAATCGAGATTTCTTCGAGATTGTGAATCGTCTGATTCGACATGAAGACAAAGATCATTTTGTCTTTGGTCCATTGATGCGGTTGTGCGTCGGGTTTGGTTTACTCCACGGGGAACTGGTCGATCTGGCAGTGATCCAAAAGCCTTCCGAGGAGACCGTTGATCTGAGTTTAAGCCCATTCAGTCTTTGGCAGCAGGCTTCCAGCGTGGAAGCAATCGTCGAGCGCCTGAATCAGTTTGTAGAGCCGCAGGAACCGCTGACATTGGACGATGTACATCGTTGGTTAATGAGTTTATCCGATCCAGAGACAGGTTTACCCGAATCGATTTCCGTTCCAGTCGTTGAAGGTGTGGACTTGGAGATGCTCTCTAAGTTGTTCAACGCTGCTTTCGAATCCGGGGAAGTGGATGAGGCAGGCGCTGAGCGCTTCACAACCGCCATTCTGGGAACCCCTCCACCGGCACCGATTTAGAGACAGCATGCTGAAATCATTTTTCCTCGTTTACCTCATCGCGAACAGCTTTCATCCATTACTCGGAGCCATGTCTCCACACGAGGAAGCACGCCAACTCCGTGCCACTGAGCAACTCAGTTGGGCGATACTCGAGTTGACCAAAGGTTACGTCAAACCGGCACGATTTAAGCCGAAGGAAATGGTCGTTCACTCCTTGCGGAGTGTGGAGTCGGTGGTCCCAGAGTTAATCTTTGATGAGACGAAGCTTCCCGGACAGGTCCATTTGCAACTGACAGGAGCACCACCACTCACAATCGCCGTGGAACGGATGGGGTCNATTTGGGAAGCCTTTATGACCCTGAAGCAGTCACTCGACTACGTCGCAAAACACCTGCCTCGAGATGTGAAAGCGCAGGAAATCGAACTGAAGGCGATCAACGGCATGCTCGAAACACTCGACCCACACTCGGTGATGTTCTCACCCCAGGAGTACGAGGAGATGAAGGTGTCCACCCAGGGGCAGTTTGGTGGCCTGGGTATCGTCATCGGCCAACGAGACGGTTGGCTCACCGTCATCTCGCCGATTCCCGACACGCCTGCGTCGAAAGCCGGCATTCGAGCCCATGATCAAATTATCCNAATCAACGACGAGACGACGGAGAACATGAGTCTCGAAGAGGCAGTGAGCCGCCTTCGAGGGAAGCCGGGAACAAACGTCGTTATTCAAATCCGGCGCAAGGGAGCGCAACGACCCATCGACAAGGAGTTGACTCGACGCATCATCAANGTTCGTTCGGTNAGCCACAANGTATTGCGGGATGGCATCGGTTATTTGCGGNTGAAGAGTTTCCGGGAAAACACGACGGATGAAGCTGTNTCNGCCCTNGCNAGGATGCGNCAGGCTGGTGCCACGAGAGGGTTAATCCTGGACCTTCGAGANAATCCTGGTGGTTTACTCGAGCAAGCGGTCAGCATTTCGGACCTCTTTCTCGACAAGGGCGTTATCGTCACCACAGAAGGNTTTGGCGACCAAATGAGTCAACCCCGCTATGCCCATGCAGCGGGATCGCTGACTGACTTGCCGATCGTGGTGTTGCTAAGCGCTGGTTCAGCGTCCGCTTCTGAAATTGTGGCGGGCGCATTGCGAAACCATGGGCGCGCCCTTTTGCTGGGGGAGCAAAGCTTCGGCAAGGGTTCCGTGCAGACCATTATCCCCTTTCGGCCNCGACGNACAAAAGTTGAAGGCACGGCCCTAAAGCTCACCATCGCTCATTACTTAACCCCGGGGGGCGTCAGCATTNAGGGGACAGGGATCGTTCCCGATATTCATTTGCAGGCTGCACAGATTGACGAAGACTTCATCGCACTTCGTCCGTCTGGCACGACCCGCGAGTCGGANCTAAATCGCAGTTTGGATCATGCATCCACNCAANCCCAAAAGGTGCGCTCCATGATCTCTTATCTNGCGGAAGAGACAATGGACCAAGACGAGCAAACCCGACAGGAGAGCGCCGGTGAAGTCTCCGAGGATTTCGAGATCCGCCTCGCCCNGCGCTTANTNCTGTCGGGGGGGGCGGCAGACGCAGACCAGTTTTACGACAGNATNCGTGGCGAGTTANATCGGGTGGGTGGTGAACAGGACGAACTCATCACTGCCGCTCTGAAGGGNCNGGGGATNGTTTGGAATGCGGCTCCGGACGAGTCGAGAGGGGCTCAAGGGGTNGCNACCTTGGGCTTTACAGGGGAGGCNAAGGCTGGNGAATCCGTCGAANTTGAACTTTGCGTTCAGAACACNTCGGANCAAGACTTGTATCGAGTTCAAGGGCGAACGGTGAGTGCGCACGGTCTCATGAACGANTTGGANTTTATNGTGGGTTACGTCGCTGCACGAAAGCGCGCCTGNCAGCGCAGAANCGTTGAACTTTCGGAAAGCCAACTGACTCGAAAAGACTATGTCAGNCTCNANGTGGACGCNNAGGGTGGGCTTGTTACGACGCCCGCCCCAANGGGGTTGAATTTTCTTCCTCAAAAGCGACCGACACTCGATTATCATGTGAGTGTCTTGGACGAATCCGATGGCCTGGTNAGNCCCGGTGAAACCGTCAAACTTCGTGTCGACGTGACNGCCCANAATCACCCTGCGGGGAGTCTNTTGGTCGCCTTGCGGAATCGTAACGGNAGCGNCGTCAAACTTGTGGGAGCTCGTCGACGACACGAACTTTTGCAACCGGGCGAATCGTGGTCAGCGGAGCTCAGTTTCGAGGCGCGTAATGTGANGGAGGCNTTAGAGTTNGACCTCACAGTCGGCGCCACCAAGGAGGGGGTGTGGCANAGTGATCGTGTCGTGCTTCCNGTGGTTGCCAATCCATCACCNACCNAGTCATGCACGGGGCGTCTTTTGGCGAAGCCTGGGGCAATGCTTCGNCAAGGNGGTTCTCTGCAGTCGCAGATCTTAGAAACAATCAACAAGGCGACAGCCTTCAAATGTTTGGGGCGCTCCGGGTCCTGGTGGAGGGTGAGCGANGATCGCGGGCGCNTNGCTTANNTCGCTGGCGCCGAGGGCCANATCCAGCAGTCCAGCACGCCGGTGGGTACGATCGAAACCATGCGTCGNCCGCCAGAAATCAAATTGACGNACAACCTGAGCAACTTCGAAGTTGCGGGTGCNNCCCTGCCGCTAAANGCACTGGTCAGTTCGAACCAACCCATCAAACATATTCTGGTGTATCGCCGATCTGAGACGGGTCGNAAGAAAGTTGCTCTNGTGGGCGGGGGGGGATTGNCGTCGACGCTCGATCTTGAGGTTCCNCTTGAGCCAGGACACAACNTGATCAGTATTCAAGCGCTCCAGGGAGTCGCCTACGGTGCNAGCAAGAGCTTTTGGGTTCTATCTCGCCAAGGCTGGGATCCTAAACTCCCCACCAAGCACCATCGCAGTCACGCTTCGGTGAACTCTCAAAAATAAAGAAGGGAGGGCCTATGGCTCCTCCCCTCTTGATGAGATTATCCCTATCTCGGAGTTAGGCTTCGCCTTCCTCCTGGGTCACGGCGACGGCTGCTTGACGGGTGAGTCCCAAGGCAACCCGAAGTTTTGTATCCAGTTCCTGGGCGATCTCATGGTTTTGCTTCAGATAAGCCCTGGCATTTTCTCGGCCTTGTCCAATTCGTTCGCCATCTGCCAGNCTAAACCAACTTCCTGATTTTAAGATGAACTTATGCTCGAGCGCATGATCGAGCAGGTCTCCNGCCGCACTGATACCCGTGCCATCAAACATGATGTCGAACTCGACTTTACGGAAGGGAGCCGCCATTTTATTCTTCACGACTTTGAGGCGAGTCCGGTTACCGACCATTTCGTCACCGGCTTTAATGGAAGTGATTCGCCGAATGTCCAGTCGGATCGATGAATAGAACTTNAGCGCGTTCCCACCCGTCGTGGTTTCTGGGTTCCCGAACATGACCCCGATCTTCATCCGTAGTTGGTTGAGGAAGATCANAGAACAGCTGCTTCGGCTTACGCTCGCNGTGAGTTTCCGCAAAGCCTGGCTCATGAGGCGAGCCTGTAATCCGACATGAGTATCCCCCATGTCCCCTTCGATTTCTGCTTTGGGTACCAAGGCCGCCACCGAGTCGACGACGATACAGTCAACNGCACCCGACCGNACCANGGTATCTACAATATCTAGTGCCTGCTCCCCNGTGTCCGGTTGAGCAACNAGCAAGTTGTCCGTGTTGACACCGATGGTCCGAGCATAGCCCACATCGAGTGCATGCTCAGCGTCCACGAAGGCGGCAACACCTCCCTGCNTTTGGCAGTTGGCGAGGACATGAAGCGCCAGTGTGGTTTTACCGGAGGACTCAGGACCATAGATTTCAGTGATGCGACCTTTGGGCAGACCGCCGATGCCCAGGGCGCTATCGATGCCTAAGGTNCCGGTCGGGATGACCTCAACCTCTGCGGCTCGGTAGTTGTCATCGCCGAGACGCATGATCGCTCCCTTGCCGAACTGGCGTTCGATGCTGGTAATCGCCAGGTCGAGGGCTTGGTGACGGGGATCTGAAGACTTACGGGACATTGNTTTTCTCCATTCCAGGTGTTTAGTACTGGATAAATGTTCAACTGTCTATGCTGATTATGCGATCAGCTGCGTTCCTTGCTGAACACAGCTTAAAGGGGGGGTCTGACAATGGCTGCGGTGTGGGGGCTATCGAGCCTTTAGAGACAATGTCCAGCGGTTCGCTGGAAGACTTTCAATGAGGGTCTTTTCTGCTTTACGATCTTTAAGAAGACTGGCTGCTATGTACAACGCCTCCGCTTGTTTCGGATTGTCCTTCAAGATATCTTTAAGCAGTTCTCGCATCGGAGCGACCCGTCGCATTTTTCCATAGGTTCGCATCATACTGACCATGACACGGTGACCCAAAGCCATGTTCCCCTGACGAACCGCTTGTTCCAGTGTCTCCTCGAAAATCTTTAAGGCTTCCGGGTATTTNTCGGCAAAATAGTATGCTCGGCCCTCGATGTAGCGAGCATAGCGCGTCTGNCTTGGAAATGCTTTGCGATAGGCTTGGATTCGGGATTGGGCATCAGCCAGATCTTTTGCCCGACTGCTTCTTTCGATCGCCATCAATTGAGTTCGAGCTTTCAGTGCAGGAAAGGTTTTGAGTAGCGCTTCAAATTTTTCGTCATCACGGCCAGGGTTCTGTCGCCGGGTATCGAGTTCGAGTCGTAACATGACCGGTAGGGCGGATTGGGTTTCAGCCGCAGCCGCTTTCTCTGCCAACGTTTCAGCATCTTTGTACCGACCTTCGTCCATCGCTGTTCGAGCCTCAATGAGTAAGCTAATCCCGCCGGGAATTGCGCCTTTCTTTTCGGCTTCAGTGGCCGTTTTCTCGTCTCCGACACGACGAGCAAGAGCTGCTTGTATCGCCAAAGCTTGATGGCGATGATTGCTGCTGATGCAGGCTCGTTCTGGGGGGAGATCGGCTTGGTCGCAGTCACTCAGCAACAGCGCTCTCTTTAAATCGTTCATCGCACTGATGAGCGCTGGACTCTCACGCATGGCAAGGCTTGCCGCCCGCAGAATGAGTGCGGGAGCGACTTCCAGTTTCGGAACAGCAGCCTCCGCCTTTTTGATAGTTCGTGTGAGGCGCTCTCGAAGCTTTGGGCGATCGCGGTCGAGTCGTTTCAGTGCGTCGAGTCGCGCTTGTAGAGCTTTGATCGACTTCTTTTGTTTTTCAGTGACGCCCTTCTTTTTTCCTTCGATAACGTCCTGAAGGTCTTTCAATTCTTTCTCTAGGCTAGGAATTGCGGTCTTCGCTGAAGCCTCCGCTTGATCTGCGTTGACGAGACTTTGCTGAGCACTCTTTATCTCTTGGTGAAGTTGGTCGACACTGGCAAGAACTCGACCTGCATATGAAAATGCCGCGTTGGCTGTTCCTCGATGCAATTGAAAGTGAGCCATCGTGAGCAGGAGATCTCTTCGGGTGCCGCCATTTTCAAGAGCCTTGTTGAGCTCGTCGAGCGCCGCTTTGTTCTTGTCTTGATCTGCAAGATTGAGGGCTCGTTCTCTTCGAAACATTGGCACATTGATTTTGCGACCGTCTCTGGTGGTATAATCAAGGGCACTGACAGCTTCAGGATATTTACCTTCTGCCCGTAGAATCATTGCCTCCGCAGCGCGACCATGAAGGGAATTGAGAGGGGTCTCGATTCCCTCGAAGAGTTTCTTTGCAGCCATGATTTGTTGTGGGATCCCGTACTCGATCTCAAGGCGGGCAAGGGCATGTGCGGCAAGCCCGCGTGCTTTGTCATTTTCAGGTTTCTCCTTCACAACCATCTGCGCCAAAGTCGCAGCTTTTCGAAGTTGTCCGGCACCGTCCGCGATAAACGCTCGCTCCGCTTGGTTAAAATTGTCCGCAATGCTTTTTTCTTCTTTAGCCCAAGCGCCATAGAAATGGTGTAAACCCAAGAGAAGCGCGGCGACCAAGATGGCCAATGCTCCGGTCACCAGTGGCGAACCTTGAGGTCCTGTCTCTGTCTCAATGAAGACAGGTACT
Organism: Myxococcales bacterium; assembly: GCA_002696345.1. Taxonomy (GTDB): domain Bacteria; phylum Myxococcota; class UBA4151; order UBA4151; family UBA4151; genus UBA4151. The sequence goes on from NZRT01000062.1 coordinate 57,472, forward strand.
CGACCCAAATCTTGGTCTTGTGACGTTTCAGGCTCCGGTTGTTCTGCCGAGGGGGAAGCGGTCTCAGGGGTTACCGACACCGCTTGAGTTGCTGTCACTTGTGCGATGGGCTTCTGCGCTGTTCGTCTCTGTTGTGCCTCGACCGTCTGAGCAGGTTCGACAGTCGAGGCACCTTCGCCGGAAGGAGTCTCGTCGACTTCATCTTCCAAATCAAGGTTAGGGCTCGAGCCGGTATAGGTCTTCGAAGAGACCACATCGTCCAGACTCATCATCACCGTTTTGTCCTCCCGGGGAGGAGGAGGTTGTTCCCCTGCATCAAGGCGTTTCAGCGCTTCAAGCGCTCCAGCGTGATTCGGAACGGATTGGAGTACATAACCAAGTTGAACTCGAGCTTGATCCAGTTCTTCGAGTCGCTCGAGACAAAGCCCGTAAAGAAAGCGGCTCTCAGAGTCGCTGGGGTTCTGCTGGAGAGCATCTGAGAATGCTTGCATCGCGGGTCGAATTTGACTTTGTGTCAGCATGACCCAACCCATCAGTCTTCGGGCGGCCACATCTTGCGGACGATACTGAACGACTTGTTGAGCGACGATTAATGCGTCTGCCATTCGCCCGGCGCTGACATAGCTCGTCACCAACTGATGATAGTCGGCTCCTGCAGGGTCGGCGTCAAAGGCTGATTGAAGTGCGTCGAGGTTCACAATATCTCAGTCGATTAGAGGTCGTGGGTTGTTACTACAGTTCTGTGTGAAACCGGGGAAGCTGAAACCGTTCGGGTCGGGTAGAGGGACGGTACTCAGTCCGAGTAAGACCTTCACATTATGCTCGCTGAGTCGTTCGTCCAGCAGGGGCGCCGTCAAGGTCACTGTAAAGTCTCCTGGGATGTAGGCAGGCCCCTCGTCATTGTTTTCGCAGCGACTTGATGTGACTTGAAGCTGCAACTGAACGGACGATGATGAAACTTGCAACACTTCCAAGCCTGCCTGCAAGTGACCTGGAAGACGAAAGGCATCTCTGGGGTCATCGGCCTCCGTCTCCTTGTCGAGTGCTTCAGCTCCGATTTTGAGGGCAAACACTAAGGAGGGGTCCGGTGCTTCCGAATCCATTTGGAACTTTTGCCCTTCGCTGAGCGCATCTGCGTGTCCGATTCGTAGCCGGAAAGCGTCAGCAAAGAGAAAGTCCTTCTGTAGGTTGAGAAAGTCGTCGCCTTCAAAGCTTAGCAAGTCCTGTTGGGGGTTGAAGCGGCTACGGGTCGCCAAAACTTCGAGGGCAGCCTGGGGACGCTGTTCATAACCTGCGTTGAAGAAAGTGGCGTCTCTCCAGGCGAACACCGTACCACTGAAGTCGGGTTGCCTTCCATTTTGGAATTGACCTTCAAGGGCGTCGATCTGACCGATGGACGGGCCGCCACAAGCGATGAGCACGATCGGGAAGAAAAGACATCGGATCATGGGCCCGCTCCCATCAGCAGCGCCAGATTTCGCTCTGCGAGGCGCTCGCCGATCAGTTGACTCGAAAATGCGCCCTCAGCTTGACCGATGAGAACTTGCGCTGCTTGATCGCCGGTGATCGCCTCGATGGTCACGGTGACCCGCCCTTGAATGGATTGGCCTGTTTGTCGAGCGCCAGCGTCCAGTTCGAGTCGGAGGGTTGCTCCTCGTCCGAAGGAGCGAACTGCGTCGAATCCCGTGTCTGCTTCCAGTTCCGGAGGCGCAACCCGTAAGCAGCTAAAATCTTCGATGGCAGGGCCATTCACTTGGGGGCAGGTCGCCCCATTGGGTGTCGTCGCCAAGTCGATGGTAACCGCTTCTCCACGGCGGTTCGCATCGGTCAGTGTAAAACCCACGGCATCGCTGGTGGCAAAGCGGAGTTGAAGATCCGCTAATTCGGATCCTGTTCGACCAAGGAAGTCCTCATCTGCGGCGAACTGCAGACCCGAGAGAAAGATCTTTAACGCCGGTGTTTCCCGGCTCACCAGATTGGCATCAACTTGGTCGACCCAAGCCACCACGGTGTTCGAGACATCAAAGCCTTGGCTCATACCGTCGCTACTGGTGAACACACCCGTCACGCCCGCCGAACAAGCGGCGGTCATCGGGATCAGGATGGAAAACAGTCGAAAAATGGATCGTCCTCAAAGCGCGTCTTTGTTGCCTTCAAAACCCTCCTACCAGTCCCTCTTGTCGGGCGCCACTTCACGACAGCGCCAAAGGCGGGTAATCCGGCGGCGATCATGAGTCGACTTGGCAAAATAGTAAGTCTCCTTTCGAAGCACCCCTTTCATGTGGTGACGGGCAAAGGTGGGGTTGGGAAAAGTGCGGTAGCGGTCGCTTTGGCCCACGCTTTGTCCGACGAAGGACGCAAAAAAGTTTTGCTCGCAAGTACCGGTGGTGACGATGGTTTGAGTCCTCTTTTGAAATGTCAGCCACTGGGGCGAGAGATCCGGGAATTGATCCCAGGAATTTGGGGCGTCTCGATGACCGGCGAAAGCGCTCGACAGGAATATGCTCGACTCGTGCTGAAATATGACACGATGGTTCGCCTCGTCTTTGGCAATCCTTTGGTGCGGCATTTCCTCGACTTTGTTCCCGGCCTTGGTGAACTCAATCAAATGGGAAAACTCTATTATCACCAAGCGTCCGGGGAATTTGATCACATTGTTCTCGATGGACCGGCGAGTGGACATGCCGTGACACTGTTGACCGCTGCTTCGAAGGTCTTGTCGACGGTTCCGCCGGGACCTCTCGCCCGTGACACCCGTTACATCGCTGATTTGGTGAGCGATCCGGAGAGGACAGCGATTCATCTCGTGACCCTGCCCAGTTCCATGAGTTGCAGGGAAGCCTTTGAGTTGGGGCATCGTTTAGGTGCAGAGGAAGGGTTACCGATGGGCTTTCTCTTCGCCAATCGTATGCCTGAGCAGATCGAAGGAACGATGGAACCTGACTTTCAAGACAACGATGCAGGGGAATTTTTACGTGCGGCCTGGCAGCAGCAACATCAGGCTTGGGCTCGCGTGACGGGGCTCGCCCAACGTTTGGTTTTACCGCTCGTCGAGTTGAGCGAAACACACAGGCCCGGGGATGTCATCGATCACATCACGGCCACCTTGCGGGGAGAACCGTGAGCGCTGAACTGATCTTTGTATTGGGTCCCGGCGGGGTTGGGAAAACCACCACCAGCGCAGTCATCGCTCTGGAGGCAGCGGCGAGGGGGCAGCGAGTGGCGTTAATCACGGTCGATCCAGCTCGTCGATTGGCGCAAGCTTTGGGTCAGGAAAGGCTTCCACACCGGCCAGAGCCTGTTCCTGGAGTCGATGGATTGGATGCCGCGATGATCGACCGATCAGAGGCATGGGCCCATGTTCTCGCACAATGTATCTCCGAGGCCGCATCACTTTCGGTGTTAAAGTCAAATCGATATTTCCAGAGCCTGGTCAGTGAATTTCCCGGAAGTCTTGAATACGTTGCAAGCGATGTGATCGTGGGGCTTGTGGCGGAAGCAGATTATGATCTTGTCGTTGTCGATACACCACCGGCAACGGACGCCCTTGCATTCTTGGATGCTCCGAGACGTTTGGGTAAGGTGTTCGATGGTGAATTCCTGCGTCTACTCCGTGGGGGAGGGGGCATCATGTCCCGTGCCGCCCGTCGAGGGGGAGGTGTGATTCGAAAGGTGCTTGCAACCTTCGTCGGTGAAGCCACCATGGAAGAGTTGGCGGGCTTTCTACAGCTGATGCAGGAGGTTTTGGCGTACATGCGGGAACGAAGCCGTCGGATGCGAGCACTGCAGTATCGCCCGGAGACTCGTTTTGTTTTGGTGGGAGCCGCTGATACGGCGCAACTTGGGGATCTCGAAACCTTCAGGAATCAGTTGAGTCAGCGGGACCTTTCATTGCATGCACTGGTGGTCAATCGGCTGATTGCTGAGCCGCCTGACGAAGCTTCCTGTCGAAAGGCAGCGGCCGGGACCGGACTGGAGGAATGGGCGACTCGGCACCAGAGTTTGATCGCAGGAGAAGCCGCCAGACAACGGCGACGAGTGGCCGAAAAAACTCGTTGGGCTGAGGGCTTGCCCCGCTACACGGTACCCTGTCTCACCCTGGAGCCCCGCTGTCTTGAGGATCTGGCTCGTTTGATGCCGCATTTGGCTCAACCCACAGCCTCCCCTCTTGAGACGATGATACCATGAGGAACCAATGGCTTTTGTTGCTTGTCTGCGGTTGTGCAAGCACGGGTGTTGAACGGCCGAAAGCCCCCAAGTCACCAGCTAAGAAGAAGATTACGAAGCTTCGTTTCGCACCGACCGTCATCGTTGCGCACGTGCCCAAAGAGAAAGGGCCGGGTGAAAGGCCGGATCCTTTGAAAGGACTCGATGCAACCGCTTTGTACGAGCGAGCTCGGGTTGCCGCTGCGGCCGGTCGCTGGGAGGAAGCGCTCACTGCTTGGAATCGCATTCTTGCGGTGTATCCAGATGCACTTGAGCGCTCCTTTGCGCTTTTTGGGTCCGCCGATGCATTGCAGAATCTGGGACGATGCTTGGAGGCACTCCCTCGGCTCGCAGAATTCATGGCGGGGATTAATCCTCAGGAAGACCCTGAAGATTACGTCGATGCTCTGTTTCGAAAGGGTGTCTGTACTGCGGAAAAGCGAGATTATGGTGCTGTGGAAGAGATCTTTCGCGAGTTGTTGGAAGATTTCGTGATGCCGACAGAGATGACCATCGCAGCTCACATCAGCCTAGGGGTGTCCTTGTTTATGCAAGGGCAGTTGGCTGCAGCGGAGTCTCAGTTGAATGCGGGGCTCTCTCTCTACCGAGCCCGTCAGGCTTCTGAGTTTCTCGAAGTGCAATATTATTTGGGGCAAGCGCACTTCTATCTCGGTGAGTCGGATCGGTCGCGATTTCGACAAGTGGATCTGGCTCGAACCGAGACGGCAGAGGAGATGGCTGATCGGCTGGACGACAAGTGCAACCATCTGCTGGCTGCTCAGAAGCACTACGTACAGGGGATCTACGCGCGGCACCGTGGTTGGGCGACGGCTTCGGCTCATCAGGTCGGCACCATGTATGATGACCTTTATCAGCACATTCAAGGCATCCCCATGCCAGCTGATCTCACGCCGATACAGCAGGAGCTTTATCGCGAAGAACTAACTAAAAAAACCGTTATCCTGCTGAAAAAGGCGATGCGCACATGGAGTGCTGGGCTTGACTTTGCCACACGCACCGGAACCGACAATCAATGGGTCCGGAAGACGCGCGAACGATTGAAGACCATCAAAGAGACCTACTTGAGTGACTTTCTTCGCCCTAAGCAGGAAGAGGAGGCACTCCAGGCGCAAGTTTTGGCGGAGAAAGAGGGGCGTATTCTGGAGGGCTTAGGACTGCCTCGAGTGCAGCCAGGGCCCTCGGGCTTGGCATGGGTGACCCATGAGTCAGGCAAGTTTCAGATGGGCAGAAATTACGGACCTGCGGTGGAGCGTCCGATGCGAACCGTTGAAGTTCGAGGATTCCAAATCAGTCGTACTGAGGTCACGGTCGCTCAATACAAGGCATGCGTCCTCGACGGCCTCTGTAGCGAGCCGGACAGCGGGTATGCCTGCAACTGGAAACGGAAATCTGGAGATCAACTCCCTGTTAACTGTGTGGACTGGTATCAAGCGGTCGCTTTTGCGAAATGGGCGGGCGGCCGTTTGCCGACCGAAGCCGAGTGGGAATTCGCCGCCCGCAGTTCCGGCCAAGACGCCCTGTATCCTTGGGGGGGGGAGGTGCCCCATTGTCAGCGAGCGGTTGTCAATGAACTTGGACCAGGTTGCGGCGAAGGGAAAAGCGCTCCTGTCTGCAGTCGAGAAGACGGACGGACACAATATCGGGTCTGCGATTTCATTGGTAACTTGTCGGAATGGGTTCAGGATCCTTGGCACGGTAACTACCAAAATGCGCCCACAGACGGCACGGTATGGGCTGCGGGTAGTCCTGTAGAACGGGTCGTGCGTGGCGGGTCCTACAAAGATCCTGGAGCCGCCATCACAGCGACCTCACGATTGCCGTTATTGCGTCGAGATCGTCTGCCAGAACTCGGTTTCAGGGTGGCTCGAGACCTGCCCGAAGTTGAGATGGAGGATGTACCTGTTGGCGAAGCTGGGGCGCAGGAAGCGACTCGGGATACCTCAGTCACACCGCCTTCTCGGGTGACCAATTGACTCGGTACTTGGCTGTGGATTTAGGGGCTCGTAAGACGGGGTTGGCTTGGTGTGGTGCCACTCATTTGGTGGAAGCGCTCGACGTCGTTCCGACGGCCCAGTTGAGTCAAGCGATCCGGCGTTGGGTCACCGACCTTGAAATCGACGTCCTGGTTTATGGGTTGCCGTTGCGGGCGGGAAAACTGGCTGGCGCAGCAAAAAAAGTGCGTCGAGAGGCTCGGCTTATGGCCGCTCAATTTGAACTCCCCGTCGAATTTGTCGATGAGACGGGCACGACGGATGAAGCGATGCAACGGCCGGGGTCAAAAGGATTGGATGCTCGGGCGGCTGCTCTTATTCTACAACGCTATCTCGACCAGGGTCCCTGGCGACCGGAGCGAAAGACGAACGGATGAAGGCGCTCATCAAAGGTTTTCTTGCCCTTCTTGTGATCGGTTGCATCGTGATTGGTGCAGGGGCCTACTGGCTTCATGGTCAGGCGACGGCTCTACTGACAACACCTCTGTCTGTTCTGGGTGAAGAGCACACGTTTGTTGTGGACAAGGGGATGAGCACTCGAGGTGTCCTTCGCCGATTGGACCGGGAGGGGATCAGCGACGAGATCGAGTGGTCTTGGATTGGCTTTGGGCGACTTTCGGATTCCGATTGGCGCTGGGTTGCGCTGCGGCTGTATGCGCGTGATGGGCATGATCTTCCTGTGGTCAAAGTGGGCGAATATCGGGTTGATAGTGGCTGGACAATGCTCGAACTTCTGGAGCACCTCGCCAGCGGGAAGGTGATCACGTACGCAGTGACCGTTCCAGAAGGCTTACGGGTCGATGAGATCTGCCGTAAACTCAGCAAAAGCCCCCTGTTTGAGTACCAGGCCTTGCGAAAAGCGACTCGCTCGAAACCGTTTGCAGACCAGCTTGGACTCCCCGGTTTACCGGCAAAGATCGCCAATCATCCCCAGGCAGAGCGATTTGAAGGCTGGCTTTTTCCCACTCGCTACGATGTGCCGAGGGGGACGACGGAGCGAAAGATGTTGGAAATTATGGTTCGGCAAACCCAAACTGTACTCGCTCGACCCAAAGTCCAAGAAGGCATGCGTCGTCATGGTTGGAAAGAATCGACTGTCTTAAAGTTGGCGAGCGTTGTGGAAAAGGAAACAGCGGATCCGTCAGAGCGGCCCGAGATCTCAGCGGTCTTTCATAATCGCTTACGACTTGGGATGAAACTTCAGACGGATCCCACCATCATTTACGGTCTGGTCAACTACCAGGGAGACATTCGTCGACGGGATATTCTCGACCCTCACCCATGGAATCTTTACGTACACCATGGTTTGCCGATCACCCCGATTGCAGCACCGGGTGCGGAAGCGATCGAAGCTGCGGTGGCCCCGAATGTGAGTCGTAATCTTTATTTTGTCAGTCGTAACGACCGAACCCATGAGTTCTGTCCGACCTTGCGTTGCCACAACCGCGCCGTAAAAAAGTGGCAAATCGATTACTTTCGTAAAAAGCGCAGCGGCCGTTGATGATCTCACTCGTTTTTATTGCGTCGATACAAGGCATCGCTCCGAGCGATGCCGGTAAGGATGTGGCATCAGATATTGGGCTCGCCCCGACGAGCCCCTCCACATTGTTGAAAAGTTTTCAGTTGGGGCGGCGAACTTTTGTCGATGCCTTGGTGAGTGAGGGGCTTGATTATGATGAGGCAGAACGTTTCTATCTCGCCACCCGAAAGGACAAGAAGACGCGGCCCGAGGGATTAAACTTTCGTAATCTTTCCGATCGACTGTGGGTTACATTTAGGCTGTCCGGAAATCGATTGGATTGGCTGGAGTTACGTCGGCAATATGTGACTGAAAGGCCGACGGTTTATCGATTCGAACGGCAAGGCGACACCTGGGCCAAGCGTGAGGTTGCTTTTGCCAGCGAACGTAAGTTGGCAAGGATTCAGGGGCGTATCGAACAGGGGGGCACGCTCAGTCTCGCCGTGGATCAACTCGGGGAGTTTCCGACCCTCGTTAACGAGTTCGATCGACTTTTCGGTTGGCAGATGGACTTCTATCGGCAGCAACGCGTGGGTGATGAGTTCGCGATGTTGGTGGAAAAAATCTACATCGATGGGGTCTTTCGAGAGTACGGTCGTGTGTTGTCCGGTCTTTATCAATCCAAGGTTCATGGCCCCCTGCTTGGCTTCAAGATGAAGCAGGGGCCGGGATTCGGCGTTTTCGACGAAAAGGGCAGAACCATGGAGCGAGCCTTTTTGCGCAATCCGATGGAAATTACGCGAATCACTTCAAACTACGGTATGCGCTTTCACCCAGTCCTGGGCAAAAAGAGAAAGCACAATGGCGTCGACTATGGTGCGCCGACAGGGACGCCGGTCTGGAGTGTTGCCAAGGGTAGAGTCACNTACTCGGGTTGGGCTGGTGCCAGTGGNAAGCTCGTTGTGATCGCCCACAGCAATGGCTATGTGACGATCTACGCTCATTTGAGCAAAATCCATGTGGCTAAGGGGCAATATGTCGGTCAACGACAAGTGATCGGCCGAGTCGGCAGNACCGGGCGCTCCACGGGCCCNCATCTCCACTTCGGCATGAAGAAAAACGGCCGCTACGTCGACCCTCTTCGACAGAAATTTCCCAAGGGAGCGCCTTTGAAGTCAGCGCTCAGGAAGCCCTTTCTCGCTCGGGTCGCCAAGGAGTTGCCCTATCTCCGGGGCGAGCGCTCCCTNCCGGAACGACCCGACTGGCTCAGCNCTGAGACTGCACCATGACGCGGCCNGTCGTCNTGTTGGTCTGTCTTGGGGCCTGTGTCCCTGCCCTGTGGATGGCNCGTNAGGCACCGGAAAGTGCNACGGTAATTCCACCGGTTGTCAGTGCTGATGCCGCCGTGAAGAGTCTTCCGGTCGTCGTTGATTTGCCCACTGACTTTGAGTGGCAGCATGCCGGGACGCTCGAGGAGTTGACGCCCTTCGTCCATCTCATGCCTGAAGGAACAGCGTTGAGCGACTTTACGTTTGTGGNTGCGACATGCCGGATCCAGGTTGCGCCTGGCANCGCTCCGAAACCNGTTGGAGACTGTCCNGAGTTCTCNGCGGGTCATGACGGAGGTCGTTCGCACCACTCAGTACCATTGCAGGCGCGGCTCTTCGGGCGCGATTTGAAGGCCGGAGTCTGGCCTGTTTCAGGCTTGGGATCGGAGCATTGGACCTTAACGCAAAATGACCTTNTNGGGCTTAAAANNCTGCTCGATCTTCCTGTNGGTCTTGNCGATGTACCCGTNCGTTCCCTTCGCGCTGTCGCCGGACCTNAAGGACATTGGATNGGACTTGAANTGAAGATGGAATCGACACCGATCGCCCAGTTCAGCCGCTGGCAACTGGCGATGCGGTACGGCAGTGATCCGACCTANGGTCGGGATGTGCTNTCTTGGGGCGATGGACAACGACTCCTTTGGGTTGTGCGTCTTCCCGGAGGAGGCTTTGGTATGGAGATGATGCCCCAACGTCTCCGGTTCGTCTTGATTNGTGGTTCCGATTGGGAGNCTCGACTCAGCGAACTGCTTCGAGCGTTGCCTTCGACTCAAGGANCTTTTCCNGTNCCCGGTTATGAGGGGTTAAGTGTGACGGTCATCCCTGAGGGCCTGCAGATGGTGCCGGAANAAAGTCCGCTTCCCACCAGGGCTTTGCTCGGGCAACTCCGGGGCGTATTGAAGCGTTGGAGTTCGCCTTGAGCGACCTGTTAATCCGAGCCCTTTTACCTGACCCCGGTTTGCGTTTGAGTCTTGTTGATGCTCGACACACNGTGGCNCAAGCGATGGTTCGACATCAGCTTCGAGCAGGGGCAGCAGTTCCTTTGGGNCGGGCATTGATGGGCGCGGTCTTGTTGCTGCACCAACGCCCGAAAAGTGAACGTTTGACACTTCAGTTNAGCAGTAAAGGACCGCTTCGAGGTTTGGTGGCTGATGCCTACGCCGACGGTTCCTTACGCGGCTACGTCCATGTGCCCACGATTCGGTTTCCTCTGGAGGACATGGACCGGTTGGCGCACGCTGGGTTGGGTCGACAGGGNGTTGTGGGAACGGTCCGAGAGATGGAGGGTGGGCGCCTNGAGCAAGGGCAAACCGAACTGGCNACTGGCGGCATCGATNGNGANCTTGAACTTGCCATCGAGCGTAGTGAAGGGGAGCGGAGTGCCTTCGGGTTGGAAGTGACGCTTCGGGCCTCTGACGAAGAGGAGCAGNATCTCAATGTAGTTCGAGCGCAAGGAGCTTGCCTTCTCGGCCTTCCNGACCACGATCCCTACGCCTTTGATGCGGTGGCTCGAACGGTTCGTCATCTNCCTTTAACGGCTTCGGCGCACACGTTGCTGGAGCAAATCGCAAAAGACTTTGCGGTGGATATNCTCGACGAACAACCTGTCGCTTTTCGGTGCCGTTGCAGTTTGGAACGGGCTTCGAGTACGCTTCTGCTTTTNGGGGAGGCGGATTTGTTGTCCTTGGCTGCAGAGCCNGGCTACGCAGAGATCACCTGTCATTATTGTGGTCACAACTACCGTTTCGAGAAAGATGCTCTGACTTTGTTNGTGACGACCAGTCTTGAAGCGAAGGCGNCGAAACCGTCCTAGTTCTTCGGTTCCAGTTGTCGGGCGTANCGNCGCACGATTGCAANGTAACCTGCCAAACCAATCACGACGAGAATCCAGGCNCTNGTCGTTCCTGTTAGCGCCTCGGCGAAGCCAGCTGTGCCGAGCATCAGNCAGGCTGCAGAGCCCAGGAACCCTAGGATGCTCGCTCGCAGTGTGGTTTGGGGTTGGACACGACGAAAAAATTTNAATGCCCTCTCGCGGTCGCTGGGCCAGATGACTGAGGCCCCGANGGTGGCGACAAGNCCTGCGCCGCCCACAAAGAGCATTTGAATCGCATACGANGGTGGGNTCACCATTCCCCACAAAACCCAAACNGCTGCCAGNGTTCCCACGCCGAACGCAGCCAATTCGGCGGGTGCCGAAACACGCCACCAAAACCATCGCAGCAGTGTCGGAGGGCCTAGCCCNGCGCCGAGCACGAGCAGAACTTTCCATGCGTGNGCGATCGAATCGAGTTTGAGCGCGATGACGGCCGCGAGAAGCGCCATCACAACCTGACTCCACCGAGCCACTCGAAGGCGGTTTTTGGGGTTTACTCGGGAGGGTGTGAGGTCGTTGGCAAGGTAGGATGCTCCCCAATGAAGGTGGGTGTCCGCGGTGGAAATAAGAGCCGCAACCAGACCCGCGCCTGCAAGACCGAGCAGTCCGGGGGGAAGTAAGCTGGTTAGCATCTGTGGGTAAACGGACTCCCAGCCACCAGAGGGGGGGCCGGGCAGTAGGACCAGTGCTGCCCAACCGACGCCAATCCAAAGCCATGGTCGCAGCAGATAGTGTGCGGCGCTAAACCAAGCCAAAGCGAGGAAACCATCTCGAGGGCTGCGGCACGCCAGGGTGCGCTGGATCAGTACACCGCCACCATCGGCATTTTTGTTTGCCCACCAACTGACCAACATGGCGGTCAGCGCAAGGTCGCTATGGGCACCAATCAATGCCAGCGGGTCACCGATTGTCACCCGTTGCTGCCATGCATCGAGGAAGGCGACACCGGTCGGATCGACGAGAAGACCCAGGGTCGCGAGATCCGGAGGGAGTCCCTGAGCTCGAGCTGCAAGAGCGTCACCTAGTTCCGTGGGTCCTCCGACCATCTGCAGAGCTGCGGACAGCAATGCAATACCGCCGATCATGGCCAAGCTAAATTGGACGAAGTCGGTGACAACCACGCCCTTGAGTCCACTCATGGCGGAATAGCTGAGGCCAATACCCAGAGCGAGAAACAAGGAGATGATGGCCTCAGGGGACAGAGTCGTGATGTCCGAACTAAGGTGACCAAGCTTTTGCAGAAGGTCGGCTCCAAGCCAATGCTGCCAGGGGAAGATGACCGCCAGGACTTTCGCGCCGGCTGAAAGAACCCAGCCCATCACGAAGAGGTTAATAGGCAGCGCAAAATAAAATCCTCGAACGCGGCGCATCCATTGGGAGGCTCTTCCGTGACCGTAGCGCTCCGTCACCACCTCAGCATCGGTGGTACAGCCTGTCCGCTGCCACCGAGCAGCCAAAAAGAAGGTGACCAAGAGATGGGAGAACAGCAGTCCCCACCAGAACCAATTTCCTGCTAAGCCCTGCGTTGCAGTGACGCCGGCGACGACCAGTGGCGTATCGACGGCAAAGGTCGTGGCGACCATGGAGGTGCCTGCAAGCCACCAGGGGAGATCTCGTCCGCCCAAGAGGAAGCCATCTGCAGCCATTGACTCTCGACGGCCGACAAGGAGACCCAGAACCAAAGTGCCCAGGGTGATCAGCAAGAGTAGCGAGAGGTCGAATGAGCCCATTCGGTGCCGTTGCCATAAAGTCAGGAATCTGGCCACCACGAGCCGATAAAAAAACAAAAAGGGCGCAATGGCACCCTTTCTGCTCACTTTGAACCAGCCTAGTTGTTGGCGAGGATCAAGTTGATTAGTTCCGCTTTTCGGATGCGACGGGGAACGTCGATATTGCGATCGGCGGCGATGGTCCGAAGGACTGCGACCGTATTCTCAGCCAGATCGGCAGCGGTTTCGATTGCAGGTACTGGGGTTTCGGCGATCACAGGCTCATTGGCTGGAACCTCGGTGACCACACGGGCGCCTCGAAGGTCTGCGACCCGTTGGCTGAGGTCGCCGATGCGCTCTTGGAGGTCGCTGACCAAGGTTTCGAGATCCTGCTCAAGTCCTTCCAAACGACTCCGGAGGGTGTCGAGATCTACGGCTTTGCCGATATTGATCTTGTCAATGAGGTCTTGACCTTTGTTTTTGCCACTTTCGACCGCATTGTTCACCCGGTCTTTGAGGTCTTCAGCGCTTTTCACGAGTTGCTCCCGAACTTCCGTGACGCGCTCTTCGCTCTTGGCGAGAATATTCTTTACGACGCTTTGACGCTTCTTGCTCATGATGCCTCCTTAAGGCTTTTTGACGCAATGCGTTAAAGCGGCTTTGACGCGCCGTGTCAAAGGGAAAATGACGCGGTGCGCCAAGTAGTTGCTCCTTGCGTTTTCCGCCCTAAAGGGCGAGGGGGATCCCATGAGAACGATTCTACCGACGAATGACCCGGACGTCACCCGGGAATTGATCCAGGCGATGCCGAAGACCGACCTCCATTGTCACCTTGATGGAAGCATGCGCTTGAGCACCATCATCGACTTGGCGAAAGAACAGAAGGTTGAGTTGCCGAGCATGACCGAGGAAGGCTTGGCCAAAGCCATTCACATGGGGGAGATCTGTGAGGACTTGGTCGATTACCTGGTGGCTTTCAAATACACATGTGCCGTCCTTCAAGTGGATTGGGCTTTGGAACGAGCCGCTTATGAGTTGACCGTTGATGCCCATGCCGACGGCGTTCGCTATATCGAAGTCCGATTTTGCCCCGAGTTACATCTCGGCAAGGGACTCGATCGCAATGCAATCGTTGAGAGCGTCTTGAGTGGACTCCGACGCGGGCGTCGAGAACTCGGCGTCTCCTCGGGGGTAATCATTTGCGGTTTACGGAATATCGATGCCCCAACCAGCCTGCGCTTGGCTCGATTAGCCGTCAGCTTTAAAGACCGTGGGGTGGTTGGTTTTGATCTAGCAGGCGCGGAACTTCACCATCCAGCCAAAGATCACCGAGAGGCTTTTTACCTGATCCGGAACAACAACATGAACTGTACGCTTCATGCCGGTGAGGCCGATGGCCCGGATTCGATCCATGAGGCCCTGCATTATTGCGGTAGTCATCGAATCGGTCATGGTGTCCGCTTGGTGGAAGATGGTAGTTTATTGAACTACGTCAACGACCGTCGGATCCCCATTGAAATCTGTTTGAAATCAAACCTCCAGACTCGGGCGGTGGCACGGCTTGAAGACCATCCTTTGCGTCACTACTACGACACGGGTTTAAGGTTGGCGATCAGCACGGACAACCGTCTGATCACGGACACCACGGTGACCGACGAGTACCTACTCGCTGTCGATACATTTGATTTTACGTTTACGGAGCTCAAGCGCCTGGTGATTCAGGGGTTCAAGAGCGCCTTTCTTCCTTACCGTCACCGGAAAGACCTTCTGGTGGAGGTGGCTGCCAAGCTGGATGCCATGGGTGGTGTGCCAGTGTCTCAAGTGGGCTGATGATCATGAAGTACTTGGTTCTGATGAGTTGTGTGTTGATGGCTTGTTCCAATCCGGCACCGAAAGACGCAAAAGGGGAAGATCAGGCTCCCTTGGCAGAGGCTCAAGCGAAGCAGAAGAAACCCAGCCGACGGGTGCTGGCCGTTGTGGACGGTGAAACGGTCTATGAGGATCAGATGTCTGCATCGATGACACAGCACATCAAGGCCCACGACGCGCAAGCGGCGCTGAGGCGTTGGCAGTTGATGAAATCGATGGCCCGTGAGGTGGCGATGGAAAAGGCGCTCGCAAAAGCAGCGAAAGCTCAGGGGATGAATCCAGAGCAGTACGAGAAAGCATCGATGGAACAACTGGGTGCACAGCCCGTCACGCCGGAAATTCTGAAGGCGGTGTATGAGGGGAATAAAGATTCCCTGGGGCACCGCCCCTTCGAGGAGGTGAAGGAGGCGATTCGTAGCCAACTGGAGGAGCAGTTTGGTCGGGAGGCCAAACGTGAGTTCCTCCGTCAATTGCTCAATCGGTACAAGTTTGAGGATCAGGTCCCAGCGCCCGAACTGCCTCGCTTTAAGGCAGCAAGCGCCTCAGCCCCTGCCCTCGGACCGGAGAGTGCGCCGGTGACCGTGGTGATCTTTAGTGATTTTGAATGCCCCCATTGTGCCCGGCAAGCCATGGTTGTTAGCCAAATGGCACAAAGATTTGGTGGCTTGGTGCGATGGCAGTTTCGACATTTTCCTCTGAGCTTCCACGAGAACGCTCGGAAAGCATCCCGGGGGGCGATTTGTGCCCATCGTCAGGAGCGCTTTTGGGCCTTTCATGACCGTCTCTTCGAGCGCAGGCAGGGCTATGATGCCGCCGGTTTGAAAGAACATGCCCTTGGGGTGGGTATCGATGATGTTGCTGCTTTTGAAACCTGTCTCAAAGACGAGAAGGCTTTGGATCAGATCATCGACAAGGACATTGCCGCTGGTGATGCAATCGGTGTGTCATCGACGCCCAGTATCTACCTGAATGGAATGCCAGTGCACGGCGTTGCACCGGAACTTTTTGGTGAACTGGTCGACGGTGAACTGCGTCGGCTTGGACACACCCCTCCCACGCCTGCGGAACCCCGTATGGGCCCCCCAGGGGGCGAAATGGTGCCTGCGGAACCACCGTCGCCAGCCAAAGCGCCTTAGCGCCGACGATTTCTGCCCTTGGTCGTTTTGGTCAGGGCCACGAGGCTGTTGGCCCGTGGTGGCGTGACCCCGAACAGACTGGCTTTGACCGCAGCCTGTGCGAGGTCCAAAGCCCGAATATGCCAGAGTTCTTTGATGTCATTCACCACGATGGCAGCGAATGCGATTTGAGGATCTTCGGCAGGGGCGAAACCAACAAACCAGCTGTGATCTAAGCCATCCACGATCAGCGACCCCGTCTTCCCGGCACTGCGAAGATTACGCATGCCTCGCTTCCGAGGGTGAAAGCGCTTGCGAGCGGTTCCCGTCACTGTCGTCGCTTCCATGAGTTTAGCCAACCGACGAGCAACGCTTGGCTTTAAAGCCTGGGATTTGACACCTTTCGGCGCCAAGTTCCCCCAGTTCCCCCCCCGTGCGATCATCGCCATCGAAGCGGCGGCATGATAAGCGCTGATCCGATGGTCTCCGAAGCCTGCGCTACGAATGGCCATTTGCTTGCGCTCGTATGGTAGATCGAACTGGCTGACCCCAAAGCGCTCTAAGCCTGGAAACGTCTTTTCGAAACCAAACCGACGACTGACATCCACCAATTGATCACGATCGACATGACCGAAGATGCTTCGGGCAAGGGCAACGTTGACGCTTTTCGAGACCATTCGCTCAAGGTTAGCGCAACGTCCTTCGCCGCGCCGCGGCTTCAAGAGACCAGGATGAATCCGTCGTCGCCCACCACGATACTTGACGCATTGCTTTGGATTGAAGGTGTCCGCTTCGAGCAGGGCGGCTGCGCTGGGGACTTTAAACACCGAGGCGCTGGGAAACCGAGGCATGAAAGCCATATCACTGGATTTCGCAGGCTCTCGCTTGCTGTGACCTGCGGCAGCCAGCGTGCGACCGCTGTGTACGTCGATGATGGCGACGGCACCGTAGGGCAGATCATAGGATGCCATCATTTGCTCGAGTTGCGTCTCAAGGACCGGATCGATGCGTTTCATTGGATGAGGGCGTTTCGACTTGTTGGTCCGGTTCTTCGTCGTCACTTGCTTTTGCGTTTTTGCCGTCAGGCTCAGGCGGGCTTGGAGCCGTTCCCCTGCAGGACTCCAGAGACCATATCCGTAGGCAAGGGTTGCGGAGAGAAAAGCGACGAGGGTGAGAAGGCGCATGATGTATCCAGTGACTGGGGGTGCTTGGGGGTTCCTGCACCTCCACTGTGGGTGCAGGTGGGTGCGAGCGCAAAAAAACGACTCGAAATATTTTGAGAGGGTTGTGTTTAAGGTTTCCGCGCCCATGGTGAATGTGACGAGACCCGCCTCAAAGGATACGGATTTCAACGGCGGTTATTTCTCGCGGGTTACGGTGGCTTTTCCAGGGAGCCGATTCGGGTGCAGGACTGGCTAGTCAGCGCATCAAAGCCGGGGTAAGGAGCGCCGCACATGGAGGTTGATATGGTTCGTTTAGTTGCTGCCGTAGCGTTGGCTTTTGGTGCGATGGCCTGCACGAGTAAAAAGGCGGAGAAACCGACTGGAGAGGCCAAAGTAGAGACGGCGGCACCGGCGGACAAGGTCGCCGCCAAGCCCGTGTCGAAGCAGGCTGCGGTGCCCGTCCAACCGCAAGGCGTTCGATTCAACGTCCGTGATGGAGCAAAGCTGCCGCAGGGATTCGAATTACAGTTTCGCATCCAGGGTAAAGAGGTGGCGCCGGCCGGTACGGAGCCCGAAAACCCAGACAAGGGGCACTTTCATTTGCTTGTGAATACAGAGACGACTCCCGCGGGGACAGTCATCCCCTCGGATGCCCAGCATATTCACTTCGGCAAAGGACAGACCAGCGCACCGCTTGACCTGCCGGTCGGCAAACACAAGCTGACATTGCTCTTTGCAGATGGAGCCCATCGTAGTTTCGGTCCCGAATGGGCGAGTACAGTCAATATTGAAGTGGTGGGTAAAGCAGCCCATCGACGGGTCTACTTTGTCGGCTTGAAAGACGGTGATACTGTGTCCAGTCCGCTCACCCTTAATTTTGGTCTCGATGGGATGGAGTTGAGTCCTGCAGGTCAGAATGCTCAGGACAAAACCAAAGGCCACCATCATCTGATTATCGATGGTAAGTCGATCGCGCTGGGGCAGGTGGTTCCTTCTGATGCTCAGCACAAACATTACGGCAGTGGCCAGACGACGGCGACCGTGGAGTTGACGCCCGGTGAGCATACGCTCACGCTGCAGTTCGCCGATGGTTTGCATCAGAGTTACGGCGACGAGTTGAGCACGACGATTAAAGTGACCGTGAAATAAGAGCGGTTACTGGAGGCCAGCCTCCGACCGCGATAGAGAATATCCGCAAGGGAGAACATGATGGCGAAGCCAAAGCTGCGCAGCTTCAAGACCGGTGGCAAATTAAAGGCACCCACCAAGGCAGAGCAGTTGGAGTGGTACCGCTTGATGCATCGTGGGCGTCGTCTGGACGATGAGGCGAGAAAGTACATTCGTAAAGGGATGGGCTGGGGCTACCACGCTGCCTTCGCCGGCCACGATGGGATTCAGCTTCAGGTCGGTCTGGCTTTTCGCGGGGGGACCGATTTCATGTTTCCCTATTATCGGGACACGCTGACGAACCTTGCGGGTGGTGTTACCCTTTACGAGTTGATCCTCAATGGCTTGTCTAGAGCTGATGATCCGGTGTCCGGCGGTCGCCACATGTCCAATCACTTCGGTAAACCGGAGATTGGCATCCAAAATGTGAGTTCATGCACGGGTAATCATTATCTCCATGCGGTGGGGACCGCCCGAGCGATCAAATATTATCGGGAGCTCGAGGGAGTTGCTGTCAAAGACACGGCGATCGCCGTTGCCAGCACTGGTGATTCAGCGACGAGTGAAGGCTACTGTTTTGAAGCATTAAACGGGGCGAGTAACGAGAAATTACCCGTCCTCTTCGTGATTCAGAATAATCACTATGGTATTTCCGTCCCCCTTTCGAACTCCACCGCTAACCATGAACAGATTTCGAAGAACTTCAGTGGTCTGGGCAATCTTCACATCGAAGTGGTCGATGGGGGCGATCCTTATGACTGCTGGCGAGGCGTGCAGAACTGTTTGAAGTACATTCGTTCCGGCCAAGGACCGGCATTGATCGAAGCAGATTGCGTTCGAATCGACGCTCATTCGAATTCGGACCGGCACACTCTGTATCGGGACGAGGATGAGTTGTCAGAAGTGGCGGAGATGGATCCGCTACCGGCTTTCCGAGCTCATTTGATCAAGTCCAAGGTCGCCACCGAAAAGAAGTTGGCGGATCTGGAGGCGACGAATGACGCCGACCTGGCGGAAATGCAGAAGAAGGCTGAGGCTGCGGCCACGCCGGATCCGGCGACAGTCCTCGATTATGTCACCCCTCCGGGGTACGAAGGGAGTGATGATGCCGCACTCATCAATACCGAGGAGAAGTGGCGAATTCGGGAAGCGATCAATGAGACTTTGAAGGCGGAGTTTCGTCACAACCCCGACACCTTTGTGTGGGGGCAAGATTGCGCCAGCAAAGAAAAGGGCGGTGTCTTTAACGTGACCAAGGGCTTACTGCAGGAGTTTGGCCCCGGTCGGGTGCGAAATGCGCCAATCGCCGAGGACTTTATCGTGGGCACGGCCAATGGGATGTGCCGGTATAAAGAAGATATATCGGTGGTGATCGAGGCCGCGCAATTCGCCGATTACGTGTGGCCAGCGATGGAGCAGATCGTTGAAACAAGTCACGACTATTATCGGAGCAATGGCGTGTTTTCGCCGGCGATCACGGCCCGATTGGCATCCTGCGCTTATATTGGCGGTGGCTTGTATCACAGCCAAACGGTGGAAGGGTTATTCAGTGCATTACCTGGGGTTCGCTTGGTAATGCCCGCCTTTGCCGACGATGCAGCAGGCTTGCTGCGGACTTGCATGCGTAGTCGTGGACTGAACTTCTTTCTCGAGCCGAAGTTTCTCTACAATCAAATCTTCGCCCAAGGTCCGAAGGTGAGTGATGAGTACGCCATCCCCTTCGGCAAAGCGAAGATTCGACGCTCAGGAACTCATCTTAGTGTGATCACCTACGGTATCCCCGTTCACTTCGCTTTACGTAGTGCGAAAAAGTTGGAGGCTGATGGCATCGATGTGGAGGTTCTCGATCTGCGGAGTATCAAGCCCTTTGATGAAGCGGCAGTGCTTGAGACGGTGAAAAAGACGGGGCGTGTCATCGTTGTCAGTGAAGACAGCCCCTTTGGTACCTTTGCGGGAGAAGTCTCGGCCTGGATCGCACAAAACGCCTTTGATTGGTTGGATGCGCCCGTGACTCGAGTGACCTCGAAAGAGGCACCGGTGGCGTTCAGTCGTATTTTGGAGGACGCTCGGATGGTCAATGAGGCACAAATCACCCAGGGGATTCGGGATTTGATGGCTTATTGATCATGAGGGCGGCTTGGACCGGTCGATTCGGCCCTTGATCCAAAGCCAATGCCCTTGTAGAGAGCGCCGCCCAGACCTTCGGAGCATTCCATGGCACGCGTTACCGTTGAAGATTGTCTCGAAGTGGTTCCTAACCGCTTTGCATTGGTGCATCTCGCCAGCCGCCGTGCTCGTGACTTGATCAAGGGGGATACCCCCACCGTCGAGCATGCCAAGAACAAAGAGACTGTTTTGGCCCTTCGGGAAGTGGCAGCGAATCACGCTCGCTTTGCCCAGGACGTTGCAACTTCGCTGCGTCGACCGGTCGAAGACCTGAGGGCCGACTACCTCGCCAAGCAGAGCGAAGTCTGAGCCACCCCAAAAAGCGACTCCAAGCCGCTGGACTCTGGGCGAAGAAAGCCTGGGGCCAGAATTTTCTCCATGATCAGGGGACTCAGGACAAGATCGTTCAGGCCACGATCTCGGGGCTGGAGGGACACCCAGTTCTCGAAATTGGTGCTGGGCTTGGCGACCTGACTGCAGCCCTTCTGCGGCAAAGAGAGCGAGTCACTGCCATCGAGAGAGATCGGGATCTCGTTCCCTTGTTGCAGGAACGATTCTCCCACGCATCGGGGTTCGAGGTCCTTGAAACCAATGCGCTCACCTACACCCTTCCCGAGGAGGAAACACCGTGGGTTGTGGTGGGTAATCTGCCCTACCACATTAGTTCGAGGATTCTGTTTCATTTGCTTGCCCAAAGGCAGCGGTGGGTACGTGCTGTTTTTATGTTTCAAAAAGAGGTGGCGCAGCGGGTGGCCGCCACAGAGCCAAGCTCGGTGCACTGGAGTGGGTTGAGTGCACAAGTGTCTCGAGTTTGCCATGTGCGCTGGGTGGGCGAAGTCTCGCCCGGATGTTTTCACCCGCCACCGAAAGTGGACTCCGCGGTGGTTGCGTTGAGTCCTCGAGCCGAAGTGGATGGTATCGAGGATTCTCAGTTCGCCCAGATGGTTCGAATCGTCTTTGCGGAACGAAGAAAAACCTTACGAAATAACTTAAAAAAAGGTGGTGTTGGATCTCTTGAGCGGATCGACGGTGTTCTCAGCGAACTTGGAATTGATCCGAGGCTCCGTGGCGAGCGTTTAACGGTGAACCAACTGCGTTCCCTCACCAAGGCCTTGATCCTCAACTGAGTGGCAGATAACCAGAAGAACAGCCCGTGTCCGGCCGAGGAGCCCCATGCGATATATCGGCTTTGAAGGTCCAATCGGCGCAGGGAAAACAACCCTGGTGAATGCGATCGCCGAGCGAGTGAAAGCGACCCGTATTCTGGAAAAAGCCGATGACAATCCCTTCCTTGGGCATTTCTACCGAGACAAAGAGCGCTACGCATTCCAAGCGCAGATTTTCTTTCTTCTCAGTCGTTATCGGCAGCAGCAAGAGATCCTGCAGGGGGACCTTTTCAGTGAGTATTTCCTCGGAGATTACGTCTTTAGTCGGGACACGATCTTTGCTCGAATGACCCTGGCAGATGATGAACTCGATCTCTACTTTACGGTGTACCAAGCTCTGGTGGAGCGAGTGCCCAAGCCGGACCTCGTCGTTTACCTGAGAGCCCATCCAGAATTGTTGATGGATCGGGTTCGAACCCGTGCGAAAGATTATGAAACGGCCATGACTCTGGATTATCTGAAAGAGTTGGTGGAGACTTACGAAGAGTTTTTCGAGCATTACGATGAAGCGCCACTGTTGGTGATCGATACGGATGAGTTGGATTACCGGAAAGACCCAGCCGCCCTCGACCGTGTCTGTCGAAAGGTGCTGGACGCCGTCCCTGAGATCTAGCAAGAAGCGCTGCCCGGACTGAAGATGTTGGCGGGAATCCTGACAAAGGATCTCGACCAGTGGTCATCGGAGGTAAAGGGGCACAGACAACCGGAGGTGAACCGTGAAAAAGGTCACTATCCTCGATTTGGTCGCTGCCAAAAATGATTCAGCGACCCTGACCATGACCACCGCTTACGATGCGACGATGGCACGAATCGTCGATGATGCTGGGATTGACTGTATCCTGGTGGGCGACTCCTTGGGCATGGTCGTCGCTGGTCACGAGAACACTCTCGAAGTCACCGTTGAACAGGTGGCTTACCATTGCCGTGCAGTGCGTCGCGGTGCGCCACGCCCCTTCCTGATCGCTGATCTTCCCTTCATGAGCTATCAAACCAGCGTTGAGGAGGCTGTTCGTAATGCGGGCAGGCTTGTTCAGGAGGGTCGAGCGGAAGCGGTCAAACTCGAAGGCGGCGTAGCTGTTGCGGAGCAAGTGGCAGCGATTGTTGCGGCTGGTATTCCGGTCTGCGGTCATCTCGGACTGACTCCGCAGAGTGTCAACGCCTTTGGCGGATTCAAGGTTCAAGGCCGATCATCAGCGGCGGCGAAGCAGATTTTGGATGATGCCCAAGCCTTAGTTGATGCCGGTGTTTTTATGATCGTCCTGGAAGGGATGCCCCGTGAACTTGCAGCGGAGTTGACCGCGGAGGTTACGGTACCCACCATCGGTATCGGTGCGGGGTTGGGCTGCGATGGACAGGTTCTCGTTTGCACCGATCTGCTCGGAATGAACCCCGACTTTAAGCCCCGTTTCGTGCGCCGTTTTATCGATGGCTATGGCTTGCTTCGAGGAGCCATGACTGAGTACGTGGACGCCGTAAAAAGTCGTCGGTTTCCAGCGATCGAGGAAAGCTTCTCCACGCCCACTTTAACCAAAGAATCCGATTCCAGCCCGGAGCATCGTGTCGAAGAAGGCTAAAAAGTCTGGCGCCTCCAACCCGACGGTCGAAAACCGTCGGGCAAGGCACAACTATGCGATTCAGTCAGACTTAGAAGCAGGGGTCGCTCTGGTCGGAAGCGAAGTGAAGTCGATCCGCGCCGGCCAGGTGAGTTTAGCCGAGAGCTATTGCTTCTTTGTTGGAGACGAACTGTTTTTGATCGGCGCTCGGATCGAGCCTTGGAAGCCAGGGGGGGGTCACCACAATCACGTGCCTGATCGCCGCCGAAAGTTACTGCTCCACCGCAGAGAACTGGACCGTTTACAGAAAGCAACCCAGCGAGACGGTCTCTTCATCGTGCCCCTCAAACTCTACTTCAAGGGGGGGAGGGTAAAGATCCTGATCGGCATCGGACGCTCGAAAAATCAACGGGACAAGCGGGCCGATGTCAAAGATCGAGATGCGAAACGGATGATCGCAAGGGTGCTTAAACGGGGTGGCTGAGGTCCGACACGATTATCGCTTGCCCTGGCCGAAATTAGCTTTGGGACTGACGGCGCTCATGCTTGGAGCGTATCTCGCCAGTCGTTTCTACGGCGATGACGTGGAACGATTAGGCCGCTGGATGCTCGACCATTGGGGATTGGGCGGAATTCTTCTCTTGGTCGTGTTTATCGATACCTTTACCCCAGGCTTCCCCTTTGAAACCGTTCTCTACTTTCCGATGGCTGCCGGTGAGCCCTGGTGGTGGTTGGCGGGGCTTGGGGGCACAGCGAGCATGCTCGCTGGTCTGTGTGGGTATGGTTTGGGCCGTTGGCTGGGTCAGGGGCTAGGGGTCGTCGAACGCTTTCAGGAGCGTCCTTGGTTTGCGCCGATGCGAGCTCAAGGGCCAGTGTGGCTTGCCGTTGCGGCCGTAACCCCTGTTCCCTATTGTCCTGTGTGCTGGTTGGCCGGCGCCATGGGATTTTCGTTACGGTCTTGTCTCGTCGGAATGGCTTTGCGGATCCCTCGGACCTTCATTTACCTCGGTCTGATGTCGGGGGCATCTTAAAGGCGCCTTCCCAAGGCGGCTGCTTCGCGCTAGCGGGCGCTCGTGGAGGAGTCGCCATGGGCTTGCTGGAAGTTGGAAGAACCCACGATTGTGGTGCATTGCATCTTGAACACACAGGGGAAGAGGTCATCCTGATGGGATGGGTCGATGCCTGGCGGGATTTGGGTGGGCGACGATTTATCGATTTGCGGGATCGGGGTGGAGTGACACAGGTTGTGTTTGGCCAGGAACTTGATGCCGAGTTGGACGCCAAGGCAAGGCGCTTGCGACACGAGTGGGTGATCGCCGTTCGAGGACGTGTGGACGATCGTGTAGCCAACGGTGGCACGGTGAATCGGCAACTCGCCACAGGGGCGATCGAGGTGCGTGCACTCGAACTCGAGATCCTGACCGAATCGGAGACTCCTCCCTTCGAGATCAAAGACGATGTCAATGCTGCAGAAGAACTTCGACTCAAGTACCGGTACTTGGATCTGCGTCGTCAAACCATGCAGCGGAATCTGATTCAGCGACACCGTTTTAATCAGGCCGTTCGGGAGTTCATGGACAGCGAAGGCTTCCTCGAGTTGGAGACCCCTTTTCTGATTCGTTCGACACCGGAGGGGGCTCGAGACTACGTTGTCCCCAGTCGAGTCCATCCCAACACATTTTATGCGCTTCCTCAGAGTCCTCAGTTGTTCAAGCAACTGTTCATGGTTGCCGGCTACGATCGATATTTTCAGATTGCTCGTTGTTTTCGAGACGAGGATTTACGGGCGGATCGTCAACCCGAGTTTACTCAAATTGACATGGAAATGAGCTTTGCGACGGTCGATTCAGTCCTGGGTGTCATCGAGGGTTTGATGGTTCATACCTTTAAAAAAGTGCTCGATGTGGACATTGAAACACCCTTTCCACGGATCGAATATGCCGATGCGATGGAGCGCTTTGGCTCGGATGCTCCCGATCTTCGATTTGGGATGGAGTTGCGGCGGGTCGATGACCTCGTGATCAACAGTGATTTTGGCGTTTTCACGGGCACACTGGAAGCCGGTGGTGCGGTGAAAGGAATCTGCCTGCAAGGGGGAGGTGATTGGAGCCGTAAGCAGATCGAAAACTTGATCGAGATTGTTAAACCCTACGGTGCCAAAGGACTTGCTTGGACCAAGGTGATTGAGGATGGTTTTCAGGGGGGCATCGCCCGATTTTTCACGGGCGATGCTGCCACGGGTCTTCGCCAGCGGCTTGAGGCTGAATCCGGCGATCTGATGCTGTTCGTCGCCGACAAAGAAAAGGTGGTCAACGCCAGCTTAAATGCGCTGCGGAAACACCTGGCGGCGCAATTGGGCTTAGCCGATCCCAAGGTGTTCCCGTTTTGTTGGGTGACTCGCTTTCCTCTTTTTGAACGGGATGAAGACACGGGGGCTTTGTTGTCCAGTCACCATCCCTTTACAGCGCCCGAGGAAAGCGACCCTGCAGTCCTCGAGGCGGATCCCGTCGGCTTGCCGAGTCAGGCCTACGACTTGGTGCTCAATGGTTATGAGTTGGGTAGTGGCTCGATTCGTATTCATCAGCGAGAAATGCAGGAGGCGATCTTCCGTGTGCTTGGTTTGTCACCGGCTGAGCAGCAGGAGAAGTTTGGCTTTCTTCTCGATGCCTTCCGTTATGGGCCGCCACCCCATGGGGGTATTGCGCTCGGTGTGGACCGTTTGGTGATGCTCATGGTGGGAGCCCAGTCGATTCCCGAGGTGATCGCTTTTCCAAAGACCCTTCGCGCTCAGGATTTAATGCTTCAGGCACCCGGTCGCATTGACGAGGTGCAGTTGGATGAATTGCATCTCGCATTCAAGGCGCAGGAGGATTAGCCGCCCCCTCGGTTTTCTGTTGGGTACGACGAGGTAGAGCCTCGTAGTCTTCCGGGGTCATCCTCACCGTTTGACCCGTGGCTTTACCGTCGAGGAAGACCGCCACAAGGTGATCTCCGGTTTGATTGAGGTAAATCCACTTTTCGACAGCGGGGGTCACGGTTTGATCCCGCCAGATTTGGTCGGGTTGACACAGCGCCGTCTGGACTTCGGCGCTGGACATTCCAGCGACCAAGCGCCCCTGCTTCATCGCCCGGCGGTGTGCTGGTGGAGTGATGTCCAAAATGTTCGGCGGGACCTCGGCAAAGAGTTGAGTGAACCAGTTCAACACAGCAGACTCCGTGTCGAGTCTCTCTGGAATCGGAACGATTGCCTGGCTGGATCCTTTGCGAAGGTGAATCCAGCTTAAGTGTCGGGGACTGAGCAAGGGCCGACTCGCTCGCTCAAGCCCCAAGGGGTGGGAGATGCGTTCGATGAACCAAATGCTGCCCGGCTGTACGCGTTTTAGCCGGAGACGGGTGGGTACATTTTTTCCACGGCGATCCAGCAACCAAATCCGATGAAGAACAGGATGGGGCGCCAAAAGATCTCGCGTGGGGTCGTCCCAGAACCAACCTCGATACAAGGCACACTGAGCATAGACCTTCTTGCCGACGAGCGCTTTATCGATGGCGACCCTTTGTGCTTCCTGGCGTGGAGTGAGTGGTGCACATGCGACCGTCAGTAGAAGTGCGATACATCCTATTCGCATGTTCCTCCCTTCGGAGAGGTGCTATCCATGGGTGGGCGAAGGTGCCGCTCATCTGGAGGGTTTCTTGGAATTCACCTACGAGAAATGGTCGGGACTGGGCAATGACTTCATTCTTGTCGAGTCACTGCCCCCAGGCGTAGCCCCAGAATCCCTGTGTGACAGCAGCCGTGGATTGAGCGCTGACGGTCTCCTACTGGTCACTCCGCCAAGTGATCAGCCGGCACGCTTGATTATTTACAATCGTGATGGAAGCCGGCCCGAGATGTGCGGTAACGGTTTACGGTGTGTGGTTCGCTATCTGTTCGAGGCAGGATACGACCTCAGAGAGGGCGTGGTCACGGACATCGCTCGCCACGAAGTCAAATCGGTTCAGAAGGACCAAGTGTGTGTCACCGTCGGAACACCTCGGTGGTGGTCTGCCACGGGATCACAGGCTGCTGCTTTCGAAGAGTCCTTCTTCTATGGCGTTGATGTGGGTAATCCCCATGCTATTTTCTTTAGCCCCAATCCGCAGATCGATTTGATCTCGTTGGGCGAACGAATGCAGCAAGACCATCGATTTCCAGAGGGTACCAACGTCCATGTTGTCCATGAAGTGGGTGGCATTCTGCAGATTCGGCACTTTGAGCGTGGGGTGGGGGTGACACAGGCCTGTGGTACCGGAGCCGCCGCCGCCGCTTGGGCTGCTGTTCAAGCCAACCGAAGCCAGTGGCCTGTACGCACTCACCTGCCGGGAGGCGAACTCATCTTCGATCAAACGAATGAGGGGTTTCTGTTGATGACGGGGTCGGCCGAGCGAATCGGGGGAGGAACCTTAAGCCTGGGGTAGGTTAATCAGGCAACGCGCTCCACCCTGTTCGCCATTTTCGATGGTCAAATGGCCGTCTTGGTTGGAGAGAATTTCCATTGCGAGTGCAATTCCAAGTCCTGTTCCTGAAGGACGACCATCGACGAAGGGTTCGCCCAACTGTTGAAGCACATTGTTAGGGAGCCCAGGACCGTTATCTGTGATGGTTAAGACCGTCCGGTCGCCCTCCCCTTTTGCTTGCACTTGGATACTGCCCCCTTCTTCACCCAGTGCTTGCTGGGCATTTTGAATCAGGTTCATCAAAACTCCCTTTAAGCCATCGATATCAGCCATCACTCGGAGTTCATGATCGATCTCGACGCTGATTCGTGGATCATTGAGAAAGGCAGCCACTTCCTTCACGAAGGGGGCGAGTATAATCGGATTGGGTTGGGGGTCTGGTAATCGGGCAAGGCGTAAATAAGCATCAGTGACACGTTCCAGTCGTTCCGCCTCTGAGCGAATTTGTGCAAGCCAGCCCTCGGGATCTGAGTTTTTGGGAAGGTCATCGCTGAGCATTCGGGCTGCCAGGCCGATCGTAGACAAGGGGTTCCTGACCTCATGGACCACCCGAGCCGCAACCCGACCCATGGCTGCATGACGTTCGTGACGCCGCAGGCCTTCTTCCGCTTGAACTCGCCGACTCACATCCTCGATCACGAGGATTGCACCCTTGATTTGGCTGGTCAGAACGCGTTCGCCCCGATCTTCAAGGGGGATTAAGTGAACCGTCAGTGTTTGTTTTGCACCGTGGGAGACCTCTTCCATCACCCACTGCTCGTCCCCAGACAAAATACTTTGCAGCCGGGTCTCTCCCCCGGGCAACAGCGGCCCGATGGGGGGGGCGTTGAGACTTTTCCCCACCAAGTCCTGGGGCCGTGTTCCCAGTAAGTTTCGGGCGGCTCGGTTGATTCGACGGACGCGTCCCGAGCCATCTGCAAGCACGATCGCGAGGGGAATGGATTCCACGAGGTTATCGGCTTCTCTTTGGAGCGCACGGGCCTGACTACGCTCATCGCCGAGAACTCCTTCCCTTCTGCGGATCGCTTCAACCATTCGATTGAAGGCTTGCAGAACTCGACCAATCTCATCCTGACCCCCCGCCAGTTCCGGGACCGGTCTACCCCGTTCAAGATCATGGACGGCTTGGCGTAAGAGTTGGAGTCGACGTAACGGTGCAATCATCGCAACGGACAGCAGAATCACTGCGAGAACGCCGGCGATGGCGAGACCGATGAGGAGTCGCAACTCCCCGGAGCGTATCTGTTCCGCTCGACGGGTGAATTGAGTGAGTCGAGCTCGGGTAAGGACGAGAGTTCGCTGGGTCTGTTCGTCGATCTGACGAAGATCGCTGCTAAGATTTGTCTCTTCCGGTTCCGATGAAAGCACCTCAAGGGTTTGCACGAGCTCGCCTAGGCTGTCGGTAATGGCCGGTATGAAGCCTTGGTCAGACCATTTGGTTAAAAGCTTTTCGCGGTGCTTCTCGAGATGCTTTGCTCTGGTTTTTAGAGCGCCACTGTAACGGGCAATCTCGTCCTCTTGAGTGGCATTCGGTCGCGCCTCTAGGTAGCTGCTCGTGGCAGCACTTAATGCCTTTAATTCGCCGAGTGCATTGGCAAGGGGCAGAAGACCATCACCGGTCAGCACCATCTGCGTTGTCGAGTTCCAGATTCGCAGACTAGCCACCGATGTGACCGCACCCACCACCACAATCAGCAGAAAATAGGCGAGCAGAAGTCGTCGTAATATGGAAAGCTGTCCAAACAGGATCATTGAAAGGCTACCTGCTGCATGCTAACCGACCCCGCCTAGAAGGGTCGACCCCTCGTTGACATGAACGGAATCAGATTGAAAAGACTCGCTTTTAGCCTGGTGTTATCGGCTTTGACGCTCACAGGAGCCCACGCGGGGGCAGATGATGTTGATGATCTTCTGTCCGAGGGAAACAAGGAGGCGAAGAAGCCTAAGGTTCCTGTCTTTGTTATTCCTTTCCAGCCTGTTTGGAAGATGGCGAAAGGCGAACTCGTCGCCGAAACCTACAAGAACGTCGCCTCTGAGTTTCGTCAGGCTGGCTTCGATCTGCAAAGCTACGATCTACGTGTGGATGCGAAAGCCTACAAAGACCCCTCTGGGCGTTTGACTCAGGTTTGGAAACGGGAACTTCGGCGTGCCGAGCAGTACACTCAAAAGCTTCGATTTCGGATGGCAAAGAAGCATGCGTCGAAGGTGATTCGCCAGATTTTACAAAATGCAGAACATCTGCGTTCTCCCACCGAGCTTTGCCGAAGCCTGGCATTGGTCGCTGAGGCAGATCTCCGTCGAGGCAATGCGAAGCGAGCAGAGAAGATATTGGATAAGCTTGCTGCTCAATGCGACCCGGTTGCAGCGTCGAAAGGGGATGCACAACTCTCGACAGCCTTTGAGGAAGCGATTGCCGATGCAAACAGCCGCCGTCGCCGGCGAGTTGCGGGTGAATTGGTGATTCGGTCCGATGAGCCCCACGCTCAGGTTTATGTGAACGGTCGCTCACTGGGCGAAGCACCGGTTCGGATTAAGGAATTGCCGCCTGGAGACCATGTGGTTGGTGTGATCAAACCTGGTTTGAAATCATGGGGGCAGACGGTGAAGGTGGGCAGTGAAGCTGTCGAGGTGTGGGCCAAACTGAGCGCTAAGCTTGGAGGCGCCCGCAAAGGAGAAATGGTTCAAGCCCTTCGGGACAACCTCTTGACGAAAGGTGGGCTCTCCTCTGCATCCAAACTGCTGTCTGCCATGGGGAAGGGAGCGAAGGTTGGTCTTTTTGGTGTGATTGCGCAGGAAGGGGCGGCGATCCGTGTCCGATTGATTGCGTTCAATGTGGCGGGACAGATTCATGAGTTTAAACCCATGAACTTCGACACCGATTTCTTAACCACTGGCACTGAGATGTACGGTTTTGCCGATACGTTGAAAGCCCTGACCGAACGATTCGAAGGGAAGTCACTCAGCGCTGACCTTGCGCTGATTCCGAAACTCAAGCGAGCGACACTTCCCCTCCGCGATGTTCCCTGGGTTGCTGGCGGCAAGGCCAGTCGAACGGCGAGCCGAGGAGCTGGCGATCGTGGGCCTCTACGGCGACGAACGGCGGAAGATCGAAAGCGGGAAGCGGAGGAAAGAGCACGTCAACGAGAAGAAGAGCGTCAGAAGATGTTTGAGGACCGCAAGCGTCGCGACCGTGAGGATCGGGACCGCCGAAGTGCGCGTCGGGACTCACAGGACGAAGGACGTCGTTCAGGGCCTATTCGGCGCGACGAACGCCGAGGCCGACGAGACCGGGAGGAGCGAGCCGGTCGAGATCGCGCCGATGACTGGGACCGTGATGATGACCGACAAAGGGGTCGGGATCGAGACCGCCGGAGTCGAAGCGATCGAGATTGGGATGATGATAATGGCCGTGATGACCGTCGACGGGATGCCCGTCGAGAAGGCGGCCGAGATCGGGACCGGGCCGAACGAGGGCGGGACGATGATCGACGCTCGGATCGGAGCCGTCGTCGAGATGATGACCGTCCCCGGGAGGCGGCACGCACTTGGTCCGGTGATGATGGCCCCCGGCGTCGCCTGCGTCGCAGACGCAGTCGCGTGAACTGGGGTATGGTGGGGGGAATTAGCGCCGCCAGCGTCCTTGCTATCGGGGGTGGATATTTCGCTTATCAACAGTTGACCGGCGCGCCCTCAGAGGTGAACGTCGGGGTTACTTGGAATACACAATGATCCGCTTTATCATTTTCACTGTGTTGCTTTCGCTCGGGGCTTGCTCCAACAGCCGCCAGATCGATGTGCGCGTCGCACAAATGTGCAAGAACCGCTCATTTACACAGCACATCCAGACGGTTCGAGTGGTGGTTGAGGATCCGACTCGCCGGAATGCGGCCCTGGATGAGGAACGTTACGGTGTGAGTAGCGACTACACCACCGGCCAGATCAACCTTGAAGGTGTTCCTACCTACATGACCAGCGAGGGGGATCTGGACAGCCCCTTTGTGGTTCGATGGTTCGGTTCTGAAAGCCCGGAGCCTCAGTTCGAAGCCAGCACCATCCTCGGTTATGGCGCATCAGGCCACTTGGCCTTTAGCGACGACGACAACGGCGACCGCCAGGTCTTCTTGCCTTTGATGCAAGTGGGTAGATTCTCGCCGACAACGGATCTGAAGCGATCCTTCGATTTGGTGAATGCAGGTGAGGTTTGCTCGCAAATGGTTGCCGACCGCTACGGCCACACTGCGACCTATGTGCCTGCCCTTGGAAAGGTGCTGCTTGTCGGTGGTCGAACCACTTGCGACTCGGGCGAGACTTGCCGTCGTCAAGCAGGTGAAGGGATTGGCGTGACCGATCTGGTGACGGCCGAACTTTTCGATCCGGGAACGGGCCTTTTTGAGGAGTTGCCACTCCCACCTCCACCGGCTCGCTCGTTTCACAGCGCCACGCTCTTGGGTGAGGATATTGTGCTCATTGCGGGCGGACGCCGGCTGCGAAATACAGACGGTGCCGAGGAGGTTCTCGGAACCGCTTACCTCTTCAGCGCGACACTTTATAAATCGTACTCAAACGGTGACGCGGCCAGTCCGTGGACCAACGCAATCGCCATGGGCACCAACGCTCGCTATGCTCGAGTGCATCACTCGGCCATGGCGATCACCGAGCGGAAGGCCCTACTCGCTGGCGGGATCTTCAAGTTGAATGGACCGGGTTTTCCCAGTCTCGATCCTGATTTGGTGGGAGTGGAAGGGAATACGGCACCGACGATTGTCGTGTTCGAGTTGGGCGCCGACAGGCACAGCGGAGAGTTCACGCCAGCAAGCTCGTTCCTGAATCGACCTCGAGCGGGTGGTAAGTTGGTCAAGCGACCCAATCAGTCGGGAGGAAAGGCACTGATTATCGGTGGTTTCGACACCACGGGCGCAATCGCTGCCGTGGAGGAGATCAGTAACCTAAATGGTCCGCCGAGCGATATCATCGTGTCTGAATACACGACACTGCCGGAGGCTGTTTTTGGTCACACGGCAACCGATGTGAATGGTAAAGTATTGGTCTACGGTGGCTTCACGAGCTTTCCGGATCTCTCGTCGGCCGGGCTTTCATGCGATGGTTTGTCGAGTCCAAACTTCTGCAACTTGGAGTGGTTAAGACTGCGCATTCCAGGCAGCGGCGTTGCCAAAGAAAACTTGATTCAAAGCATGACCCACAAAGTTCAAGTGGTGGATTTAGGAACGGAATCTGCTTTCGAGGTGGGTAATGCTCGGGAAACCGATCCAGCAAGCAGCGATTTTCTTCCCAATGATCTCGCGGGTCGGGTCTGGCATCAAGCGGTGGCTCTCGATGATGGCCGAGTCGTCATTGGTGGTGGTCTGGGCCGGAAGCATCTTCGAGATAATGAATACGAAGTGACCCACGAAGCGGGGGTTGCCTTTGAGGTGTGTGAGGTGGAGCCAACGGCTTTCTGCCAAGTACCAAAGTCTTTTCGCTTCTCTGGCGATCGGAACAGCTCGGGGCGTTCGGATTTTCGTCTGACTCGACTTCCCGGTGACGTCTTGCTCGCGACCGGAGGCAGAGGCGGATTGACGGGCATTCAACAGGGGCAGGACACGCCTGCTCTGAACCCGAGTCGAGTCGCTCAACTTGGCGTCGCTCCA
Source organism: Myxococcales bacterium (assembly GCA_002696345.1). GTDB lineage: Bacteria > Myxococcota > UBA4151 > UBA4151 > UBA4151 > UBA4151. Next base: position 90,400 of record NZRT01000062.1, read on the forward strand.
CTGCGGGATTGATGGGGGGACCAAGTCTTTCGGTGGTCTTTGTCGGCACTCGTAAAAAGGCCCATGCAGCGGTCAATAGTCAAAGACTGGCGCAGAAGGTGGTCTCGGGCTAGGTTGCCATCAAGGTCAAACGGAGGGTACCGCCCGCTCTAGGGACTTTCCCACTCTATGCGCTTTCGACCCTTATTCATCACCCTTGCGACGCTGCTTTGCGCTTCGCCCGCCTCGGCGATCGTCGTTGGTGATTATCCAGATTTTCAGCGGCAGTTTTCGGTTTTCGGCAACCGTGAGGTCACGGGTAACACCTCGATGGTGCACTATGGGACCGTGAATACGGCACTCGCTAGCGAGGGGCGCTCGCGGGGAGATGTGACTCGAATCCCCCAAGGGGCAACGATCGAATCCGCCTACCTATTTTGGTCCGGCACCGCCACGGAAAATGGACCGGATCCAAACGTTCATTTTACGCTTCCCGATGGGACCTTGATCCGAGATCTAGACGTTCGGAACTTGCAGCCCGGTGAGCCAGCGGATGCTCTGAACAACAGCGGCTGTATTGAGCGCACGAAGCGATGGCAGCGTGCAGCCTTTCAGGGCGGCCGGACGCTGACTGCTGACCTGACCTCCTTTTACTGCCGACGCGATGTGACCTACATCCTCCAGACCTTAGCACCCAACTACACGGGCGCTTACTCCGTCGACGAGTTGGATGCTTTACCGGGTTGGCCGCTCGGCGTCGATGGCACGCCGGGGCTGGTTTTGGGTCAAGGGGGTTGTTGGATTGATTTGTTCAATCAAAACCGGATCCCACCGGCGCAACAGATCGCTTGCCAAGCCATGTATGCGGGCTGGTCGTTAGTCATTGTATGGAGTCATCCAGACGTTCGAGTACGGCGAAATATTACCCTTTATGATGGCTTCGTCCTGCTCGACGATGATGACAGCGGTAGTGGTCTCATCAACTTTGAGATCGATGGCTTTACGGTCGCTGAAGACGCCGAAGGGGAGTTCGCCTTCTTCGGATTAGAAGGCGATGAGCAGTTGGGTTCTACCCAGGAGGATCAACCCCCACCGCTTTTCTGTGATGTCTGTCCGGACTTTGTGGAAATGACCATTGGTAATCGGGCACCAACCCAACTTTTTAATGGTGGTAATCCCGTGGGTAACCTCTGGAATGGCTCGACGCCCGGCGGCGCCACGCCCGGGGTCGATCTCGATATCTACGATATTGGTGCGTCGGGGCTCCAGATTTTACGGGAGAATGATCAATCTGCTCGGATGCGTGCAGGAACTGGGGATGGTCGAGCAGGTGGAGCGACCGGTGGTGGGGATTTGGTTTTCTTGGGCTGGTCTGCGTTGAGTCTCGATACCTACGCACCGGATCTCAACAACCCCCAGACTCGAAAAAGTGTTTTCCCGACGGAGGCGGGTCCAGGCCAAACGCTGCTGTATCGTATTGAGGTCGTTAATGACGGCTCGGCCGATGCAACGAACATTGTTGTGCGCGATATTGTGCCGACCGGAACCACCTACCGCCCGGGAACCACTCGGACAGATTGTGGTGCTGATGCCAGTGATGTCGCGGGAACGACTCGACTCGAGAGTGGTCTCACGATCGCTAATCTGCCGTTTCAACCGCCAGGATTGGCACGGTGCGTGATCAGCTTTGAAGTGACGGTGGATGACGATGCCCGTCCAGGGGATCGGATTCGAAACATCGCCAACATTGCGAGTACGGACCAAGCTGCGTTCAACACCAACACTGCAGAGACTCAGATCCTGGGCCCCGAACTGGGAACGCCTCTAAAGAGCGTGAGAAACCCGGCGGGAGGAACTTATCAGCCGGGACAGATCGTCGAATACACCATTGAGGTGGTCAACGACGGTCAGACCAACGCTTCAGGCATCACCGTGACCGATCGACTACCCGCTGGACTGACATATTCCTTCGCGAACCCAGCCCCTTCCAACGTTGATGGGGCGACTGGGACCGTCACTTGGACCGATGTTGCTGTCGAAGGTCGAGATGTTACCTCCTTACTGATCTTTGCACAGATCAATGAGTTGCCTGGTGGAACCCTGGTCACGAACCAGGCGGAGATCACGGCGGACTTCTTGGGGGCTCCTCGTTTGACCGATGACCCCGATACGCCGGCGCCCCTCGATGGCACCACCTTCGTGGTGGTCAATGGCGAAGATTTCACCACATCGACAAAGACTGTTTCCGTCGATGGCGACGGTGCCATCGTGCCCGGCGCCCTTCTTAATTGGGAAATTAGCCTGATCAATACGGGGAACCGAAATGGCGTGGTAAGTCTAACGGATCCCATACCCGCTGTGAGTCCTGGAAGTTGTGTCTTACGAGGTATTGCACCGGGTCTCGCCGCAGAATGTAGTGCGGATGGACGATTAACGATCACGGGAACCGTGCCACCGGATCAGACAAGAACCGTGAGCTTTTCGACGGTTCTCGCCGACGTCGTTGATGGAACGGAACTCCGTAATATCGCCTATCTCGCCCGAGATGATCAGGAGGACTTGTCCATTGCTGCGAACGTTCTGGTCGTGGCTCGGGGCGGTCTACTCGCAGGCACATGGACCTCTGAGGATGTCGATGGAGCGCCGCTTGGTAGCGAAGATGAGTTGGCGCTCACATTGATTCTTGAAAATGTCGGCGGTGCCAATGCGCAGCAAATAGCAGTCGCATTGCCGCTGGACGAAAACCTCGAGTTCGTTTCCGCAGGCGATGGCGGGCAACTTCAAGGCAACAGGATCGTCTGGTCAGGACTTGGTGATCTCGCTGCGGGTGAAACGCTGACCCTCTCCATGACGCTTCGCACCCGACCGGATCGAGCCGTGGGGACGGCCATTGCGCTCACCGCTCAACTCTCCGGCGCGAATATTCCGTCCACAGGTAGCGAGACTCTAGAACTCACGATCGATGCTCCCGGGTTATTGGCTTTGGATAAAGCCGTCGAAGATCTTAACGGTGGGGATTACCGACCGGGTGATGTGGTTCGGTACGCCCTCACCATCCGAAACGAGGGAGAGGTTCTCGTTCGCAATTTGGTGCTGACGGATCCCGTACCCGATGGACTGTTAAACGCCAATGCCAACGGTGGTGGTCAACTCGCCGACGGAGAAATTATTTGGAATGGTGAGAACAATCCTGCCTTCACCGCTCTCGGGCCGGGGCAGAGTATAGAAGTCGAATTTATCGCCCGTCTCGCTTCGCCGATGGAGGATGGACGACAGATCGAAAACCAAGCGCGCCTTATTTCGCAAGATGCGCCGGCTGTTGTGTCGAACGATCCTGCGACCGACCTGCCCGATGACCCCACCCGCTTCATCGTCGAGTCGGAAACGACCCTCCTGGTGGAGAAGATCGACGAAGCGGTCGGTGATGGTGCCTTCGCGCCGGGGACCGAAGTCACATACACCCTGCGTTTGCGTTCAGGGGGTAGTCAACGAGCGTTGGGGCTGGAAGTGAGTGATACGGTCCCTGATCTCCTGACGGTAACTTCCGCATCACTCAACGGTCAAATCCAAGGGCAGACGGTGACGTGGAGCCAGGACCAAGTGCCTGCCCTGGCGGCGATGAACCCTGGCGATGAAGTGCTCCTCACCGTGACCGCAACGATTGACCCCCGGGCAATCAACGGTGACGTGGTCGCCAACCAAGCCCGGGTTGTGGGTCAAACTTTACCTGAGGCGGTCTTGAGTAATGATCCGGACACGGCAGCCGCAGACGACCCCACCGAGTTCATTGTGGGGGGGAGTCCAGAACTTGCTTTCACAAAGCAGGTTTCGGAAGCGGTCGAAGATGGTGTCTTTCGCATTGGTGAGACGGTACGCTACACCCTGACAATTCGAAATCTCGGAACGGTCGATGCCCGCCAAGTGGAAATCACCGATCCACTGAGCGAATTTTTGGTCGATGTTGAGGTGCTCAACGATTGGGCCGTGGTTCGTGACGGTCTGCTCGAAGGCACGCTCCCACTCGTTGAACATGGCCGAAGCGTTGAACTGGCATTTACAGCAGTCATTGCGCCGGCACCCGACGGTACTGAAGTCTCGAATGTTGCTTTGCTCCGGGCACTGGGTGCTGAAGACGCTCAGGTGAGTGACGATCCAAACCTGCCGGGCGATGATGATCCGACGATCTTCACGATTACGGCTGAAGAGGGTGTTCGCCTCGTCAAGACAGCGCTCGGTGTCGACGGTGAGCCTCTGGGTCCAGAAGATCGAGTGCTGCCTGGCGCTAACCTGACCTACTCGCTCGCCCTCAGCAACACGGGGCAAGTGGTCGCCCGGGACGTGACGGTGGTCGACAACGTTCCGGTTCAGTTGAACGACCCGACGCCGGAGGCAGGCAGTGGCGGACTGGTGGAGGGTCAGCAACTCACGTGGAATATTGCCGAACTTCAAGCTGGAGAGACGGTGACCTTACGGTTTGCCAGCACCGTGGCGGGGCTCTTGGCGGAGGGCACGGAAATTTCCAATCAAGCAAGTGCCTTGTTGGGTAATGACCTTTCCCTGTCCGATGATGGCGATCCGCAAAATGGAGAAGACAATCCGACCGTGGTCGTTGTGGGGAGAGCCCCGCAACCCGATCCGATCATCACCAAAAATGTGGTTCCCAGGTCAGCTCAGCGTGGTGATCGCGTCACCTGGACTGTCTTGATTGAGAATCAGGGAGATGGTCCCCTCGACAGCGCACTCCTTCAAGATACGATCAGTCCGGATCTCGCTGTTGATTCTGTGGAGGGGGGCGTTTTTGGGGGTGGTGTTGCGTCCGCATCGATTTCATTGGCTCCAGGCGAACGTCACGAAATGGTGCTTGTCACTCGAGTCCTCGATGCAGCTCCCCAGGAGGTGACGAACCAAGCGACGTTGAACTTCGGTGATGTCGTGCGTTTAAGCGATGACCCAGAATCGCCGGAAGAGGGCGATGCGACCACGCTCATCATCGAAGCCGCACCGTTTGATTTATGGCTTGAGAAGACCGTGGAGGACCTCAACGCCGGTAACGTGGAAGCGGGTGATACGCTCCGCTATCGGTTGATTGTCACCAATCGAGGGACCGAACCGGTTGCAGAGTTGAGGCTTTCCGATCTCCTCGATTCTCAATTGCAGTTGGTGCAAGGAAGTCTTGAATTCGATGGCGGGGATCTCCCCATCGATGCCGAGGCTCAACTCTTCACCGCCAACGGGTTAACCCTCTCAGGTACCCTTGAGGCAGGTTCGATCTGGACACTGGCATTCTCGGTAACGGTGGATGCCGGGGCTCAGGCTGGTGATCAAATCTCGAATCAAGCGGGTCTTCAACACGACGAACTGGGTCGTTTGGTCCTCTCTGACGACCCTCGACTTCCAGGCGGTCCGCAGGCGACGGTGGTTGAAGTCGGGCGGTCAGGAACCGTACAGGTCCTCAAATCTGTCGCTCCGGCAGAAGCCGTCCTCGGTGATGAAGTGACGTGGACTCTTGAGATGCTGAGCACGCTCAATGGATCCGCAGTGCTGAGGCTTGAAGACCGTCTACCCGAGGGCGTCGAGTATGTGGCGGGAAGCCTTTCTCTCGACGGACAAGCACTCACCGACGAAGCCGACTTCGACCCGGCAAGTGTCACCGGTGGGTTGCTTGAACTCGAAGGCGATCTCGACGCGGACACCCGCCGAGCCGTGGTTAGCTTCCGGACTCGGGTCACCTCTCTCGGTGGCACCGTCGAGAACCAGGCGACCTTTTCGGTGGATGGTGTCGAGGGGCGTTCCGATGGCGACTTGGATCAGCCGGGTCAAAATCCAACGGTTCTCACCGTCGGACAAGCGCCCTTCGACCTTTCGAGTTCAGAAAAACAAGCGATTGATGTCAATGGAGGGCGACTGGAGCCGGGCGATACCGTTCGCTATCAACTTCAATTGACGAACACGGGGGGCCAGGAAGCCCTTTTGGCGCCAGGGCAGTTGGTCGACCCTCTGCCTGCGGGGACCCAGTTCGTTGAGTCCAGTGTTGAACCTCAAGGGCTGTTGAGCTTCGATCAGGGGTCGCTGACGAGTGTTGACCTGCTGACGATACCTGCCGGTGAAACGGTTCTCGTCACCTTCGAGGTTCGTCTTGATCCCAACCTTCCGGCGGGCACCGAGATTAGCAACACAGCGCTTGTCTTTGCTGGCGGCGTACCGATCGAGGTCGGCCCTGCCGTGTTGGTCGTCGGAGAAATCCCACCGGGCGCGTCGATCGAGGGTCAGGTTTCGTCTCCCCTTGGCGCCCTCGATGGTTGGACGGTACGGGCGCGCAGTCTGAACGGACCCGGTGGCGTCGTTGAGACCACCACCGATGAGGAAGGTCGCTATCGGATCGATGGTGTGGCTGGAACCAGTGCCAATTTGGAGGTGCTAAACCCCCAGCAGACCACGTTCTTGGAGCGTCAACTTGAGGGCTTAGCAGACGGGGATCTAAGATCGGAAGACTGTTTCATTGACCCCAGTGGTGTGCTTTACGACTCGGTCACCGGGCGTCCTGTCGCCGGCGCGACGGTCTCGTTGCTTTACGATATTAGCGGGGCTCCGGTTTTCGAGGAAGATTTACTTGCGGGTCAGCAACACCAAGTCACGGGTGCGGATGGTTTCTACCGATTCGACCTCCGGGATCCGAAACTCGAGTATCGCTTGTCGGTTCAGCCACCCAATGGGTTTCTGAGTTTCCCGAGTCGGGAGCGATTGCCAGAGGGGGGCAGCCCATCACGACCCTTTGGAGATTTCAGCCACATGTCGTCCCCCGAGGCGGAACGCTTTCCACCTCATCCAACGATTCCGGGTCGATTGGTGATTTCCAGTCCGGTTCCTTACGACGACCAAGAGGTCCCCAGCGCCGAACGTCCGCCGGGATGTGAGGGACCGGGGAATTGTCGCTGGGATGACGGCGATCTCCCCCTGGACCCAGTGCCTTACTTTCTGCGCTTTCTCATCGAGGGTGCTGACGATGCGGTCTTTCACAATCACGTCCCGCTGGATCCGATCAGCAAGCGCGTGAAAGTGACTCGGCGACCCGATCGTCGTCGAGCGAGTACGGGCGATATTGTGACCTTCATGGTGGAGGTAAGTAATGGGTCTTCGACCGCCATCGATGCCAATTTGGATGGTGGTCCCCGTTTACTGGACGTTCTCCCTCCCAGTCTTGCGCCGGTCGGTGGTGAGTCGCTGGTCATTCATGGCGTAAATGGTGAATCCCGCCGCCTCAGCGCGCCGGTCTCCAGTCTCAGCGGTGGGTTGAGAGAACTCCGGGACTGGACGTTGTTGCCCGGTGAGCGAATGATGTGGACCTACCGGACCACGGTTCTCCCTGGCGCACCACTGGGCCCAAGCGATTCCAGTAACCGCCTGTTAACACGGCGGAGCGCAGTGCCCTTAGCCGATTTGGCACAGGCCCAGATCGAAATCGTTCCCGATGCGTTCTTGGAGGAAAGCAATCTGATCGGGCGAGTCTACTGTGACAGCAACGGGAACGGTCGGTTTGATCCCCGGGAATTGGGCGTGCCAGGGCTTCGACTGTATGCAGATCACGGCGTTTGGATTGAGACCGATGGTTATGGTCGCTACCATTTCAGCCGTCTGGGACCTGGGATCCACCGTGTGAAGATTGATGAGCGGAGTTTACCGGTTGGAACGAGCATTAAAGACCCCGGCCGGACCTTTGAACTGACCCCCGGCATCCCCATCGCTGTCGACTTTCCTTTGACCTGTGATGTACGTCTTCAAGGACCTCAGGAGCTTGCCCGCAATCCCATGGCGGACGTTCGTCGGGCACCGCCCCCGCCGATGTCGATTCCTCCCCTAGAGGTTGTTGCCAATCCCGCCGATGGCGTTCTGATGGTTGGTGAGCGAGTCCTCGAAGTCCCTCGCGTGCGCGCCGGAGTCTTCGGACCCGCTGAAGAAGTCGATATGCTTCGGACGGGGGGGCCAAACCTGGGATACCACGAGACATCGCTTCACCTCTATGCCAAGGCGAGCGGTCCTTTGCCGATGGCTCGTTGGACCTGGCGGTTGCAAGCAGAGACGGGTCGAACGGTTCTCGAAAAGACAGGGGATGGAGCACCGCCGGCGAAGTTGGTGATCGATCTCCCCGATTCGCTGAAACGAAANAAGCGTTATCAAGCTTGGCTTGAAGTGGAGGCGGTCGGTGGTGACCGAGCGAGTAGTCGATTGCTTCCCGTGGGACTTGGGTTGGGGATGAAGCCACCACGGAAACGCCGTCCCAGTATCTTGGACGAATCCAACGGTCGCCTGTTTGTTGACGANGGAGCGACGCCGACGCCCCGCTTTCGTGGGTGGTTCCANGACCGCATCGCCCGGTTACAGGGAGACGGTGAGTTGGTCGCCGAGATCCAAGTTCATGGACATGCGCCAAAGTCGAAAGTGAAGGCGGTCGTCTACACCGCACGGCGTGCNCAGACCATTAAGGGCATGTTGCTTGCGGCTGGTATTGAATCCAGGCGGTTTCGAGTGCGAAGNATGGGAAGCCGCCGTAAACTCGTCCCCAATCGCACCAAAGCAATGATGCGAAAGAATCGNCGAGTTGAAATNAGATTTAAGCGGGTTCGATCCGTGGCTGAACCNGTCGAACTCGGGATCGAGGTCGTGCCNCAACTGTTGGTTAANGGCCNAGAGATGGTGCGAGAGAGCGGNGGCTTGTTTAAGGGCAGCTTGCAGCTTGGCGTTGGCGATCGTGCTGTGTTCGACTTGATCACCGATCGAGGGGGGCGCATACGAGCCACCCGGCGCCGNCACCTTGATGGTCTTGAGGTCCTGCCTCAGCGGGCAAGAGGCTTGGACGGCNTGTCGGTGAGTGGNCGTTTGCGTGGGCTTGATCGAAGNCTGACCGTTGCCGGCGAAAAGCTTGACCTTGACCTCTTATCGGTCCGTATCCGGCCCTTGGTTCGCGCGGTGAAGCTGAATCCCGAGGGAACAGGGCTTGAGCCATTGAAAAAAGCTGATGGCAGCATCATCTGNCCGGGGGTTTGTGTCGGAGTGACCACAGGCTATGCACCGGAATCCTGGGAACTCCGGGTTCGACAGGCNAGCGACGTTGGATTCGATAAAGGGCTCGACGAAGCGCCAGTNATTCATACCCTTCGAGGCGTCGGACCNGTTCCCAAGGTGTTGCCGTGGGATGGTGTCGGTGGTGGNAGTATCTTTATCCTGAGAGAGGGGATTTACGGGCTTCAACTGATTCTGCGNGGTAAAGGCGGTCAGACCGCNATTTCTGCACCGAGTTTCTTCCGGGTGTACCGCCCAGAGGGGGACTTCCGNGTGGTGTTNCCCGACCCCTTTGGTAAGCCTTCNCGCACAGGGCAAATTNGGCCCGTTAAAACTCACTCCCGATGCGCGGCGAGACCTGGATCGGTTTATTGCTTTAGCAAAGGTCCTNCGNGGCAATGTGACGATTGATGGTCATACGGATCTGACCGTGCGGGCCACCAAAGCCGAAGGCGTGACCCGTTCGATGGCCGAAGTGATTCGTCGGGAACTGGTGGGCGCTGGTGTCGAGGCCGGTCGTATNATGGTGAAGGCTCGCGGCAACTCGGATCGGGTGGTCCTCAAAGCACGCAAGCCAGCGGAACATGCTCAGAATCGGCGAATTGAGTTAAGGCTCGCAGCGGAGCAAATCGAATCGTTACCCGAACTGCCCCTCGGTATGGCGGTTGCTCGAGCCCCAGGGGGAGACTTGGTCGCCGATGAAGATGGCGGTGTCGAAGGNCGACTCTTGCCCGGNAAGAGCGGNAAGATCGTTCTCCGGCTTGAGGACGGTAGTGGGCGATCCGCCGTTTATCCCCTAAGATCCGAGACGGTCGGGGCGAGAGCGGTCGAGCCNATGTACCCGGTTNTTCCCGTGCTTGAAGGCTCTGCAGAGGAGATGCTGACAACCGACGCCGCAAGCTTGCTCGTGGCGCTACCACCNGAGGGCAGCATCCATCGGCATACCAGTATCGGTGTTTACGGACGAACCCTTCCCAACGTGAAGGTCACCGTGAATGGCAAGGCAGCAACAGTCCATCCGCTCACAGGGGCTTTCGGTATCAATCTNCAGTTGAAGCCNGGTGAGCAAGCGATTGANGTGGTCGCAGAGGATGCGGGAGGCAGTCGTGCTCGACTGANTCGGAAACTACGNATCGAGCCCCATGGCTGGTTCCTCATGGGGCTCGCNGATCTCGCTTACGGCACACCGGCAGTCCCATTAGCNGGTGCTCGTGGGGATCGCACCTTGGAAATGGGTCGTTGGGGANGANTGACCGCTCGGACCATGGCTTGGTACAAGCGCAGTTGGACCTTTCCGAAGACGAGTCACTTTCGACAGTTGGATCTCTCGACCTACGTGGACAGCGATCGCTGGGGCTTCTTGGAGTATGAGCGCCTTTGGGATGACGGAAGGCANGCTCGTGAATTCGGCGANGATGCAAAAGAAGTTCAAGAGGTNAAAGCCGCAGGACCCCTNTATCTGAGTGTGGTCGCTGACGATAGCTACCTGAAGGTCGCTAACTTCAAGACCAAACAGCCGGGACGNAAATTACTCAACTACCAGCGCAGTTTCTATGGTTTCGATGGGCTNTACGCTCGGAGTAGCGGACCCAAAAANGAAGCCACGCGCATCGAAGCGGGTATGTATGCGTCGACGACCGCCCAAGGGTTGCGGGCGGCGAGTAATCTCTTCGTCGGAACAGGCGGCTCTTTCTATCGCTTGCGCCACGGTGATCTGCTGGCAGGTAGCGAGCGGGTACGGATGGTTGTCCGGGAGCAGATGACGGGCTTATCGTTGGTCGAGCGACTCCTTGTGCGTGGCAAGGACTACCGGGTGGACGCAGTGGAGGGATTGATCGTGCTCGATCAGCCGTTACCATCGACTGCGGGCTCTGGATTCTCCTCCGATCTCGGTGTGTCGACAGGCGACTTGGGGGGACACCCGGTTTATCTCGAAGTCGACTACACCTATCGAGGCAATGCCAACTACGGCAGTCTTGCAGCTGGAGGGCGAGTTGATGGGGGCAGTCAGAAGTTAGGTCTCAAGGGGGGGCTTTCCTATCACTACGAAGGTCGTGAGGACGGGAGTTCGGCTTTCCAGGCTGTAGGACTCTTCGGCCAGTGGAACCATAAAAAGCACCACGGTGTGAGTGGCGAATTTGCCTACAGTCGAGCCTTGGACGGAGAGCATTATGCCTCCACGGATGGGGGAACGAATTTCCATGGTTTGGGTGAATCCTTGGATCATCCCCAGGTCGAAACTCGAGGAATTGTTTATCCGTCGCCCGAGTCGCCTCGGGTCGGTATCGCATGGCGTCTCGAGGGCCACAGCCAAATCGGCGATAAGGTGGGTAAGAAAGACAAAGATGCATTGCAATTCAACGCACATGTTCGCCAGTCGACCCCCGGTTACTACGGTGGGGGGACCCCCCTCGATCAAGGACAAACCCGGTGGGGTCTGAGATCCGTCTATAAACTCAACAAGCAAGATTCGGCGACTGCGAGTTACGTGGGAAGTTACTCTCTTGTGGCGGAATCAGCGGCAGAAGATCCGCTGAAACTACCAGATCCTGCACTGCGTGAGTACAGACGGATTCATCGCGAAGCGCTCACGCTGCGCTTCCAGCGCAAAACGAAAGTATGGGACGCGGGTGGGGAGTATGCTTACGGTTACACCAGTGATTCGATGAACTATTCGCCCTTGGGCGTCGACGCCGGTAATCAGTGGGGTTCCGTGCATAGCCATGTCATCGCAGGTGATGGTCTCTATCACATCAACCCCAGATGGAGTGCCGGTGGTTCTCAAAAGATCATTCTCGGCGGTGAACATCTTCGATTCAACTCAGACCCCAGTGTGGAAGATGACCTTTGGTGGCGCTTTGGTACCACGGCTCGCGTCCGCTACCGCTTGGACAAACGCTTTAGTTTAGAGGGTGAGGAGGAGTTGCGCTGGAATGGAGACAACCAAACTCGTCTGAGCATTGTCCGGCGTCCCGCCAAGGGGATTGATCATTACATCCAAGAGCGCTTCACGCAGCAGAGCGGTCAATTCTTCAATTCGACGGTGGTCGGAGCCCGCGAGCAAACGACGAAAACCCAACAGCATCGAGCTGAGTTGAGAGTCGATCACTCGGTGGGTGAACCGAGAGCCTCAGCGGTCATCGGCACCCGGAGACTCTATCGCCCATTGCCTGGGTTGGATGTGAGTTTGGCTTACGAGCGAACTCAAGTCCTCTCGGGCGGAGCCGTTCTTACCTCTGCCGCAGGTGCGCAGCCCCTGCCTGGTAGCGAGGGAGTAGATACTCGGAACTTATCTGGGCGTCCCGCAGGGACGAGCAATATGATCGGGCAGCCGACGAGTCCAGATGCAGGTGCCAACCTGTTGCAGAGCGGGATGAACGGTTGGGGCTTGGGACCAGCGACGGGCTCTCGAGATGCCCTCGCCCTGTCGGCGGGTTACAAGCGCAAGGACCGCATCGCTCTGAAAGCCCGCAGCGAACTGCGCTTGGATGTTCCCAGTGCCCGGCTCAACGGTGGAGCGATTGCCGGGGCGACAGAAGCGCATCTCCAGGACCGACTGACACACTTTAATGAGGTGAGCGGTCGACTGAAGCTCTCGCCTGATCTGGCGGTGCTGGGGCGATTCGCACTTAATGTGGTTCGAAATTTAAACGACGGTGCACGAGAGCAGCATTCCGAAGAGTTTAGCGTCGGCGTTGCTCTGCGACCACAATACACGGATCGCTACCGAGGATTGCTTCGATTGACCCGTCGTGCCGACAAGCGACTCGACGGTTGGTGGAGTGAGCAAAACCTGCTCAGCCTCGAACCTGTCTTTGAAACGCCTTTCTTTCTTCAAGTGACCAATAAGTTGGCGCTGAAACTTGCGATTGAAAGTGATGATCTCTTGGGGGCGACCTCATCGACTACGGCGCTTTTCGTTCAGCGCTTTGATTATCATCTCACCCGATGGCTGCGATCGAAGCAAACCATCGGTCTTCCTGGGGATGTGGATCTCATGTTGGAGTACCGCGCTTTGGGCAACATGAGTATTGGCTCCATGAGTCACGGGCTTGCCCTTGGGCTTGCTTACTTACCAACCCGCCATGTTCGTGTGGGTGTGGGTTACAGCTTCACGGATGTGCCATCGAGTCTCGCACCGGACGCACGCCCGGACGGCTCAGGCTTCTTCTTGAGGGTCACGGGTTCTTATTGACCCGGGTGGGTACGATTCGAAACCTGAGCACCGCCATCTCGGAAGATTTGGATGAGTTCCTTCACTCGCTGAGCATCGCCGGCACCGAGAAGAACTAGATCTCGCTCAGGAGGGCGATGGGCGTCTTCTGGCGGCACGAGATAGCCCATACCGAAGCCCGCCATTCCAACGACCCAAGCGTTCTTCGCCGAACTGCCAATCAGTGCATGGGAGGGCTCACCTGGAAGCCCGACCAAGCGCAACGGACCGAGTTGTAGGAGTTTGATTTTTCGATCACTCGATCCAAGCCTGGAGGTCGCCCACGGTGCGAGAACGAAAGGACGCCCGATGAGTGGAATGGGGAGTGCTGGATCAATCGATATTTCCATCTCGGTGGCGTGGACCCGAGCCTCAGACTGCATGTTGTTTTCAGCGAGGAGTACTAAACCGCTGACAGCAGAGGCAATAAGTGCAGCGTAATCGTCCACTTGGCGCACCGTTGCCGGCGTGGCTTGTGCGGTCAACCCGGGTAGGAAAATGGCAAAGTCGGCATCTTTTTCCAGTTGAAGTAGGTGAGCCACCCGGGCTGGGTAGTCACCATCGGATTTTGGGTGATGGCGATTCACAAGGGTTGGGTGGGCTGCGAAGGACCAGAGAATCGTTCGCTGGTGCTTGGATTGGAGGAGGGCGAGCCTGAGTTTGTTGTCGATGCTCACTTGAGCACCCTTTGCACGTCCGCCAACATAGTTGGGCATCGCTGCTTCAGCGAGACCCATTCGAGCCGGTTCGTAGTGACGGAGTGCCTTACGGGTCAGTTTATCGAAGAGTTCAAGTAATTGAGCATGTTTAATCTCGGCATCACCGAAGGCAAGCCGCATCGCAAGTCCACCCGGTAGCCTGGGTCCGGCATGACTATGATTTGCCACAACAAGTACTCGTTCTGGCGTAATTTCAGCGGCTGAGGCCACCGTAAACCGAATCACCTTTTGGCTGGGGTCTGGAATATGAAGCGTATCCACCGTGGCGATAGCTGCTCGAACCTGGCCGCCCCGGCCTAGCAGTACTATCTTCGCTTTAGGCTGGGCGTATAAGGGGAGTGTGCGCGGCCCCAGAGGCTTCGGGAGGGTCAGGCTGGCTGTACCCGCATGAAGTGAAGAGGATGGTGTCGTAATCAGTTCGATGAGTCGAGCATTGGCTTGATCGATCTCATCGGATGAGAGGTGTTGTTCGGCAGTCCCTGCTTGCAGTCGGAAGGCCAGTAGGGCGACGAGAAGGAGAGACACTACGACATGCTTGATTCCCAGCGGGCCCACTTGCCACCCTCCCCGTCGGCCTTATACTCCGGCGGCGGTAAAGCCAAACCTCCGTTGCACAAAATGGGTGTGACACTGGAGTCTACACATGAGTATTTTTGATCAAATTGCATCAAATCAGCACGAACAGTTAGTCTTTTGCCACGACCCTGTGAGTGGCCTTCGAGCCATTATCGGTATCCATGACACGACGTTGGGACCAGCACTTGGTGGTACCCGAATGCGAGTTTACAAAAGCGAGCAAGCCGCCATCACAGACGTTCTTCGATTGAGTCGTGGCATGACGTACAAATCGGCAGTGACTGGTCTCAACCTTGGGGGTGGGAAGGCGGTCATCATTGGCGATCCTCGTCAGGATAAATGCGAGGCTCTTTTTCGTTCCTACGGTCGCTTCGTCGAGAGCTTGAATGGTCGCTACACAACAGCAGAGGACATGGGTACCGGAGTCGCTGACATGGAGTGGGTACGCATGGAGACCGATCATGTGGTCGGGATTTCGGCTCAACTTGGAGGCTCAGATGATCCGAGTCCGGTCACAGCCATGGGAACCTACGAGGGGATGAAGGCAGCTGCTCGTCGCAAATACGGCAGTGAATCGCTCCAAGGCAAGACCATCGCCGTTCAGGGGGTGGGTCATGTGGGTTATTATCTCGTTCAGCATTTGGCCCGAGAGGGCGCTCGAATTCTGATTTCGGACGTGAATGAGGAAGCGATTGCGACGTGCGTGAAAGAGTTTGGCGTTGAGGTCGTTGGTCTCGACGACATCTATGATGCAGAAATGGATATCTATGCGCCCTGTGCCATCGGCGCCACCATCAACGATGACACGATCGATCGGCTCAAGTGTTCTATCGTTGCGGGGTCAGCCAACAACGTTCTTCTCGATGAAGACCGACACGGTATGCGGTTGGTGGAACGTGGCATCTTGTATTGCCCCGATTACGTGATCAACGCCGGTGGTTTGATCAATGTGGCGAACGAGCTTGAAGGTTATAATCAGAAGCGAGCACTTTCCCAGGCAGCGGCAATTCACGATACCATTCGGGATATTCTTGAGTTGGCATCTGAGAAAGGGATTCCTCCCTTCCGTGCTGCCAATGAAATCGCCGAGCGACGAATTCGCCGAATGGGTCAGGTGAAGTCCACGTTCCTGGGACCTCGGGAGCGTAAATATCGAGGGATCTGCTAGGCTTTCTTTTCCGCCTTTGCTGGTTTGATCTTCGGTATGAATGCCTTCGTGGGTTTGGCTTGTAATACGGTAGGCTGGATGTCTTCGAACGTCTCTGCGTAGACGAAGTTCATGCCTTTCAAGACCACCTCAGGAATCTCTTCAATATCCTTCTGGTTGGCCTTCGGGGCGACGACCGTTGTAAAGCCAAGGCTCTTGGCTGCGACGACTTTTTCTCTCAGTCCGCCGACAGCAGTTACGTCACCTCGCAGTGTGAGTTCGCCAGTCATCGCCACTTTGCCTTGTGCACGACGACCCGTGAGAAGGCTGATGAGTGCTGTTGTGATGGTGATCCCGGCACTTGGGCCGTCTTTCGGTACGGCACCTGCTGGGAAGTGAACATGGAGATTGTATTGATCAAAGATGGCTCGGTTGATTCCAAGATCTTCCGCACGGGTTCGTACATAAGACAGGGCGATTTCGACCGACTCTTTCATGACTTGTCGCAAGTTACCTGTCACTCGGACTTGGCCTTTGCCTGGCATCATGGAGGTTTCGATAAGCAATACGTCGCCGCCTGTGGGGGTCCAAGCGAGCCCAACAGCCAAGCCAGGCCGACGGGTTCCTTTCATGCTTTCTTGCACGTAGCGAGGAGCACCCAACCATTCCGGTAGGTTTTCGGATTTGACTCGAAGCGGCAAGTCGAAGGCATCCTCGCCTTCCGTGACAATTTTCGCCGTCGCCTTGCGGGCCAGCGCCTGACATTTTCGGTTGAGGTCCCGTACACCTGCTTCCCGGGTATGTCCTGTGATCATCGAGCGAAGTGCGCTGGCGTGGACGACAAGTTCTTTCCGGCTAATCCCATGTTCCTTCAGGACTCTCGGCAGCAGGTGTCGACGGGCAATCTGGAGTTTTTCCTCTGGAATGTATCCATCCAGTTGAATCAACTCCATCCGATCGAGCAGTGGTCGTGGGATTTTACCGGCATCGTTGGCGGTTGCGATGAAGAAGACTTGGCTTAGATCACACGGCACATCCAGGTAGTGATCCATGAAGTTATGGTTCTGAGCGGGATCCAGCACTTCAAGCATCGCGCTCGATGGGTCACCTCTCCAGTCACTGCCTAGCTTATCGATCTCATCGAGAACGAACACCGGGTTCATGGACCCAGCCCTCTTCATTCCTTGAATCAGCTTGCCTGGCATCGCCCCCACATAGGTGCGCCGGTGACCTTTGATTTCCGCCTCGTCACGCATTCCCCCCAGACTCACTCGATGCAGTTTTCGACCCATTCCTTTGGCGATGGACAGTGCAATGCTGGTTTTACCTGTTCCCGGTGGTCCGCACAGGCAAATGATGGATCCTTTCGCTTCGGCATTCCGGATACGCACAGCCAGATATTCAATGAGGCGATCTTTCACCTGCCCTAGACCGAAGTGCTCATCATCAAGGATCTTCCGACTTCGTTTCAGATCCAATCGGTCTTCTGAAAATTCTCCCCACGGCAAGTCGGTGAGCCATTCGAGATAAGTACGAACCATGTTGTATTCGGTGGCTTCTGGACTGAGTTGGCTCAGTCGCTTCAACTCCGACTCACCCTTTTGGCGAACGTCCTCAGGTATGCCTTCCTTTGCGAGCGCTTCCTGAAAGCGCTCGATCTCGACCTCTCGCTCGTCCCGATCCTCGCCTAACTCTCTCCGCAGCAGTTTGATCTGCTCCCGGATCATGTAGTCCTTCTGATTCTTTTCGATTTTCTCCGCGATTTCCCGGTGCAGCCGAGCGCCAAGATCGGCGAGTTCCCGTTCTCGGGTGAGGTAGAGCATCGCCATCTCCACCCGGGTTCGGACGTCAAATGCTTCGAGGAGATGTTGCCGCTCGGAAACCTGCAGTTGGAAATTGGCGCCGACAAAATCGGCCATCGCACCGGCCCCCTCCAGGGTGGCCACGAACTGGGCCGCCTCCTCGGGAATGTCGGGGCGGATTTGAATCAGTTCCTGCACTTCGTGCTGCAAACGCTGCCGCAAGACTTCGAGTTCCGTTTCTTCTTTTTCATCGATCGGATCGATGTCAGGTGGATAGCTAACCTTAGCGACTAAAATGTCGTCGGCCCGACGAAAACGCTCGATACGAAAGCGACATAACGTTTGGCACAGGACGCGCAAGCTATCATCGGGCATGCGGAACACTTTGGCGATCCGTGCCGCTACGCCGATACGGTGGAGCTCTTGCGGTTCTGCTTGCTCCCGATGATTCTCCTGTGGCCGGTCCGCTCGAATGGTGACAAAGCCGATCATTCGATTGCCGTCGAGCATTTGGTCCATGACGGTACGGGCGTCGCCGACCGCCGGAATTTCGAGCGGAAAGAACATGCCTGGAAAGACGACGGCTGTATCCAAAGGATAGAGGATCAAGTTATCCGGCAGCGGTGAAGACAGCACCAATTCGGTGGAGGCGACTTCATCCTGAATCGCTTCTTCGATCAGTTCTTCAAGGGTTTCGTCGATCAAGTGAACTCCCAGTCTTTCAACGCGGAAGTGGGTCTCCGCATGCCTACTTTGGGCATCTCTGGCTCACTTGGCAACCGATGGCCCAAGGGGCCGGCCTCTAAGTCCTTTCGAAGACAGCATTCTTTTATTTTTACCGCCGTCACTTGACGGATGGCCACTCCCCCTCCGTAAAAACCGAGGCACGGGACCCGCTTTTTCTTTGACGGAGGGAGGGTGCACCTGTAACCCCGCCGCCGCACCGTTGGACCGGTGTCCCTGCGTGATCTTCATCTCGCAGGTACTAGAGGAGATCGAGCAATGCCGACGATCAACCAGCTGGTACGTAAAGGCCGCAAGAAGCGGGTACGTAAAAGCTCCAGCCCTGCCCTTGACAACTGCCCCCAGCGCCGTGGGGTTTGCACACGTGTGTACACCACGACGCCGAAGAAGCCGAACTCGGCGCTGCGGAAGGTCGCTCGTGTCCGACTGACCACTGGGATGGAGGTCACCTCCTACATTCCTGGTGAGGGGCACAAGCTGCAAGAACACTCGGTGGTGTTGATTCGCGGCGGTCGTGTGAAAGACCTTCCCGGTGTTCGTTATCATATTATCCGCGGCAAGTTGGATGCCACTGGGGTCGACGATCGGCGTCAGGGGCGTTCCAAGTACGGCGCCAAGCGTCCTAAAAAGTAAGAGAGGCACACCATGTCGAGACGAGGTGCACCCCCGAAGCGTGAGATTATCCCCGATCCTCAGTACAAGGATAAGATGGTCGCTCGCCTGATTAACTACGTCATGAAAGACGGTAAGAAATCCGTGGCAGAGCGAATTGTCTACAATGCGTTTACGAGCATTCAGGACAAGACCGGCGAAGAGCCTGTGACCGCATTCAAGACGGCTTTGGAGAAGATTAAGCCAGCATACGAGGTGAAGAGTCGCCGAGTCGGTGGCGCCTCGTACCAGGTCCCTGTTGAGGTTCGGCCGGGTCGCCGAACAGCACTTGGTCTGCGTTGGTTGGTCGATTTCTCTCGTGCGCGTAGTGAGCGGACGATGGAAGCACGTCTCGCTGGCGAGATTGTTGATGCACTGCAAGGTCGCGGTGCTGCCCTCAAGAAAAAGGATGACACCCACCGGATGGCCGAAGCGAACAAGGCTTTCGCCCACTACCGTTGGTAGTCACTTCATATTACCAGGATTGATACGATGTCCCGTCAGTACTCTCTCGAGAAAACCCGCAATATTGGGATTATGGCTCATATCGACGCCGGTAAAACGACGACGACCGAGCGAATTCTTTATTACACGGGCAAGTCCCATAAGATCGGAGAGGTCCATGATGGGGCCGCCACGATGGATTGGATGGAGCAGGAGCAGGAAAGAGGGATTACCATTACCTCTGCTGCAACGACCTGTTTCTGGCGCGACCACCGTGTGAACATCATCGATACGCCGGGGCACGTGGACTTTACCATTGAGGTCGAGCGGAGCTTGCGTGTTCTGGATGGTGCGATTTGCGTCTTTGACGGAGTCGCTGGCGTTGAGCCTCAATCCGAAACGGTCTGGCGTCAGGCGGACCGGTACAAGGTGCCTCGGTTTTGCTTCGTGAATAAGCTGGATCGGACCGGCGCCGACTTCTTCATGTGCGTCGAGATGATCAAGGACCGTTTGGGTGCCGTCCCTGCGGTGATGCAGTTGCCGATCGGCAATGAGTCCGACTTCGTTGGTGTGATTGACTTGGTTCGAATGGAATCCATCATCTGGGATGGTGAGGCTCTCGGCGCTAAATTTACCGTCGGTCCCATTCCTGAGGACATGCAGGATCAGGCCGCTGAATATCGGGAATACTTGATCGATGCGGTCAGTGAGTCCATGCCCGACGAGATTATGGAGCGGTACCTCGAGGAAGGGGACCTCTCCACGGAAGATATGATGCGTGCCGTTCGTCAGGCTTGCCTCGACTTCACGGCGGTCCCGGTTTTCACGGGTACAGCATTCAAAAATAAAGGTGTTCAGCCTTTGTTAGATGCGGTGGTGGATTATCTTCCCTCACCCCTTGATGTTCCGGACATCACCGGTGAACTCGACGATGGTACCGAGGACAGCCGAGCCACGGCTGATGATGCACCTTTTGCGGCACTGGCCTTTAAGGTCGCCACCGATCCTTATGTTGGTCAGTTGACGTTTATCCGTGTGTACTCGGGGACACTCAATGCGGGCAGTCACCTGTTGAATGCTAGCCGTTCCAAGAAAGAGCGAGTTGGGCGTCTGCTGTTAATGCACGCCGACAAGCGTGAAGAGATCAAGGTGGCCTATGCTGGGCACATCGTCGCGGCGGTCGGGTTAAAACAGACCACCACGGGCGATTCCCTTACCTCCCTTGATGCGCCGATTGTTCTTGAGTCGATGCACTTCCCTGATCCGGTCATTTCGGTGGCGGTCGAAGCGAAGACCAAGGATGACCAAGATAAACTCGGCTTCGGCTTAGCCCGTCTCGCCCAAGAGGATCCGTCCTTCAATGTGAAGACAGATGAGGAAACGGGTCAGGTGATCATGAGTGGTATGGGTGAGTTACACCTGGAAATCCTCGTCGACCGCCTCAAGCGTGAGTTCAAAGTCGAAGCCAACGTTGGTAAGCCTCAGGTGGCTTATCGCGAGACGATTCGCATCCCATCCAAGGGAGAGGGGAAATTCGTCCGGCAATCGGGTGGTCGTGGTCAGTATGGTCACATCCTGGTTGAACTTTCGCCCACAGAGCCCGGCGATGGTTACAGTTTCGAGTCCACGATTGTTGGCGGCGCCGTCCCCAAAGAGTATGTGGGCGCGGTGGATAAGGGGATCCAGGAAGCCATGGAGAATGGTTACCTTGCAGGGTTCCCAATGGTCGATATCGCCGTGAAGGCTTATGACGGCAGTTATCACGAGGTTGACTCCAGTGAGATGGCATTCAAGGTGGCTGGATCGATGGCGTTCAAGGATGCCTGCAGTCGTGCGAAGCCGGTTCTTCTGGAGCCGATTATGTCCATCGAGGTGGTGGTACCCGAAGATTATATGGGCGATGTGATCGGTGACTTGAACAGTCGTCGCGGTCGGGTCGGTGGCATGGAGCCCCGCGGCCCTGCACAGGTGATCAGTGGTCATGTGCCCCTGGCGAACATGTTCGGTTACGCCACGGACCTACGTTCGAAGACACAGGGCCGTGGCAGTTACTCCATGGAGTTCGGTCAGTACGAAGAGGTGCCCCCTGGGATTGCCAAAGAGGTCGTCGCTCAGGTGACTGGCGATTAATCAAAAAGGAATCAACAAGGCGAGCGCCTTGAAAAGTAAAGGAAGAGACAATGGCTAAAGAAAAGTTTGAGCGGAATAAACCGCACTGCAACATCGGCACGATCGGCCACGTGGATCACGGTAAGACCACGTTAACAGCAGCGATTACCCGCGTGCTCGCCGATGCCGGAAGTGCGGAGGCGATGGCCTTTGATCAAATCGACAAGGCGCCCGAGGAGAAGGCTCGTGGGATCACGATTTCGACGGCGCACGTGGAGTACGAGACGGAGAACCGTCACTACGCTCACGTGGACTGCCCCGGTCACGCCGACTATGTGAAGAACATGATCACCGGTGCCGCCCAGATGGATGGTGGTATTCTGGTGGTGAGCGCAACGGACGGTCCGATGCCCCAGACCCGTGAGCACATTCTGCTCGCTCGTCAGGTGGGTGTGCCTGCTCTCGTGGTGTTCATGAACAAGTGCGACATGGTGGAAGACGAAGAACTTCTCGAGTTGGTCGAGATGGAGATTCGTGAACTGCTTGAGAAGTACGAGTTCCCCCGTGCGGGTCAGCAGGCGCTGATCGACGGCAGCGACTATGACGATATTCCTGTGGTTCAGGGGTCGGCCTTGAAGGCTCTCGAAGGCGATGCAGGTCCTTTGGGCGCTGAGTCTGTGCAGGCTTTGATGGCTGCTGTGGACGCAACGATTCCTCAGCCGAGCCGTGATGTGGACAAGCCCTTTCTGATGCCCATCGAAGATGTGTTTAGCATTCAGGGTCGTGGCACCGTGGTGACCGGCCGTGTTGAGCGTGGCGCCATCAACGTGGGTGATGAGGTCGAGATCGTCGGCATTCGTGACACGCAGACGACGACCTGCACGGGCGTGGAAATGTTCCGCAAGATTCTTGACCGTGGTGAGGCTGGTGACAACGTGGGTGTCCTGTTGCGCGGCACGAAGCGTGACGAGGTTGAGCGCGGTCAGTGCGTGGTGAAGCCTGGAACGGTGACGCCTCACTCGAAGTTCACCGCCGAGGTCTACATTCTGACCAAGGAAGAGGGTGGCCGGCACAAGCCTTTCAAGGCGAACTACCGTCCTCAGTTCTACTTCCGTACCACGGACGTGACCGGTACCATCGAGCGGATTAGCTCGGTGAACGGTGATGATCTAGGCGAAGCTGAGCAGCTGTCCCGTGCGGTGCTGCCTGGCGATAACATCGGCATTAAGGTGGAGTTGATCACCCCAGTGGCCATGGAGCAGGGTCTCACGTTCGCGATTCGCGAAGGTGGTCGGACCATCGGCTCCGGTCGTGTGGCTGAGATTCTCGACTGATCACGCAGAGACCGAGGGTAAGAAACCATGGCCTTGAATCGCATTCGCATCCGGCTTCGTGCTTATGATGCTCGTCTTCTGGACAAGTCCACTCAAGAAATCGTGGACACCGTCCAGCGTTCGGGGGCTCAGGTTGCCGGACCCATTCCTTTACCGACGCGCATCTCGCGTTACACGGTGCTTCGCAGTCCTCATGTGAACAAGAAGAGCCGTGAGCAGTTCGAGATCCGGACACACAAGCGACTCCTCGATATTCTTGAGCCGTCCCAGCAGACGCTGGACGCCCTCATGAAGCTTGAGTTGGCCGCTGGTGTCCACGTCGAGATGAAGAGCTAGGAGGGCCAAGATGGCCACGTTTGATGTACTCAACACCGCAGGGGATGTGGTCGGTAGCGCAGAAGTGCCCGACAGCATCTTTGCTGCTGAGGTCAAGGAGCACCTTCATTGGGAGGTGGTTCGCTGGCAGGAGGCGAAAGCCCGCGCTGGCACGCACAAGGTGAAAACCAAGTCCGAGGTCCGTGGCGGTGGTCGGAAGCCGTGGAGTCAGAAGGGCACCGGTAACGCCCGTGCTGGCTCCAACCGTTCTCCTTTATGGGTCGGTGGTGGTACCGTTCATGGGCCGACACCTCGGGATCATGGTTTCTCGGTGAACAAAAAGGTTCGTCATTCTGCGTTGTGCTCTGCCTTGAGCCAAAAGGCACAGGCTGAGCAGATTAAAGTGGTGAAATCCTTCGAGTTGAGTGAGCCGAAAACCCGTGCCATGGCCGAGATTTTGGCGACTCTTGGTGGTGACAAAACACTGATTGTTGCCGAGACGGAAGATGCATTTGTGGCGAAGAGCGCTCGCAATCTGCCGGGTGTAACGACATTGCCAGCTGTAGGACTCAATGTACGGGACGTGCTGAATCACGGCACGATCTTAGTGACAGAAGAGGCCCTGAAAGCGGTTGAAAGGAGGCTCGCATGAGTGCCCTTCTTCGTTTGATCGAGAAGCCGATCGTTAGTGAAAAAGCTGAGCTCCTCCGCGATTCGACCGACACGTATACTTTTGCTGTTGCGCTTGATGCCAACAAGCGGCAAATCGCCGCCGCCGTGAAGGATGCTTTCGACGTTCAAGTGATCGACGTTCGGACCAGCATCGTTCGTGGAAAGACTCGGCGAATGGGTGGCAACATCGGTCGTCGGAAGAATTGGAAGAAGGCCTATGTCCGTGTGGCAGAAGGTCAGGTGATCGAAGCTTTGGAGCCCGTTGAGGAGATTCCAGAGTTCGAGGAAGAGAACTAGGAGAGATCGCTTCGACCCTCACCGTTACGGAGTGTCGAAGATGAGCTGGGGAACATACCGTCGGTAGCCGAGAACCCCGTCCCAGCTGGGGAACTAAGGTTACGAGGAGGTGCCAATGGGCATCAGAACCTATCGGCCCACAAGCCCGGGCCTACGTCAGCGCAAGACCGAAGATTTTGCGGACGTTACGAAGTCGACCCCTGAGAAGAGTCTGCTCGTCAAGCGGAGCTCTAAGGGGGGGCGGAACAACAATGGTCGGATTACGGTGCGCCGTCGCGGAGGCGGTCACAAGCGCCGCCTGCGCAAGGTGGACTTCCGTCGCGAGAAGATTGGCGTACCTGCCAAGGTCGCAGGGATTGAGTATGATCCGGGCCGGAGTGCTCGGATTGCCCTGTTGCATTACCTTGATGGTGAGAAGCGCTACATCTTGGCGCCGATTGGTCTCCAGGTCGGTCAAACGATTGTTTCCGATGACAGCGCAGACATCCTGCCCGGTAATCATCTGACGATTAAGGCAATTCCTCTGGGGACTTTGATTCACAACATCGAGTTACGTCCTGGTAAAGGCGGTCAGTTGGTCCGTTCTGCTGGGACGGCGGCTCGCTTGATGGCTAAAGAAGGCCGTTATGCCCAGGTCCGACTGCCGAGTGGTGAGCAGCGGATGGTGTTGATGACCTGCAAGGCGACCATCGGACAGGTGGGTAACCAGCAGCATGAGAACCAAAGCGTGGGTAAGGCCGGCGCAAGTCGCTGGAAAGGTCGTCGTCCTAAGGTTCGTGGTGTCGCTATGAATCCTGTCGATCACCCCCATGGTGGTGGCGAAGGTCGCACCTCAGGTGGTCGTAACCCTGTGACTCCGTGGGGTGTCCCGACGCGCGGTCACAAAACTCGTAAAAACAAGCGCACCGACAAGTTCATCGTGCGCCGTCGTAAGTAGGAGGATCTAAGCTATGCCTCGCAGTCTTAAAAAGGGTCCCTTCGTCGATGGTCATCTGATGAAGAAGGCGGTTGCAGCCAAAGAAGCTGGTGATCGGAAAGTCATCAAGACCTGGAGTCGGCGATCCATGATCGTTCCGGACTTTGTGGGTCTGACGTTTGCTGTTCATAACGGCAAGCAGTTCGTTCCCGTGTTTGTTACCGAGAACATGGTCGGGCACAAACTCGGCGAGTTCTCGCCGACACGCACCTATCACGGTCACATGGCCGACAAGCGCCGCTAGGAAGGAAGGGAATCATGGCTATCGAAAAGAACACTGAATCCCGCCGTACGAAGAAGAGTGAGCGCGCTCGGATTCGTAAGGAAGCCAAGAAGGCTCGTCCTCGGGCAGTTCTGCGTAATCATGCAGCGAGCGCTCGCAAGGTGCGCCTAGTCGTCGATATGATTCGTGGTCAGGATGTTGTGACCGCCGTTCGGACCCTCGCATTTTGCCAAAAGGGAGCCGCTCAGCCTGTCCTGAAATTGCTTCGGTCTGCGATCGCCAACGCGGACGATCTGGGATTCGATGCCGAGTCGATGGTGGTTGAAGAGGCTTTTGTGAATGAGGGACGGACCATGCGTCGCTGGCGTCCTCGTGCTCGGGGCCGAGCAACCCGTATCCGTAAGCGCAGTTGTCACACCACGATCATTCTCGGCGAAACTGCCGAGCTTGAGGAGTAAATCATGGGTCAAAAGGTCCACCCCAAGGGATTTCGCCTTGGTATTGTCGCAAACCACGACTCCCGTTGGTATGCCGGTAAGAATTACGCCGAATGGCTGCATGAGGACATTGCTCTGCGTGACTATGTCCGTGCCGAATTGCCCAATGCGATGGTGAGTCGCATCGAGATCGAGCGCTTGCGCGAGCGGATCACAATGTCGATTCACTCGGGTCGGCCGGGAAGTATTATCGGTAAGCGAGGCGCAGGTATTGAGGAGCTTGAGGGTAAGTTACAGAAGCTGACCCAGTCCAAGATCAGCCTCAAGATTATTGAAGTTCGCCGTCCTGAGCTTGATGCGCGACTGGTCGCCGAGTCGATCGCCCGGCAGTTGGAAGCACGGGTTGCGTTCCGCCGGGCGATGAAGCGCACGGTGCAAACGACCATGAAATTTGGCGCTAAAGGTGTGCGTATCGCCTGTTCTGGTCGTCTCGGCGGTGCCGATATGGGTCGTTACGAGTGGTACTTGGATGGCCGGGTTCCACTGCACACGTTGCGGGCAGATATCGATTACGGGACCTTTACGGCTCGTACCACCTACGGGGCAATCGGTATTAAAGTTTGGATTTATAAGGGTGAGATTCTCCCCGAGCGTAACGTCGACCGACGGTTTCCGACTGCGCGCTAGCGACTGAGGAAGAGAGGAAAAGAAAATGCTGCTTCCGAAGCGAGTAAAGTTCCGCAAGATGCACCGTTTGGGCATCAAGGGGCGAGCGACCCGAGGGGTGAACGTCTCTTTTGGTGACTTTGGTTTGCAGGCGGTCGGTGCTGGGCGCCTGACAAGCCGGCAAATTGAGGCTGCTCGTATTGCGATGACCCGACACATTAAGCGTCAGGGAAACATCTGGATTCGGGTGTTTCCGGATCGAGCCATTACCAAGAAACCACTCGAAGTTCGAATGGGTAAGGGCAAAGGCGCCGTCGATCATTGGGTCGCTCAGGTGCGTGCAGGTACCATGCTTTATGAGATGGATGGTGTCGATCGTGAGTTGGCCAAAGAGGCAATGAGGCTTGCGAGTTCGAAGCTTCCCATTCCGACACGCTTTGTTGTGCGTGATGAGGAGATCTAGTCATGCAGAGCCGTGAGTTACGTGAGTTAAGTGCGGAAGACCTGAACGGTCGCGTCGCTGAGTTGGAGCGGAGTTATTTTCAGCTTCGTCTCGATCACGCTGCGGGTGCGCTGCAGGATACGGCGAGTCTGACTCGGACCCGTCGAGAGATCGCTCGAGTAAAAACCATTCTGTCTGAGAAGCTAGCTTCCTAGGCAGCTCTTTTAAGGTGATGAAAATGAAAGAACGTCCGAATCCAAGGTCTCGCATCGGTACAGTGCGTAGTAGCAAGATGGACAAGACTGCGGTCGTCGAAGTCGTACGGAGCTTTAAGCATCCTGTGTATGGCAAATATGTCCGACGTCGGGTTCGTTACCAAGCCCACGATGAGAACAACAGTTGTTCAGAGGGCGACCAAGTGCGGATTATTGCGTGTCGACCTCTGAGTCGGAAGAAACGCTGGCGTGTCGCTGAGACGTTGCGCAAGGCGCAATAACGGTCCTTCAGGAAGGGTAGTACGATGATTCAGATGCAATCCATGTTGGATGTAGCCGACAACAGTGGCGCCAAGAAAGTCATGTGCTTGAAGGTGCTTGGGGGCTCCAAGCGTCGCTATGCCTCTGTGGGCGACATTGTTGTGGTGTCGGTCAAGGAGGCTCAGCCGCACGGTCGGGTAAAAAAAGGGCAGGTCACCCGGGCGGTGATCGTCCGAACGGCTTATCCCATTCAGCGTCCCGATGGTTCGCTGATCCGCTTCGACACCAACTCGGCGGTGATCTTGAATAAGGAACATGAGCCCATCGGGACCCGTATTTTTGGTCCGGTAGCTCGGGAACTGCGGGGGCGGAACTTCATGAAGATCGTCTCCCTCGCTCCCGAAGTGCTCTAAGGAGGTCATGATGAAACGTAAAATTCATAAGGGTGATACCGTTAAGGTGATCACTGGTAGTGATAAGGGAGTTATCGGCGAGGTGCTTGAGGTCTTTCCTGCGGAAGGAAAGATTCGGGTCGAAGGTGTTCGCTCGCAGAAGCGTCACCTGAAGCCGGGGCGCTCCATGCTGCACCAGGATGGTGGTATCGTGGAGAAGTTGGGCAAGATCGACATCTCCAATGTGATCTTTTATACCGAGGAGTTGGGTGGCGTTCGCGTCGGTCGCTCCTTGTCGGGCGAGGGGCGACGGCAGCGAGAAGCACGCGGCAAGCGCCACAGCGGTACAGTCATCGATTAAGCAACATTAAACCTGGGCGTCGCCTGACAGGAATGGGCGGTCCACGCTGAGGAAGGAAACATGCAGAATCCAAGGTTAAAAACGAAGTTCAAGGACGACATAGCGCCGGCTTTAAGGGAGGAATTTGGTTATGCCAACGTGCATCAGATTCCCGGGATCGAGAAGGTCGTCGTCAATATCGGTTTAGGCCGCGAGGTCGCTCAGCATAAGAACACAAAAGTTCTTGAGAGCGCTCAAGAGGAATTAGCCACCATCACAGGTCAACGTCCTGTGCTCACTCGGGCGAAGCGCTCGATCGCCGGATTTAAGCTGCGCGAAGGGATGGCGATTGGTTGTAGTGTGACGTTGCGTCGTCGCAGGATGTGGGAATTTCTCGATCGTCTCATCAACGTGGCATTGCCACGAGTGCGTGACTTTCGCGGGTTGTCCGCCAAGGCATTTGATGGGCGGGGTAACTATACCCTGGGCATCAAGGAGCAGATTATCTTTCCCGAGATCGACTACGACAAGGTCGATAAAATTAAAGGGATGAACATCACTATTGTCACCAGTGCCGAAACGGACGAGGAAGGTCGCAAGCTCCTTCGTCTCCTCGGCATGCCCTTGCGCAAGTAGGAGTCCGCTGTGAGTAAGAAGGTTGATCTCGTCAATATCGACAAAAAACCAAAGTTCGCGGTTCGTCATCGGAATCGCTGCCGCATCTGCGGACGGTCCCGAGCTTATCTGCGCAAATTTGATATGTGCCGTCATTGCTTTCGTTCGCTCGCCCTGAAGGGGCAAATCCCGGGCGTCGTTAAGGCAAGTTGGTAGGGGGTTATCATGGTAATTAGTGATCCAATCGCTGATATGCTGACTCGGATTCGCAACGCGATCATGGCTCGCCATGAATCCCTGACGATTCCGGGCAGCACGATTAAAAAATCCATCGCCGAGATCCTTCAGCAGGAGGGCTATATTAGCCGAACTGACTGGACGGCTCCAAGTGCTGGAAATCCGCAAGGAAGCATCGATATTCGTCTCAAATGGGATGGGAAAGATAGTGTGATCGATGGTCTCAAGCGAATTTCCAAGCCGGGACGGCGTATCTATGTGGGGCACGGTGATTTACCGAAGGTTCGTAATGGGCTCGGTATCGCCATTCTTTCCACCTCCAGCGGAGTCATGACCGAGAAGTCAGCTCGCAACGCAGGGATCGGTGGCGAAGTGCTCTGCGAGATCTGGTAGGAGGCTGAAATGTCGAAAGCAGTTGAACGCAGTTCTCGAGTAGGTCGTGCTCCTGTCGATATTCTCGACGGTGTGAAGGTCGAGATTTCCGGTCAGGTCACGAAAGTCACCGGGCCGAAGGGTAGCTTGGAGATGACCGTCGTTGATGGGATCACCGTTGCCCAAGAGGGAAGCCAGTTGCTGGTCAGCGCCTCTGATTCGGATCGGCGTAGCCGTGGCATGCACGGGATGACCCGTAGCCTCCTGCAGAACATGGTGAATGGGGTTTCCAAAGGCTTTCAGAAAGATCTGGAAGTGAAGGGAGTCGGTTACCGCGCTCAGGTCAAAGGCAAGGACCTCGTTCTCTATCTCGGACGTTCCCATGAGGATGTGTTTGGCATTCCCGACGGGATCAAGATCGAGGTGGGTAAAGACCAACGCAATATTTCGATCAGCGGGATTGATCGCCAACTGGTGGGAGAGACGGCAGCAGCCATTCGTGCCCTTCGGCCGCCCGAGCCCTACAAGGGTAAAGGCGTTCGGTATGTCGGTGAGTATGTCCGGATGAAGGAAGGCAAGGCCGGGAAGTAACGGCCCGCCGTGAGACGGCGAATTTTCAGGAGGCTATGATGGCCAAGCGAAGCAAAAGAGAAGCAAGATTACGTCGCCAACGGCGCGTGCGTCGGAGAGTCGTGGGCACCGCTGAGCGACCCCGGCTCTGCGTGTTCCGTAGCGCAAAACACATCTACGCACAGGTCATTGATGACCAGAGTGGTTCGACACTCGTTTCGGCGAGTTCTTTGACCATTAAATCAGAGGAAGGTGCGAAGGTCGGGACGGCGAAAGCGGTGGGCCAGGCTGTGGCAGAAGCTGCGAAGAAGGCGGGGATCAACCAAGTCATCTTTGACCGTAACGGTTTCCTTTATCACGGGCGGATCGCAGCGGTCGCCGAAGGAGCTCGCGATGGCGGGCTCGAGTTCTAGGAGTTCAACGATGAACAAGCAGGTTAGTGAGCAGGACCTCGAGGATAAGGTGATTCACCTCAACCGCGTGGCCAAAGTGGTCAAGGGTGGTCGACGTTTCGCATTCAGTGCCCTGGTTGCCGTGGGTGATGGCAAAGGCAATGTGGGCGTTGGGCTTGGCAAGGCTCGTGAGGTCCCCGATGCGATTCGCAAAGGCACAGAGCGAGCTCGGCGTAACATGATTGCGGTTCCGCTCGAAGATGGAACGATTCCTCACGAGGTCTTAGGCCATGCTGGCGCCGGACGCGTCATGCTGCGTCCAGCGGGTGCCGGTACTGGTGTGATTGCCGGTAGCGGGATTCGTGCAGTGATGGAGTTGGCTGGTGTACAGAACGTTATCACCAAGTGCATCGGTAGCAATAACCCCAACAATATGATCCGAGCGACGATGGATGCCATCGGTCAACTACGCAGTGTTGAAGAGGTGGCTCGTCGCCGTGGCAAGACTGTCGAAGAAATTCGAGGCTAAGGGGAAACACCATGCTTCGTGTCACTCAGAAAAAAAGTTTGATCGGTCGTACCCAGCGTCAGCGTCAGTGCGTGAAGGCTCTTGGTCTTCGTCGTATTGGTCATACGGTTGATCTTCCCAACAACCCGTCGACCCGTGGTTTGGTCTTTAAGGTGCAACACCTGGTCGACGTTGAGGTCGTGGAAGACTAGGCGTCTCCATCACCTGTTCCGAGTCGGATGGATTCTGGCGTAAGGAGAAAATTATGTCGCAACTTAAACCAAATGCAGGGTCACGTTCTTCTCGTCGTCGTGTCGGCCGCGGCTCAGGCTCCGGCCATGGCAAGACGTCGGGGCGTGGCCACAAGGGTCAGAAGTCCCGAAAGAGCGGTCACGTCCGACGGGGATTTGAAGGCGGTCAAATGCCTCTTATCCGTCGACTGGCAAAACGTGGCTTCAACAATAAGTGGCGTACTGAGGTCGATGTGGTCAACGTCGGCTCTCTCGCCGCGGCAAAGTTTCAAGCGGGCTCGGAAGTGAATCTCGCCGCTTTAGCGGCTGCCGGTTTGATTCCGAAGTTGGTGCCTCAGAATCGCCGCCAGGATGGCGAGACGACGGTCGACTTTGTTAGTCGTCGACCGGTAAAGTTGCTTGGCAATGGAACCATTGATGTCGCTCTCACTGTTTCTGTTCACCGTTGCTCAAAGAATGCACAGGCTGCAATTGAAGCGGCCGGTGGAACCATTAACCTGCTCAGCTAGGTCCGGGGGCTATGGCTCACATCGATTACAAACGGATTCCCAAAGTCCCGGAACTGCGTAAGCGCCTCATCTTTACGGTTGCGATGCTGGCGGTCTATCGGGTCGGGGTCTATATCTCGATTCCAGGAATGAACCGGGATGCCATGAAGGCATACCTTGGGTCGCAAGACACAGGGGTCGGCGGCTTCCTGAACATGTTTAACTTCCTGGCGGGCGGCGCTCTGGAGCAACTCTCTATCTTCGCCCTGGGGATCATGCCTTACATCACGGCCAGTATTATTTTGCAGGTCGCTGGCGTTTTGGTGCCTTCCCTGGAACGTCTAAAAAAAGAGGGTGATGCAGGCCGCAAACGGATCAATCAGTTGACCCGTTATGGTACGCTGTTACTCGCCGTGGTTCAGGGCACTGCTTTGGCCCGTGGCTTGAACGCTCTGACCGGCCAGCAAAATGTGGTGACCTCGACGAGTGCAGGTTCCATCGCATTGATCGTCCTCACGCTGACCGCCGGGACGGCCTTCCTGATGTGGCTCGGTGAGGAAATCACGGCAAAGGGCGTTGGTAACGGGATTAGTTTGCTGATTATGGCCGGTATTGTGGCTGGGTTGCCGTCTGCAATTCACGACACATTGCGGAACGCCTTTTCTGATGCCACGGCCTTCGGTCCAGTCGATCTACTGATCTTGATCGTGGTGATGGCCGGCATCGTTGCCGCAATCGTTTACGTGGAGCGAGCGCAACGCCGGCTTCCTGTACAGTATGCTCGTCGTGCGGTTGGCGGAGGCATGGTAACAAGCCAAAATAGCCACCTGCCTCTGAAGGTCAACACCTCGGGTGTGATTCCCCCGATTTTCGCCAGTTCATTGATGATGTTCCCAGGGATGGTCTCTGGGTATTTTGGTCCCGAATTCCAGGCCAGTGTTCAAGGCTACTTGGCGCCGGGCCAGTGGATGTACCTGGTCATTTACTCGGGCCTCATCATCTTTTTCGCCTTCTTCTACACCGATATCATGTTCAATCCTGTCGACATGAGTGACAACCTGAAGAAGTGGGGTGGCTTCATTCCTGGTGTGCGTCCAGGTGAGCCGACGGCGAAATATATCGGCTGGGTTCTTAAGAGAATTACAACCGGTGGTTCGCTGTACCTGACGGTGGTTTGCTTGGTGCCCTACTGGGTGACCGATGCTTTCCAGGGGATCAACTTCTACTTTGGCGGTACGGGGCTCCTGATTATTGTCGGTGTGAGTCTCGACCTCGTGACGCAGATTCAGAGTCACTTGATCTCGGCTAACTATGACCAGTTTAGCCTGGATAACGAGCGTCCTCGTCTCCAGGCTCGACTCGACGAAGCTGAGCCACAGACATGATTCTCGTTCTCATGGGCCCTCCAGGGGCAGGGAAAGGAACTCAAGCAGCTCGATTGGCGGCTGACATGAGTATTCCCCAAGTGAGTACGGGAGACCTCCTGCGAGAGGCTCGGCGCGATGGTTCTGACATCGGTAAACGGGCTGCGGGATATATGGATGCTGGAACATTGGTTCCCGATGATCTTGTCATCGCTCTTATCGAACGCCGGCTTGAGCAGGGTGATTGCAAGCCGGGCGCGATCCTAGACGGCTTTCCGAGAACGGTCGCTCAGGCCATTCAATTGGATGATATGCTGGAGCGTGGCCAGCGTCAGGTGGGGGCCGTGGTCAGCATCATGGTCAACGAGGACGAGATCGTCGAGAGGATCCTCGGGCGCTTGACCTGCGGTCAATGTGGTGCAGTTTTTCATCGCTTGATCAAGCCGCCTGCTGTTGCCGGTCAATGCGATGTCTGCGAAGGCGGGGTTTCAAGTCGTAGCGATGACAATGAAGACGCCATCCGAACTCGGCTGCAGACCTACACCAATCAGACGGCGCCCGTATTGGATTACTATGCGGGAGCCGGTCGCCTGGAGAAGGTCGATGGCACTGGCGGTATGGACGATGTTTTCGAGCGTATACAGGATGCCCTTTCGGTAGCCTAATTTCGTTTGCGGGGCGCGGGACAGCGTGATAGTGCGCCGCCCGCTTTGAAGGATGAGGAGTTTCATGGCGAAGGAAGAAACGATTGAGATGGAAGGCAAAGTGACCGAAGCTCTGCCGAATGCCATGTTTCGTGTGGCATTGGACAACGGTCATGAGTTGCTTTGTCACATCTCTGGGAAGATGCGGAAGTTCTACATTCGTATCCTCCCGGGAGACCGCGTGACGTGCGAGGTCTCTCCATACGACCTAACCCGTGGACGAATTACGTACCGCTGGAAGTAGCGGTACGAGGAGGAGAGAGACATGAAGGTAAGAGCTTCAGTCAAACCAATGTGCGATAAGTGTAAGGTGGTCCGCCGCAGAGGCGTGGTGCGGGTCATCTGTGTGAACCCACGCTGCAAACAACGGCAGGGCTAAAGACGATGGCACGCATTGCAGGGGTCGACTTACCCCGAAATAAACGACTCGATATCGCCCTCACTTACATCTTCGGCATCGGCCGGGTGACGGCGAAGGAAATCCTTCAGAAGAGCGGCATTCAGCCGGAGCGTCGCACCCCAGAGGGCGACCCGATCTATTCACGGATCCATCAACTCAGTGAGCAGGACGTTGTCTCCATTCGTCGGGTGATTAACGATGGCTATCAAGTTGAAGGTGATCTTCGTCGTGAGGTCACGATGGCGATCAAGCGTTTAATGGATCTGGGTTGCTACAGGGGCCTGCGCCACCGACGTGGTTTGCCGGTTCGAGGACAGCGGACGAGCACGAACGCTCGGACTCGTAAGGGGCCGCGTCGTACAGCGGCTCGAAAGGGATAAGTCATGGCGGTCCAACGCGGTCGTAAGAAGCAGAAGCGGGTGGTACAGAGCGGAATTGCTCACATTCACTCCACATTTAACAACACCATCGTCACGATCTCTGATGTGGCGGGCAACGTTGTCGCATGGGCGACGGCGGGCTCGAAGGGCTTCAAAGGCTCTCGTAAGTCGACTCCTTTCGCCGCGCAGACCGCTGCCGAAGATGTCATCGCCCGAGCTGTCGACATGGGCATGCGCCAAATCGAAGTGAACGTGCGCGGTCCCGGTTCGGGGCGCGAGGCCGCTTTGCGGGCTATCGCCGCCAGCGGTATCAAAGTTCTCTGCATTCGGGACGTTACCCCTATTCCTCACAATGGTTGCCGCCCTCCCAAGCGGCGTCGCGTCTGATCCACAAGGAAACATAGCCAATGCTGCAAGCTAACTTTCGTCATCTAATTAAGCCCCGTGGGCTCCTGATTGATCGTGATACCCTCAACGATGAGTACGGCAAGTTTATCGCCGAACCACTCGATCGGGGCTACGGTCATACCCTGGGTAATGCGCTTCGCCGGATCCTTCTTGGGTCGTTGCACGGATATGCCATCACGAGTGCTCGCATTAAGGGAGCACTCCACGAGTTCACAGCCTTAGAAAATATTGTCGAGGACGTGACGGATATCATCCTTAATCTCAAAGAAGTCCGACTTCGACTTGAGGGGGGTCACGAGAGCCGCACACTTCGCGTGCATGCCGAGGGACCTTGCGTCGTCACCGCAGGCGACCTGCAGGGTGATTCTTCCGTGGTCATCTTGAATCCTGAACACGTGATCTGTCACGTGGCTGCAGGGGGTGTATTCGAAGCCGAATTTAACGCCACCATGGGCAAGGGCTACGTGACTTCCACTGGGCTCCGAAAGGAAAAGGCACCTGTTGGGACCATTTGGATTGATGCTCTTTACAGTCCGGTGAACAAAGTCAACTTTCAGGTCACCAACGCTCGAGTGGGTCAACGGACTGACTACGACAAACTCGTCATGGAAGTATGGACCGATGGATCGATCAACCCGGAGGACGCTGTCGGCGTTGCGGCGAAGATCCTCAAGGAGTACAGCCAACTGTTCATCAACTTTGAGGATGAGGGTTCCCTTGAGTTTGAAATCGAAGAAGATCCACAGGAAGAAATCAACGCAAACTTGCTGCGGAGCGTCGATGAACTCGAACTTAGTGTCCGCAGCATGAACTGTCTGCAAAACGCCAATATCAAATTGATCGGTGACCTGGTCCAGCGGACCGAGGCAGAAATGCTGCGCACCAAGAACTTCGGTCGTAAGAGTCTGAAGGAAATCAAAACGGTATTGGCAGAGATGGGCTTGGGCCTCGGAATGCATTTGGACAACTGGCCGCCTGCAAACCACCCCACGCTCCAACAGTCGGAGTAGGAGGACGCCATGCGTCACCGGAAAAAGGGTCGTAAACTAAATCGTACCTCTTCCCACCGGAAGGCGATGTTTCGCAACATGGCGACAGATTTTCTGCGTCATGGTGTCATCACCACAACGGAGGCGAAAGCCAAAGAACTTCGGCGATATGTTGAGCCGTTGATCACCTTGGCAAAGAAAAACGAAGTGCCTCGAATTAGACGGGCTAGCCGGTTTGTTCGTGATCCAGAAGTTGTGCAGAAGCTGTTTCAGGTGATTGCGCCGACCTATGTTGACCGTCCTGGCGGTTACACTCGGATCCACAAGCTTGGTATTAGGCAGGGAGATAACGCTCCCATCTGTCGAATCTCTTTGGTTTAAGCCTGGCTTGCAAGCGGCTCGCTTGTGAAACCGGGTATCAACCTTGCTTCCCGCTCCCCACGCAGGCGCTCCCTGCTTGCGGCGGCGGGATTTGAGGTTTTTGAGGTGCAGGGTCGTCCGGAACCCGCCCTTGGCTCCGGTGATCCAGTGCAGGCAGCGATCGCCTCAGCGATGGCTAAACTACCAAAGGAGCCAGCAGACCGAAGGCCACTGCTCGCCGCAGATACCGTGGTGGGCTTGGGCAATCGACTCTTTGGTAAGCCCGAGGGGAGAGCAGATGCTCATGCGATGTTGAGCGCTTTGTCGGGGAGGGAACACGACGTTGTAACTGGCGTTGCGCTACGTTACCTTAGCGATGAGGTTGTTTTCGCTGTGTCGAGCAAGGTCACGTTTCGGGACCTGTCGAGCGCGATGCTAGAGCACTACCTCGATTGTGGTGAGTTCGTCGATAAAGCGGGTGCTTACGGTATTCAAGGACTCGGCGTCGCTCTTGTTGAACACGTGTCAGGGTCGTATTCGAACGTGGTTGGATTGCCTTTAACGGAGGTGATCGCCCACCTGCGCCGACTGGGTGTTTCACCATGAAATCGGTCGCAGAACGGCTTCACGAGATCACCGAGCGCATGGCNAAGGCTGCGAAACAGTCGGGGCGTCGANCTGGNAANGTGAGCCTCATCGGAGTCGTTAAGGGNCAGTCTCGGGAACGAATTCTTGNTGCCTATGAGGCAGGCTTNCGAGATTTTGCCCACAGTTACGTGNCGGANGCNTTAACGACGAACGAACTTAGACGTGAGATGCCAGAGGCTCGTTGGCATTTTATTGGTTCGATTCAGTCGAATAAGACCCGACACCTTCTCGAAGGCTGGTATCGCATTCATTCCATTGCGCGGCTCAAAGTTGCCCGCCGTTTGGAGGGNTCGACGATTCTTGTCCAAGTGAAGTTAGGAGGGGAGGCGACCAAATCGGGAGTCGAACCCGACGGGTTGCTCGATTTGCTGCAAGCCATTCGTCGATTGGGAACGGTCCAAGTGAGCGGTTTGATGACACTCCCCCCGCCAGCTGATCAGCTTTCTCCTGCGGTGGCGTTTAAGCAACTCGCCGATTTGGCTGATCAATGTACTGCTCGAGGTCTGCTACCAGAAAACCCCGAGTTGAGTATGGGGATGAGCGGGGACTTTGAGGAAGCGATCAAGGGTGGGGCTCGNTGGGTTCGAGTCGGACAGTTGCTGTTTGGTCCTCGTTCTTCCAACTGAAAATTAGCGTAAAATCGAATCGATCNAGGTTGACTGACCCCTGTCCCTGTGCGTTAATCATCNTATCGATATGAGGACTTGGGTTATGTTCCGANTACTCGCTCTTGCAACCCTGCTGTTGCCTGTCGCTGCGGCGGCACAAGTAGAGATTGAAGGGGGGCCGTCCCCTCAAGAGATGGTGGGTGAGGCTCAAGAGTCCCTGCAGAGCATGAACCGTGGTCTGCGCCGTGCAAATGATGTGGGTCGGGAAGCGAGATCTGCCGGAGACGTCGTTCGAATGACCTGCGTCAACGAGAAGGTGACCGTGATTAAGGGTATTATTCGGATCGCCAACGATGCGGTCGATTCACTTTCGGAGGCGGTCGCTGCACGGGATATGGACCAGGCGACTTACGAGTATAATAAAGTCAGAGTGAGCGTGGATCGAGTGAACAGCTTAGTTGTCCAGGCGATCAACTGTGTGGGTGCTTCAGCGACCCAGACCGGCGACTCTCAAACCAGTGTGGACACGAGCCGGAAGATCAAAGGGCGTCAGGTCCTAAACACTGTTTCGGAGTTCGGTGACCCCAGGGACTGGGGCAACCAAGAAGTCCGTGAGGGCGGTAGTGGCGAGCCTGGCGATGGTGACGACGGTTCAGGAAGCGGAACCGGTGGTGAGTCCGGAGGCGATGATGCTGGTGGTGACGCTGGCGGAGCTGCGAGTGGGGGTGCCGAAGCCGGTAGCTCNGTGACGGGCGGTGGACTTGCAGCGGGCCAAGGCGTCGGCCAGGTCGGTGGATCTGGCGGCGGTTCTAGCGGCGGTGGGNATGATAACTCNGGTGGCGGCGAGATTCGCCCGCCGACGTCTGCGGNCAACTAGCCTCCCCTAGCAAACCTGTCATGATGGGACCTTCTCGGTTGCGACTGGGTCTNAGGGTACTCGTGCTTGCTGGTATTCTTTTGATACCGGCATTGCTCTTCGTTTACCTGACCAATGAGCTGGCGTCACAACACCTCGTGATCCAGAGGCAACTTAACGATCGAATAAGCCTCACAGAACGCAAGCTTCGGGAACAGCACGCCTTACTCGAAAAAATNCAGCAGGACCTTGTGGAGCAGAAGCAGAAAATCCCTGCGCTGAATCAACGACCGGTCGTGGTTCCTGAGGGACGAATTCCTGGCAGTCTCCGTGCTCAGCGACGCCTGGCCTTGCTCGAAAC
This sequence comes from Myxococcales bacterium, assembly GCA_002696345.1. Taxonomy (GTDB): domain Bacteria; phylum Myxococcota; class UBA4151; order UBA4151; family UBA4151; genus UBA4151. The sequence continues at coordinate 128,922 of NZRT01000062.1, forward strand.
ATTGATCCGTTGGGTTCGGAAAGCTGGAGATCCCCCTGAGCTAGCTCACGTGGGCTCCGGTTTGGTGGTCGCATGGGGGCCTGGCGGTCAACTGGTTGCGCCCCGGGGGCTTGCTGATCCATGGGCGGACCCCGAGCGAGCGCAACGTCGAGATGAGGTGCTTCGACAGGGNGGGAGAGCATCTGTTCTCTATCGTGTGTGGAACAGCGGTGTGTCGGTGCTCGACGCCACAGGGGCACTCAATCGAACAACTGCACGTCTATTTGATGAACCGATGGAAGGAGAATCGTTCGGTGACCGCTTGATGTTGTTGAGTGGAGCGGAGTTTCCCGGTGAGTTAGTGGATCCCGGNGGCCCCGTTCCGAGCGGCGAGACGGTGACGGCTTATCGCTGGCCNGAGGCCGTGAGCCACGGTCTCCCGGCTCAGACCCGCCCCTTAAGTCGATCGATGCGATTTGGTGATCCGAGCCCAGATTTTCATTTGGCTTTCCTNTTTGATGGCGACGGCCAGTTACGNGGCTTCGTCGACGAGTCAGGTCAACATCACAGTCTGCCGAGTTTAGGTCGATGATTCGCAGTCGGTCAGAATTAGAAGCCCTCGTGTCGGCTCATCGACCGAATCGTGTGGTGGTAGATACTGAGTACGCCAGTGAGGGACGTTATCGTGGTGTCCTTGGTTTAGTGCAGTTGGCTTGGGGAGAGCAATGGGCGATCATTGATCCACTTGAGACCTCATTAGAGCCGCTCGTCGCCTGGCGAGATGCCCAGTGGGTAACTCATGANGGCAGCCAGGATTGGGGGCTTTTGCTCGAATCTGGGATGGTACGCCCCGCAGAGCTTTTTGATACGCAACTCGCCGCAAGAATGCTTGGGCTGAAAGATCTTGGTCTTGCCAAGTTGATGGTGTCTCAATTGGGTGAGGCTCATGATAAGGGCGCGCAACGCAGTAACTGGCTGAAAAGGCCTCTGAGTGAGGACCAGTTGCTCTATGCTCAGCAGGATGTAGTGGGGCTCTTACGCCTGGCCACCCACCTGGAAAACGAACTGCGAACGATGGGGCGTTGGGACATGACCCTTGACGCTGGTGCGGAGGCTCTGGATCGCTGGTGTGATGTGGGGCCTCGAAAGGTACCTCATCTTCAGCGATTTAAAGCGTTAAGGCGTGTGGATCCTAAAGTACGTGGTCGGGCAGTCGCCCTCCTTGAATGGCGGGAGGCGGAGGGGTACCGCAGAAATCGACCGGTTCGTTGGTTGCTTTCTGATGATGATGTAATCGCCCTAGCGAAGAACACGAAGAAGCCCGAAAAGACTGAGATAGCCCAGATTCTTTCAGAGGCGAAGCCGTTGGAGGCGCCCCGAAATGACCGTTTGAGTTCTGAGCAACGAGCGAAGTTGAAGGAGCTAAAAAGGCAGCGTCAGTCGTTGGCAGACCGTGTACAGTTAGACCCTTCATTGCTGGCACCACCCGCCTTGTTAAACAAACTCGCGCTGGGTTGTGTTGAGGTCGGAGCCTTGGGTTGGCGAGCGCCGTGGATCGAGCAGCTGCTCAATGAACCCATGGGTCCTGATCCTGCCCCCCCGAAAGAACTCGAAGATTCGGACGGGCGTTCCGCTTAGGTGCTCGCTTTTGCCAGCGCCGGGGGTGCCACTTCCCGGTCACCATCAACCAGGCAGTAACCATGCCGCCAAAGTGAGCTGCAGAGCTGCTGTTGCCGATGCCGACGGAGGACAGGACCTCTAAAATGATCACGCCGAAGAGCAACTGACGTCCAAGCAGGGGCAAGATCCCAAAAAGCGAAATAGTACGGTTACCGTAGTAGAGACACCAAGCGGTAAGGAGACCTAGACCAGCGGCACTGGCACCGATGACCGCCTGGTCGGGATTGAGGCCCATAAACCTTAGAAGATATGGAGCCAAGGTCGCAACGATACCGCCACCGGCTGTTGTCCATAGGATCAGGTGAAGTAATTTTCGAGCGCCTAAGAGTCGCTCGAGTTCGAGGCCAAAGAAATACAATAAGGCTAGGTTGCCGACGAGATGCCAAAGGCCACCATGGAGAAGTCCGTAGCTGAGTAATCGCCAAAACTGTCCTCCGATCACATTGGAGGGCATCAACTCAAGGCTAGTCATCAGGGCGGTATGACCCAAACGAAGAAAAAGACCTTGGACAAAGTAAGCAACGACAAGTGTGATGAGAACACGCTTGAGCAGCGGAGGCGGTGGAGGGAAAAGTGTCCTCACTGTCGCTTGCGCACCTTGCAGGACGCCGCGATCGCGTCGAGCAGTTTGGCCGCCTGTTGAGCGCTGTCGGGTAACTCAACCCAAGCGAGCCCTCGGGGGACTTCTCTCCAGGCGATTTGGAAACCGTCACTGATGACTTGCCCCTGGCTTTGACGACTGACTGTCGGTGGCTGATTGTAGCGAGACGAGAGGCTAAGTTCGACCAGTGTTCGGTAATTCACTCGTTGCTCTGGTTCATCGGTGAGAACACAGGCAGCTAATCCTCTATCCTTACCCTTCTTGAGGAACATGTATTGATCTCCCCCCCAGCCGTTGGTCAGTTGAGCAGCAAGAATATCTTGCTTGCCAAGTGGTGATGCAAGAAACCGAAAACCGAGTTCGCCAAAGCGGTTTCTGAGACTCTCCTGCCATGGCCCTAAAGCGTTTCGAGCCTCCAATCGCACAACGAGTGGCTGGTCCTTAGGGTATCGATCGGGATGGAGGAGTTGCTCCGTACTCTTGGGGTAACTTTTGTGCAGTGCATTCACTCCCTTCCAACGACTCTTTTCCATCTTTTTAAGCAGTAGTTGGATGCCTCCTGTGTAGGGAAAGATTAGGCTCATCCGCATGTAGTAGGGAATGTGACGAGTTGTCAGTGTGGGGGCGTCCCGAGTCTGCTGCGAGAGGCTGGCTGCCGCAGGTTTGAGTGCAGACATATCGGTCCCACCCATGGTGTAAGCCAACATGGCAATCGTGGCGTCCCCTTCGATGATGGCCGAACGGGCGATGGTCGCATCGTCGTTACCGGGAATGCGCTTAAGTGCCTTTTTGAGACCGAAGTGTTGATCTTGAAGTGCGTGCACCAACTCGTGGGCGATGATCGGCTTTTGCACTAAATCAGGCAGCCAGGTTGCGAGAACGAATCGTTCTCGAAAGGGGTCGAAGTAGCCGGCAACCTGGGCGGTCACAAATTCTTGGAGCGTTGCCCGGTAATCCATTTCCACCGGAATCCAGCCGAGATGTTTCAGGAGCCGCCCTTCTTCTTCGAGGCTCTCCCCTGGATATTCCTCGCTGATCCGTTCTTTCACGTAGTCGAGGATTTTCTCCTTGGTGTGAGAGACTGCTTTCACAGGTCGAAGCACCTTCAAGCCTCGAATTTGGCTCGTGACTTCAAGGACCTCGTCGACAAGCCCCTGTCCCTGTCCTGTGTTTGCATGTAGCCCTGTCAGGGCGAAGAGAATGGAAAGTACCGTCGTCATGGAGATTCCTGTTGTTGAACCGATCCCTTAACGTTCGAACGATTGCAATTCTTTACTTCTTTCTTTTCAGCGGATGTGGCGATTCCCAACTCAACGTCTTCCAGCGGATCGCAGACACCCTCGATGTCAGCTTAGAAACTTCAGTCGTTTGGCGCTTTTCGGTGGACGACGGCAGCGAAGAGACTTGGGAGTTTACCCCGACCTCCTCCGAAGGAGAGCGCACGCTTTCGCTCACCCGTCGGGCGACTCTGGGAGGCATCACACTTCCGAATCCCCGCCAAGATTTGTATCGAATCGATGCCCTTGGCTTAACCTGGCTTCGCCAAGGAGATTGTGCGGTCCAGAGCCCTCCATGTCGTCGACTAATCTCAGAGCCTTTGTTGTTGCGGGTGCCTTATCCCAGCGTGATGGAGTTAGAGACGACCGAGGTTCAAATCGAACCCGCGGTAAGCACAACTGGACGCTTGCGGACCCGTGGCGAGCAAGATGGACTGCATTTCGAGTTTACCTACGGTTGGAACTGGGATGGGGATGGAGAGGGGGTCTGGCGACTTGAAACGGGAGCAGGTGTGCAGGAATTTACCGAGGTGATTGCTGGTGGTTCCCCACGGCTCGGTACTCGGTTATAGCGATCGTGTAAGGGAGGCATTGATGAAGATCGCAATGTTGTGTGTCAGTGCATCGTTACTGGCAGCCTGTGCTTCGGCACCGGTTGCAGAAGCCGAAACAGGGACGGTTCACGCCGTTGCCAAGCGAGTGGAGCCCGCTCGAGCGGACTTTCGGCAGTTTAAAGGAGCATTGATCGTTGGCGTGGGCAACCGAACGCAGAAATCAAAGACCGTCGGTGCGATCGAGTTAAGCGTGGTCCCACAAGGCGTTGGCGCTGAAGCCATTGTGATCAAAGGGTCGGGTCAAGGAGAGTCGCTAGAAAGTGGCCAAGAGCTGGAACTGAAGCTGCCCGTGACCTGGCAATGGCCGACCGATTCCGCGACGTACCTGACCTTATTGCAGGGCGAGAGCGTTCCACTTGAGTTGAAAGGGTGGGCAGAAGTCGGCGGTAAGCGTGTGCCGGTTCAAGGTTCGATCAAAGCACCGCTTCCTGTTTTACCAGAAGTCAAGGTTCGTCATGTGGAGGCGACCCGAGAGGGGGATTTGAGCAAAGCAGATCTTACTTTCGAGATTGAGGTGAAGAATGACAATCCCTTCGCGATCAAGGTTAAAAAGGTGATGGGGACGATTGTGCTCGAAGAGGTACCGATGGTGACGGACCACCTTATTTCTGGATTTGAAAAGGTCGCAGCAGGATCTTCCCATGTGATCAATGTGCCCATGGAGATGGATTCTGAGACTCATAAGAAGAAGTTAAAGAGCCTGCTGAGAGGCGGTATTCTTGCCTACAAGGTCACGGGCATCGCTCGGATTCACCATGTCGACGTCCCCATCGATTTGACCGGCGAGGTCACCTTTCCAGAGTTTTAGCCCGGTTGGTCGCGTTCTGATCCAGGATTTTTATGTCCCTTTCATTGCTTCTTGTTTTGGGTCTAACGGTCGTCCCCGACCCCCCACAGGCAGGAGCCCCACTGCAGGTCCAAGTTCCTCTCGGTGTCGATCGAAACATTGATAGCGCCGCCGTTCGTGTTGCGCGCCGGGCTGGGATTCCAGTGGCAGAAGTCTTGCTTGTTCGTGACGCTGGCGGTTTGTGGAGAGGGGTGATCGACGGTCGTTTGGTGCAGCCACCTCGTTTAGGGCTCTGGGTCAAGGTGCGAGCTCGTGATGGTCGATATCGAAATGTGTTAGGGAGTGCTGATCAGCCCGTATGGGTCGACGTTGCAGGCAGTACCAGTACCGAACAGCATGCAGTGACTCGTACGGAAGAATTCATCCACCTGGATAATCTGAGAAGAGCGAACGAGCGTCCCGAACTGGGGTTTCGCCAGCTTCGGCCTGCACCTCGCTTGGGCACACGACTCGCGAACGAGATCGGTTTCAGGCCGACGCAGGGAATCGATGGTCGTTGCCGAGCGATTTCGCACGGCCGGGTCACCGACCGCTTCCATGCTCTCGAGATCGGTTTGCTCGGGGTCACGGATCCCTGGGATGGTTCGATTCCTTGTGACTTGTACGTGCCTGTGAATGGCCGGGTGGGTACTGAAGCGGGGCTTGTTTCGATGACTCGTCCTCGTGACGAACGGTATATTCGGCTCCGAGGAGGGCTCCCGTCTCGGCTGGGCCTCGATGCGGCTGGGGAGGTCAATGGATACCGTTGGAACCTGCAATATTTGGAAGATCTGGCTCCATCAGGACTGACGGTAGGAGTGGACCACAGCGCTGGTTTACCGAGCCGAGTGGAAGACCGACGACTGAGCGATACTGCTCGTCGTCTGTGGCTGGGGCTTGAGTTGCCGGGGCCCTTAGCACTCGGCATGTTTCACGAAACCGCAGGTGGTTATTTTGGCCCCTACGATAGTTTGGTTTCGGGCTTTGATAAACGGCACCGAACAGCCCTGATGATGGGGCTTCGGCAGCGTCGGAAGTGGTTATTGACTCAAATTCAAATGAGCTATTGGTATCAAAGCGATCAGCGGGAACTGGCCGGGCCAGGATTAAGGCTTCAGGATGCCGATGGCGATGGCTCTGCCGAGGTCTTCCCGTTGGGCGTACAGGTGGATTCAAAGCGGCATTTGCTTAGTCATCGATGGTCTTTAAAGTCTCGGTCGGTGGGGACATCATGGCGATGGAGCGGTCGGCTACGAGCTCGAGGATTGACGTTATTAAACGGCGCTTGGGCGACCAATATGGGCATCGATGGCCGGGCTTTGTCCGAGCCGGTTAGCCACCCGCAATTTGGTCATGTCGGAGCAACACTTGCTCGTCCAGCGAGTTGGGGGAACGCGTTTCATGAAGGCTTCCTGACAGGTGAAGCCCTTGTCCATCATCGACGCGGGAATTGGTCTCTCAATGGTGCTCTAGGGCCTGTTTGGACCCGACGCTCCCAGCATCCACTCAGCGCTGATTTACGGGTCAAACGGCAGCTTCCTGGGCAGCGCATCCTCATTCGAATGTTTGCTCAACCTGAACTTCGTTTGTTGGATCGGTGGTTTGATCCTCTCGGTCAGCTCGCTGCCAACTTGAGCGAGTCTATGCCTTTTGGTCATCAACTCATTAGACTCCATCCCACTTTGCATGGTGAACCGCTCACACCTCCATCAGCTCCTTTCCATGAGGGCTTGGAGGCTGATTTACGATTGCGCGAGTCTCGAGCGGTGGGGATTTGGCGATATCGACTTCTGGGGCGTCTTCACCGCGCGCTACATACCACGGACGGAATCAATCGAAGCGGTCATGAACATCCGTTTGTCGACGATGGCGATCTCGTTGAAGCTTCGTTACGAGGTACCATCGATTTTGCAGCATGGTCCGGTTTAAGATTCCACGGCAGTATTTGGATGGGGCAAAGTTGGGCTCCGCTTATTGAGGGTGACAAGTATGGCGAGGGAGTGACAGACACTCTCGTTCCACTTTTTGATTATCCCACGTGGCGGTGGGTGAACTCGATTGATCAGCGAATTTTTGATGCCTGGTCGACCGGGGGAAGTTTGCAGGCCTGGGGTCCGCAACGATCTTCTGAGCGTCATCGTTTGACCGCTTTGTATACCTTTCAGATTCCTGCTCAACTCAAGATTGGTGCTTGGATTCGGTATCATCGAGGACCTTGGTCATTAGCGCTGCGGTTCGATAATGCCATGAGTCGGAATGCCGTGGCTCCGGTCCCACGACCCGACCGTGTTCCTGGGTTGTTACCTGTGGACCCAAGACGGGTTTTACTTGAGGTGGACTGGCGACCGTCCGGATTGCCTGGAGATGTGGTTCCGTTTCAGTCTTCATTTTGATGGATGACGACTCTTTGGGTGCAGCACGCGCTAAAAATTAGACCAGGACCCACAAGCACCTACAATCGCCTCCACGCGGGCATGGTGTCCGTGCTGTGAGGTGATCGTGGGCTGCAAGAAGACAAAACAAAGTGTGTATCTTCCAGACGAAATGCTTGAGCAACTTCGAGATCAAGCCGACCGGTTGGATCGACCCGTAAGTTGGGTGTTGCAGCAGGCTTGGCGTATTGCAGAGGAGCGAATCCGAGCCTTTCCTGCGCTTCCTTAATTTTAGCGCAGATCGATCACGATTCGCGTGGTGGGGTCCGGACGTAAACTGTAATAGACTGCTGCACCCCCTCCGACGACCAGTACTGCAGCAGCAATGCTCAATGGTTTCCAAAGGGACCCCCTCGCTGTCGCTTGGGACTGGTCGAGACCCAGATCGAGGGGGCGCCCACGCCGGGCGCATGTCAGTTCAGAATCCCATTGGCCTGGAAGATCACCCTCAATGGCAAAATCAATAAATTCGAGCCGCAGTGTTTCGCCGGTGCCGGCGCGAAGTTCGGCCGACCCGGTGGCTTGAAGGCGAGCTTTGTTTACGCAGCTTTCGGTCAGTTCGCCCGAGATCTCAAAATGCACTTGCCCGCTGCTCATCAAGAACCTCTCTTCAGGAAGTTCGACATCGGGGCATCCATGGCCTAACAGCCGAATACTGGATGCTTGCAGATGACCTCGATTTTGCTCGATCAGGTCCATGCGCAAATCGCAACGCTCATTGACGCTCGCTCGAAACTGAGCTCGTGCAACGCAACCGTCCGCGAGGGGAACTGGTCCGAGCTTGCCAAAACTACCCGCCCCCTCCACTCGGGCTTCATTTAGGTCGATACTTTGCTTGGTCTTTCCGGTAATTTTGATGATCCCACGGGCCCGTAGAGGGGTCACACACATCGCTTGAACCGGGGCTAACGGGGGAAGCTCATCACTGCTTTCTTCTCCGTCTTCTCCCGCTGGCATTCCGGACTCATTTGGAGCTGGAGGGTCTTCGCCTACCGGCATTTGATTGGGGTCTGAGAGGCTCCCATCCGCACCCTCGGGCATCGGTTCGTCAACGGTTTCATCGGAGGGACCTGGGCTGGGGTCCTCACCTTCCGGAAACCCATCCTCACCGGGCGGGAAATCATTATCTTGGCTTACGGTTTGTGCAGACATCACCGAGATTGACGACGCATGGTTCGTGGGACCAGCAAACCCCAAAAGCAACACAATGAGTTCAGCCATTACGGGCCCTCCCTCGGCTGAAATAGTTCGGTCAGGGAACTACCCCCTTGACCTCCAGGGCATTCTGGACACGACACGATCCCACCGGTGAGTACGAAGTGCTCTCCAATGACGGCGGCAGCGACACCGCCTCGGGAAGCACTCAATTCGGCGGTGAGCCCTTCAGGGTCTGTAAGCAAGGGCATCATGCGTCGACTGGCTTCGGTTCGGTCGTCGTAGCGAACGATGGATGCGCTTGGAATGGATAACTCGAGGTCTCGGAAGCCCCCTGCTAAAATTACCGTCCTGCCCTGTTCAACGCTGGCGACCGAAGGATATAGAACGACAGCCTCCTCTGGCAGCAGTGGCGCTCGTAGGAGGCGGTTGTCGCTGGGCATATAGAGGAAGGCTGAACTTCGGGAAGGTGGCCGCAGACCAACTTCTGTTCGTGTGGCACCGCCCAAGATGGCATAACTGCCATCGCTCAAACGGCCGGCGCCGGCGAAAAATGTGTTTGCACTCCCATCCCAACTGCTGGGCGCAAGAACTCGAATCTGTCCCGCTTTAAAGGCCAAAGGTCCTTGTGGTTGGTCGCAGACCTCGCCTCCAAAAAGGAGAAGTTCGTTGTTCTGCTGAAGGCTAATGTGGCCAACCCTTGGGCACCCCATCTCAATTCGACGATTCTGCGAGCCAATCAGTTCGCTGTTCGTGATCTCAAGGCGAATTAAGTCGGGGCTCGGACGACCTTCGCCGTCGATGCCGCCGGCGACGATCAACTCGGATCCCATGGCGTTGAGGCTGTGATGAAGTCGAGGAGGGGCACCCAGGAGTTGCTCCCATTGCCCCGTTGCTGGATCCCACAATGCGGCCGTCTCGAGGATGTCCTGAGGCGCTGCATTGACAGGCCATTCCCCTCCGAGTGTTAGTCGCCGAGCACCCCCTAGAAGCAACACGCGCCCTCCGTCTGTGAGTGCTGCACGGTGGCCAGCTTGCGGGGTTGGAAGGTCGCCGGTGCGCTGGAAGGTGGAGGTCGATGGGTCGTAAACCCATGCTGCTCGAAGCGCTTGGCCCTCTCGGCAGCCCTCGCATTGATCGCTGTCGTTCAACTCCGATAAACCGCCGGCGAGGAGCGCCCGGCCGTCTGCAAGCGGTGTCAACGTCGCAAACGCGATCCCTCGATCCGGCCCGCCACGGGCACAATCCGGTTGGTCGACTCGACTAAACAGAAGATCCAGTTCAAGGATTTCATCGGCCCGGGTGGCCACATCACGAGTGAGTGCTCGCCACCAGGCTCTACCAGCATCGACTTCGTCGTTATTTCGGTAGCCATTGACTGTAATCGTCCAGTCTTCACCCACGGGAATCTCGTCTAAATCGAGCCGATGTGTATCGAGATTTGATGGCGTGAGTTTATCGAGCGAGCGACCTTGCGGTCCATCCATGGTAAGCTGTAACCATCTCAGTTCCGGGGTCGATAGCGGAGTCCCCTGAGCAGCGCACGCACCGGCCCGACCTGAAGCCCGTAAGGAGATCAGTTCGAGGGTTGGGATCATCGATGCCTCACACCCAAGGGTGATGAGGTAGGTTAGGATCGTCAGGCTATGAAGCTTCACCCGTTTTCTCTCCTTTATCGCCTCGGTCATAACTCGGCTTTGATTCCCACAAGACGCCGTGATAACCCGCCCCGTCCTTACCCTCTTCATCGGGAGCAATCGATGCAAAAGTCCTCTGGGATGACTCTTCTGTTCGCAGCCTTGGTTTTCAGCGGCTGCGCCCAGTCCCTCGGTGATATCGACCGAACACGTGACAACAAGATCCAAAAGTCCTGGCTAGATGGTCATTGGAGAATGTTACCGACCGTGGTCGATGTCCCCGCTCAAACGACCCATAGCTTTATTGGTCTGCAAGGCGAACCTGAACGCATCGTCTTCGAGATCCAGGAGTCGATGCTCTACGCCTACCGTGTGCACGAGCACGTGGAAGGGTCCGAAGCCTTTGGCGCTCGTCCGGGAACCACCTATCGAGGCGCTGCTGTCGCTGCCTTTCCCATCGAGCGGCATTTCGATGTGAAGAGGAGTTACAACCCAGGAACAGGCGAGCAAACCAATGTCTTGATGGAAAATGGCTCTGATCGGCCCTGGGATCAACGAGAGTGGATGCGGGTCAACTGGGGTTCGAACACCATCTCCGATCTGACCTTTGGCCCTGCGAACTTTCGACTGACGGCGGGCAGCACGATGGTGCAGCCCCATGAAGATGAGGCGGGCGCCTTAGACATGTCAGAGAACCACATTAACGTCACAACTCGCTTGATGGTGGCGGCGGTAAACAGCGCCTCCTGCCACATGAACCCTTGGGGGGGCGTGGATATCTACGATGACAACAAGATGGACTGCGAGCCTCAGGAGGTGCGGGTTCGTACGAGTTTCGTGAAGGTCGATGAAGAAGAAGAGGCCAAGTACGAACCGCTTCCTTACGACGATCAGCACTACAACAAGTTCGGCATCTTTCGGGTCAATCGCTACGCCTACAACCGAGACTATGGTGTTCGGGAGCCGAACAGTCAGTACCGGGCGAACCGGTGGCACATCTGGGAGCGCAGCTTGGATGAGGATGGCAACAGCATCCCTTACCGTCAGCGGACTCCGAAGCCGATCGTTTACTGGCTGAATGCGGAGTTCCCCTATGACAACCAGAGCCTTGTCGATGGGACGATTGAGGTGGAGCGGCAATGGGATGAAACCTTCCGAGGTGCCGTAGCCGCCGCTCAGGAGATCGACATTTCAGACGTTGATACACAAATGTTCGTGATCTGCGAGAATCCCGTACCGGAAGGAATTTCCGACTCACAAATGGGTCGTCGGCCCCATGAGGCGTGTGGAGAGCCAGGCCTCAGTCCGATCCTCGGTGATCTTCGCTACCCGCTGATCAACTGGGTCGGTCAATCCCATCTGAGTTCTCCCTTGGGGTATGGTCCAAGTGTTGCGGATCCGTTGACGGCTCGCCTCGTTCACGGTGTGGCTAATATTTATGGCGGCTCCCTGATGACGTACGGCGCCTACGCAACAGACCTCGTAAAACTGCTCAACGGCGACTTGGAAATTGAAGAGTTCATTGGGGATTACTACGAAAACCTTCTCAACGGAGACAGCCAAGGCTTGGTTGCGCATCGCGCATTGGGCGACGAGCAACTCCTGGAGAACTCCAACCAGCGCCGTTTGAGTCGTTTGGTCGCCAATCTGCGTGAGCACGTGGCTGCAGGTGACTTGGATCGCGACTGGGCGAAGGAGCGAGCCGAGCGGGTGCGGGGCACCGCACGTGAAATGGATGGTCTGACCGAAGAGATGATTCAGGCATTCTCTGGTGGAGCCATGGATCCCGAACATGACCACCGTGCGGATCTCGCTCCGATTCACATGATCGGCAAGGACCTTCGTGCCAAGCAGAGAGCGAAAGAACGTCTGCACGCCCGGCATGGTTGCATCTATGCGCCCCAGTTTACGGACGAGGCCATGTTGATCGCCGCACAACGGTTGCGGAATGACCCCCGCTTACAGACTGGTGGTCAACCGGATTATGATTTGATCCGGGATCAGGTCATGAAGGAAATTTATGTTGCCGTGACGCTCCATGAGTTGGGGCATACGTTTGGTATGGCGCACAACTTTGCCGCCTCCAACGACCCGATCAACTACCACGATGAGTACTGGGAGTTGCGCACGGAGAATGGCGATGTTGAGCCTTTCTTTGCGATGGCGCCGGGTGCCCGTGATGCCGCCATGAACGTGACCAATGGCGATGGGTTTGGTCTACGAGATTATCAGTACTCGTCGATCATGGAATATGGTCGTCGTTGGAATAGTGATGTCTCGGGATTAGGTAAGTACGACCGAGCCTGGACCAAGTATTCCTATGCGAACACCGTCGAGGTCTGGAATGTCGAGGGCACGTCTCAAGCGAGTTATTCTGGCTTGAAGGAGAAGTTGGGTGCCCATGAGTATCACTACTCGAACTATCCGGCGATGTTCCGCTTTGGCCGCAACATCAATGATGCTGCGTCGAGTAAGAACTTCAGAGAGCGTCGGGATGTGCCTTGGTCTGAAGTCGGCGAAGAGGAAGGGCAACTGTCGCCCGATATGGAGGTGCCCTACCGCTACTGCGACAACACGCACGATGGTCGCTTTGGATGGTGCCGACCCTTTGATGAGGGTGCTGATCAGTGGGAGCAAGTGCGGGCGGTTGTCGTGGACTATGAGGGCTATTATCCTCTGAATAATTTCCGGCGTAGTCGTCTGGGCTGGGGTAATGTGAACAGTCACATTAATCGACTGCTCGGTCGCTTCGAAGATATCGGTGCGCAGTATAAGCACTTCGTGAATGAGCAAATGTTCATCCGAGGGAACAAGGACTGCGTCGATCCGGTCACCGGACAACCCGTCATCGTTAACGGTCGAGTAGCGAAACAGTACGAAAGCAACGTTTGTGGAGGCGATGGTTTTGCCGCGAGCTTGTTGGGCTTCGATCTCTTCGCACGTATCCTCCAGCGACCGGATTTGGGAACGTACATCTGGAACGAAGAAGACCAAGCCTACGAGGGCTGGGATCTTCGAAATCTGAACAGCCAACTGCCTGATGCTGAGGACAATCCAGAGTATGACCTTGATCGGACCTTCCGTCTCTACGACGAGCCGGGTCGGGATCACGAGACTCGATACGAGCGAGAAAAAGATGGCTACGGCTTTTACTACAAACCGCGCAGCCTCGGCGTCTGGTGGGATAAATACATGGTGCTCAATGCCATGATCTCCCCCGGTGAAAACTTCGCTTACGTGGATGATCGTCCAGATTTGCTGAAGTACCGAATGAACTGGTCGATGATGTTTGCACCGGAAATGCTCAATTTGGCGGGTGCCATTGCGACGCGTTCTTATGACGCCTATGCCCCTCGCTACAACGAAGCCACCGGTGAGGTCGTCTGGCGTAACTTCACCACCGGCAATGAGGCAGATGAGATCGCCAACAACGCATTGCCGGTCATTAATCCGGGCGACAACTACACAGTTCGTTTGATCAGCATCATCATGGGCTCCGCCTGGATGCCTCAGGTCAGCATGGACAAGAGCTTCAATGAAGCCTTCAAAATTGGCATCGTTGGCGCCGTCGACGGCTTTGAGGTTCCTGACTCGATCAAGGGGAATCCAAACGCTTACATTGAACTGACGGATCCGATTACCCACCGAACGTTCTATGCTGTGAACACTGGAGCCATCGGTGACAGTTACCGCCGGACGATTGCGGGATCGGAGCCTGTATCAGCGGGTTACACCATCCTGAAAAAGATCAAGGACCTTTACTACGATGAGAATGGTGATTTCCGAGCGGATAAGCTTCAGTTGGAAATCGATAGCCGTCTCGAGGACGAGATCGAAGATGCCAGCGAGGAGTTGCTTGGTATCGCAGACACAGTCCAAGTTTGTACGGAAGCCGGCGACGATTGTTATCGGCATGAAAACTTCAGCCAGCTCTACGATCAAGGTGAAGAGACCGTTTGCACGGAAGCAGCAACCAGTTGCAGCATCGCCTGCCTCGATGAGGGCAGTCGTGATTGCCGGAAACTGCGGCGCAGAGCAGAAAGCCGAGCTCGAAACGTCGTTGGACCGGCGGAAGCAGAGGAGGCGGCTCGATACAGTATGAGAGCCTCACTCCATAATGAGTTCTATTTCCCTGAAATGATTCGTGGCTGGGTCCACATTTACGAAAACTACTAAGGAAAGGAGGTCAAAGATGCGTCGTTTACTCAATAGTTTCGCTTTCGTGATCCTCGCTTCCTGTGCTGGGGAAGTCGTCGACATTGACCGTACCGGGCACGATATTCTCCAAAAAGATATGTTTGTGGGCGAATGGTACGCTCAGTGGACCATCACTGACGTCCCTTACACCACCGGTTTCACCTTCACAGGATATGGTGGACAACTTGACCGAGTGAAGTGGGCCATCGAGCGGGGGCAGTTAATCGCCCGGCGTTCCTACGAATTTACCGAGGGGACTGATGCACCGAACATGCGTGACGGTGCCGAGTGGGAAGGCGCACCGTTGTACGCTTTTCCGATTCGCGGTCATTTTGATCGGATGCGTGGCTACAACACCACGACAGGTGAACAAAACAATGTGATCTCTGAGTCGAGTGCTGATTGTCAGTGGTATGAGTGCAAGGAGATGAGGGTCAACTGGGCGGGCGACGCTCGACTGGGCGGAGAGTTTGGCCAATTTTACGTTCAGGGTTTCGATGAGAACGATCCTGACGCTTTGATTGTCGACAAGGAAAACGGATACATCGAAGTCAATGTTCGAGCCTTTATGGCGCCCGAGTTGGATCAGGAACTCACCGAATACTACGGTTTCCCCGTTCCGAAGTGCTGGCTTTACTCCAATCCTTACTGGGATTGCCGAGGTCAAACCATTGGCATGAAGCTGGCGTTCACTCGCATGCCCCATGAGCCCGATAGCACCGATGCCGACGGCAATGTGGTCGCTGGGGCGGTCAAAGAAACGTTTACGCCTCTCGAATACGATGACCGTAAGCTACAACGATTTGGTTATCATCGGGTCACCCGGTTTCACTATGACGAGAACTATGGTTCTCGCGAGGCAAATCGTAAGCATTACGCACGAATCTGGAATCTTTGGGAGACGAACTTTCGCGAGGATGGCAGCGTCCTGCCTCCAGCGGAGCGAGATCCAAAGCCCATCGTGTACTACTTAAACCGGCAGTTCCCAGGTCTACCCGATGCGGTTCCGGGCAGCGTGGATCTACTCTCAAGTGCCCAAAGCGTGGCTGATCAATGGGACGCCGTGCTTGTGAAAGCTGCGGCTCAGGCCAAGGGATTGGATGAAGCGACACTCCGAGATCGTATTCCGGCCTGCGCCGACGGCGGTTGTGGCGACCAAGGCAGAATGTTCGTGTTGTGTCGTAACAATCCGGTCGCCGAAGATGACCCAGCCGTCTGCGGACCGGCAGGTACAGAGATTCGTATTGGCGATCCTCGTTACAGCATGTTGTACTGGCAGGCATCGCCCCAAGCCGGTGCACCCGGCGGATTTGGTCCAATGAGAACCGATCCAATCACCGGCGAGATTGTTAGTGCCACCTCTTATATTTATGGGGCTGGTTACGAACGTCATGCTGCGTACATTGTTGACTTGATGCGTTTGCTGCTCGAGGAGACCGACATCGAGTCCTTTGCCAATGCTGAGGACTTAGCAGCTCAATTGCGTGCCTCTGAGTTACGACGAGCAGCCCCCCCGACGGCTCGACTCTCGATTGCTGATATTCAAAATTCCCACCGGCATGAGCGGATCTTTGAAAAGGGTAAAGAACTGGCCGAGATGCACCGCTCCGGTGAGTTGATGGCGCAAAGCTTTGACGCTCGGATCGCTCCCATCAAGGCGGACGCCTCGCTAAAACACGGCATCCTGAACCGGGAACTGCTCGTTCAAGCCATGGGTGGAACCCTCACGGGTGAGGAGCCGGATGAGTTGCTGGAGCAGTACGATATGTTCTCGCTGGCCCGTCGAGTTTCGGAGCGGAATGAAGCGCGTCTTAAGCGGGCAGGCATCGAGGGCATCGATTTCAATCTGTTCACAGACGACGCCGTTCTCTTTATTGCTCAGCGTTTAATCCGTCGTGAGGATCTCCGCACCGATGGTAGCCATGATTGGGATAAAATCCGAGCCTATCTCGTGAAACGCCTCTTTATGGCGACTGCACTTCACGAAGTGGGCCATAACATGGGTCTAAGGCACAACTTCTCAGCCAGCACTGACGCCATGAACTACCATGACAGTTATTGGGATTTAAAGACCGACTTAGGTATTTTGGATCCTGAATTTGCCTTAAATAATGATGCTATTCGGGCGCTGGTCCAACAGACCGACGAGAATGGTGCTTCCGTTCGCGAGTACCAATACAGCTCGGTGATGGACTATGGGGCGACTTGGTACCAGGACCTTCAAGGGCTCGGTAAATACGACCAAGCTGCCATTTCGTATGCCTATGCCAACCACGTCGAAGTCTTCGACTATGAGAATGCTGAGCAACTGTTCCCCGCCGATCCAGCGAGCATCGTTGAAGGGCACAACTTGGGGTACGCCTACGCCTTTATGCCGAACAACTACCACTACATGGTCTATCCCCGGCTGTTGGCAGGCTTGCCCATCGATGCGCCGGTGCAGAACGGTATGATTAACGGTACACCAGTGGCAGAGATTGCAGGGTTGATTCGCCAGCGTCGCTGGGTCCCGGTTGACGCCAACGACCAGGTGGTGGGCGCGCCCGCTAAGCTTCGGGTGCCTTATCGTTTCTGCTCCGATGAGTATGTAGGGGGCTCGAGCTACTGTCACCGCTTCGATTCGGGCGCTGATGTCTATGAAACCGTTCGGGATCATATCGCACGGGCCGAGGGCTACCGACCATTGGCTGCGATTCGCCGTGGTCGAGCCGGTTGGCATCCCCAGTTCACTGGGGGCTACATGGACCGGGCAATCCGGATCTATGATTTCCTGAGTCTCCAATACAAGCACTTCGTCAACGAGGAGTTCATCGTTCGCCGAGGGCAGGATTGTATCGACCCCTCCACCGGACGACCGATCTATCGACGCAATGACGATGGTTCACCCAACCTTAACCAACCGATCGCTCACTTTGTGGCGACACCTTGCGGACTTGAGCAGTATTACGCTGCCCTAACGGCTGGTGAGTTCTTCGTGAAAACGATCCAAAAGCCGGATGTTGGGACCTACTACTTTGATACGGTGCGCGGCATGTATCGCAGTGATGTGGATCCAAATGATCCTGGCATCGACAGTGAAGACAGCATTACTCTGGACGGTGTGGGTGACTCGGCGACAGGTCACCTAACCCAATGGGATCCGGAACGGGTAGGGTACTACAGCTTCATCAAGCCCACCTACGCCGGCTACTGGTTGGATAAATGGGCAGCCATGAGCTACCTCACGGATACCAGCAGTAACTTCATCGGTGTGGATGCCAGCAGCGATACTCGCTCTTTCTCCATCAACTTCTTGAATCTCTTCGGGGATAACCTCCACCAGATTATTGCCGGCATGTTCTTAGGGGATCCATCACTCTATGGTCCGGCTTGGAATCCCAATAAGGACCCTGAAGATGCGACGGATCCTTTCTTCTACAACCGAGAGCATTTGCTGACGAACAACCCGGAGTTCCCTGAGACATACAAGTTGATTCACCCCGGTGACCGCTTCTTCATGCGTTATATCTCTTTGGTCATGGCGACCTCCTGGGCAGTGCAAGAGACCAACAATCGGGACATGAATCAGAACTTCAAGATCGCATTGAAGGGGAGCCCCGACGACTTCGAGTTAGCAGACGAAGTTCGACTCGACCCCGAGCGTTACATCGAACTGACAGACCCGATCAGTCGGCGGATTTACTGGGCAGTGAAAACCGAAGAGTTCGGTTACTCGCCGACCCAGGACGGTTATGTTTATGTTGCCGTTGGGCACGAACTGCTTCGTCGGATTCGTGATACCTACTATGGCGAGGTGGATGCCGGTGATGGTGGGACGGTCCTCGACTACAAGCCTGAGTTGATTCAGAGGTTTAGTGACGAACTCGCCGCTGAGGATCCGAGTCTGGAAGGTGCTTTGCTTGAAAATGCTGCTCGTGAAATGCTCGACCGGGAAGTCCATGGCGAGTTCTTCTGGGTTAACCTGTTGCGCTCGATTGTCGATGCCTACGAGTTCTACTAGTGGCAGGATCCTCGGTGTCCTAAGTTTGGGGCTTCTCGTCGCCTGTCCGGGTGGCGAGGAGGCTCCGGACGCAGGACCAGAGGAGGTCGCTCAGGTCCATGGCCGACCCGGCGAGGCACCCCTCGAGGTGCCCGACATTGTTCCCCTCGACCAACTCTGTGCTTATTTGTCAGAAAGCAAATGCGACTTCATCGCTCGCTGTGATCCGACAGCGCCTTTCTTGCGTGTCGAAAGCTGCCGTGCCGATGAAAATATTGGTACCGCACGATGTCTTGGTGAGATTCAATACCCCATTGAAAAGCGAGTCCTCGCAGGCACGGTTGAGTACCGTGGCGATCGGGTGACGGAGTGTTTACGGGCACTCGATATGGAGAAATGTCTCGGGGTGGACGATCTACCGGAATGTGACCCTTTACGCTTCACAGAAGGGCTTCAACCTCGGAGCGGTTGCTGTTTCGATACGAGTGAATGTCGCGACGGAGTCTGTCGGGATCGAGGGGGAGGCGGGACCGACCGGGGCCGTTGTGGAGCCTCTCTTTCGGTAGGCGCATCTCCATGTTTTTCGAACCCGGACTGTGAATCGGGATCCACTTGTGTTCGGGGGACCTGTGCAGCTCAGAGTGGTGAAGGTCAAGGCTGTGGTCCTTTTAAAGCAGATTGTCAGGAAGGTCTCCACTGCGCGGGCGAGACTGGCTCAGAGACCTGTCAGCTACCAGCGCAGAGGGGCGCTCGATGTGGTTACGATGATACGGAGTTTCCCCCCTGCGAACGGGCTCTTGCGTGCCGTCCCGTGGAGGGCCGAGACTTCGGAATTTGCGGCGACTATCTTCAGGAGGGCGAAAGTTGCGATGAAGGAACCATCGCTTGCTCCCCGGGACTACGGTGCACGTCTCCTCGTGGGGGGGGGCGGTACGAATGCACCTACATGAGCTTTGGCGGAGCCGGTGAGGGCTGCGAGAACGGCACGGGGACGACCCGTTGTGATTCACGCACGTGGTGCGAAACCCAAAGGGGGGAAACCGACGGTCAATGCGCAGCTTTTCCAGGCATTGGCGAGGCTTGTGATGGCCTTCGGGATTGTCGCAATGGCTGGTGTCGGCCATCCAGTTGCTCTGATCCTGGTCGTTTATGCCGTCTGGGTTCTGCGGGAACATGCGAACCCTACCTGGGGATTGAAGTCACCTGTGTAGACAGCCGTCAATGCGGCCCGATTATGGGGGGTAAAATCTGCAAAACGCCGGCGCAGGGTGGAGCGAAGGTCTGTGCCGTGGAGCAAGCCGTTCAGGTTTGTGAATGATCGACCTGCACACTCATATTCTCCCCGGTATCGACGATGGACCCACCGATTGGGATGACAGTTTAGCGCTGGCTCGAGCCTTGAGTCAGGCTGGCGTGACAGCGGTGGCCGCGACCAGTCATATGAAGCCACCCACATGGGATAATCGGGCAGAGGCGTTGACGGGATTAAGAGTCGAGTTGTCGCAACGACTCGATGAGGAGGGCGTTCGCCTACAGATTCATCCGGGTGCTGAGCACTGGTGGTGTGGCGCTGTGCTCGATCGTCTTGTGGCGGGCGGAGGGCAAACCTACGGCACGGGAACAGCAGCTTTATTGGAGTTTCATCCGATTGAGGGGCCTCGGCTGTTTGAGCAGCGTCTCGATCGCCTGTGGGAGCATGGGATCATCATCGTTTTGGCGCACGTTGAGCGCTATAAAATATTTGAAGGGCGAGATGGCTTTCGACGGCTGGCACGTTTAGTCGACAAAGGACTTGTGGCTCAGGTGAATTTGGGAAGTTTAGGTCGCGGTTTTGGTTGGTCCCGGGGCGGTGCAGCCAAGCGCATGGTTCAAGCCGGCTTGATTGGTTTGGCTTGCGGCGATTGCCATCGAGTCAAAGATGTCGAGCCTGCATACGATCGCGGTCTCAAAGCTTTAGAGAAATTGGGCGGGACAGGGGTGGTGGAGCGACTCCTGTGGCGGAACCCAAGTCGCTTGCTCGATGGGATTGAGGTCGACCCTTGGTCCCCCCCCCAGTTCTAACATGCGAAAAGCACTGAGTTTACTGTTTGGGCTCCTCGTCTCAGCGATTGCTGTGGTCTGGGGCTTTCGGGGCTTAGACTGGGACGGGATCCAAACAGGGCTCCGTACTTTATCTTGGTCTGCCGTCGCACTTTACGTGCTCAGTTTGCTCATCATTCATGTTTTGCGCACAGCCCGCTGGGCACTCATGGTTCGAGCACTTGATCCCAAGGTCTCCGTTTATCACTTGGTTGGCATGAGCTTTCTCGGCTTCGCTGGCGTATTTTTAGTGCCGCTCCGACTCGGGGAACTTGCCCGGCCTCTNCTGCTGAAAGTGCACAGTCGTATTGGTTTCTCTGCTGGACTCGGCACCGTGGCGATCGAGCGCGCTGTCGATGGGCTGGTCATGACCGGTTTTCTTGTGGGCGCNATTCTTCTGGGGGCGGCCCCAAGTTCAGGAATGCTTTTGACAGGGACATTGGCACTGGGTGTCTTTGTCGGTGCGAGCTTGGCCTTTGCAGCGATGGCTCGATGGCCCCATGCCTCTGAAGCTTTCTGGGGNCGATTGCTGTCACCCTTCGGAGAACGGATTCGAGATGCTGTTCTCGGCTTNTTGCGCGGTTTTGTGGAGGGCTTNGGCTCTTTGCCGACGCACAGTGCGCGACTGAACTATCTCGGGCTGACCTTCGCTTATTGGGGATTGAATGGCTTGGGGATGTGGTTTCTTGCAACTCAGATGGGCTTGAGTGTGAGCCTTCAAGCCATGTTCGTGACGATGGCTTTGCTCGTGGTTGGCATCATGGTGCCAGCAGGCCCTGGGGCTGTCGGGACNTTCCATGCTGCAATCATTTGGGGCTTAAGCCATCTGTATGGTGTGGACCGAACGGGGGCAGCAGCATTTGCTCTAACCGTCCACGGTCTGCAGGTNATTCACATGNTTTTGGTTTCGTTACCCTTTGTGGGTCTGATCCGACAACGNCNAGGGGAGGTTCCTGATCAGTCGTCGTCCGTCATNTAATCGCCAATTTCAGNGAGCGCTTCTGCTTCGAGTTGACGGACTCGCTCCCGGGTGAGGTTGAGCAGTCGGCCGACTTCTTCCAGGGTAATTCCCCCCCGATCAGCCACATCCAAAGCACAGGTTTCCTCGAGTTCATGGACTTCCATTCCNGGAAAGTTGAACTTGATGGAACCCGTTCTGGGATTCACATCGAGAAACAAGTGAAAGCGACAGGCGACGAAGAGACATGGACGACCTCCGAACTTACAGTCATCTCGTGTCACAGGCCGCGTGTAGGGTTCGGGTTCGACCCATTCACCTTTAGCAATCGCTGTTCTTCGGTCCCGCAGCATTTGCTTGCGGGACAACGTGCGCAGAGGCTTTTCGTCAGGAGTGCTCATAGGACTTAAACCCCTTCCCTCTCTTTAGGTGTTGGATCATGACTGATTTGAAGAAGGGAAGTTGCCCTGATATCCCGTCGGAAATCTGGAGTCGGCGGTTTATGAATCGAAGGGTTTCGGCGCAGGGACGCTGGTTCNAATCCAGACCCCTTTGATGCGATCCACCCAACCCACATACAGCACTCCCTCTCTTCCTGATTCGGCCCGAGTGGCAAAACCGATTAGGAAGTATTTTTNANTTTTGAGGATAAATAGAGCCTTNGAGATCCTAAGGTGCTGTAAATTCGNNAAAATTATNCGTATATTTTTACNGATAAAATTCCGTGGATTTTTCGAGCGTNCAGCAAACTAGCGCACGAAGACGCCTCCGAGGGATGTNCAGCCTCCTGTGTTGCCATCGGAATAACCCGCATAGCCGCAGTCCGCACGCCAGTCACCCCGACTCGTCCAGTTCTCCCAGTTGTAGTTGTTTTCGCCGAAACCGAGCAAAACACTNACATCATCCCTGTTCACATACCGTCGCTCTCGTGGGTTGTAGCCGTTGGCTGCATCTCGGGAACTTCGGGTGACAACGAAAAACATAGCGTCATTAGGACCTGCGGTTTGGGACATTCGGAAAGACAACGCTTCCGTCTCGCTGTGACCCGCAAGGTTGGGACTTCGATTGGTCACAGGATGAGGGGCGTCGCTATTGTAGTTCACNTGGTAGTTNCCAGCGCAACAACTTCGAATTCGNTCGTCGAGGGTCTGATTTCCATCGGNCACTCCATGAAAGCTAGCCCAGGTTTCCGTGTCATCNAGATGGCCCATTTTCACGAGCANATCGGTGAAGTTGAGGCGGTTGAAAGAACGTATGAAGCCATTANTNGTGNCTAAATCCCGATTCATCATCTNCTCGTANCTATTCACGAGCGTTCCTTTGATGGCNAAGGTCCAGCCACCTCCATCGGTACTCATGTCGCAAAGGGTCTGAAAGGCACCGTCTTCNGCGGGGTCAATCCAATAGATCCCGGATTCCAGTTCAGGANACCTTANCTTGAGATCCTGGCAGTTGAGACCGGCTCGGTCTGCTGTGCTTCCATCGATGNNGGGCTCACAATCATTGCTGCAATCATTGGTATCGATTTGGTCGCCATCATCACAGAGNTCGCCCTCATGAAGGATTCCATCACCACAAGCTGCTTCTTCGCATGCGTTGGTGCAGTCGTCGGCATCCTGTTGGTTGCCATCATCGCAAGCCTCCACGTTGAGGTAATGATGTCCATCACCACATCGAGCGAGTGAACAATCATTGAGACATGCATCGGTTTGTTGATCGTTCCCATCATCACAAGCCTCGACACCGATGTGACGGATTCCGTCACCGCATCGAGCATCTAAACACTCGTTAGTGCATTCGTCACCTTGGCTGCGATTGCCGTCATCACATTCTTCAATGTCTTGGCGAATGATTCCATCACCGCATCTGGGTGCCTGACAAGCTTGGGTACAACTGTCATCGTCGGCATCATTTCCGTCATCGCATTCCTCCCAAAGTGAACGGATCCCATCGCCACATGTGGCGGCGAGGCAGGCGTTTGTACAGGCGTCTTCATCGACGATATTTCCATCATCGCAGGCTTCAAAGCCTTCGGCGGCAGCTTCGAGATCTCGCCGAGTGACACCATCGCCACAGCTGGCTTCAGCACAATTATTGCGGCACGCGTCCCGATCTTCCCTGTTGCCGTCATCGCAGTCCTCGCCGGCCTGCCGAATGCCATCGCCGCAGCGCGGCAGATGGCATGTGTTGCTGCAGCCATCATCATCGATTCGGTTTCCATCGTCGCAGTCTTCGACCCCTGCCCAATGCACTCCATCGCCGCATTGAGCCCGCCGGCACGTGTTGGTACAACCGTCCTGGTTGACGCCATTGCCATCATCACAGTCCTCGAAACGTTCGTCCTCTGGTTGAAGGTCCATGCGCACTCTGGCGTCACCACAGACCGCCTCCGCACAACTGTTCAGACAGTTGTCTCGATCGTCTCGATTTCCATCATCGCATTGTTCGCCCCCTTGGACGATGCCATCGCCACAAGTAGCGCGCTGACAGTTGTGACACGTGTCCGAGGGGTCGTCGTTGCCGTCGTCACAGTTTTCGCCGGGGCCGATGACGCCGTCGCCACAGATATTGGTAAGACAATTGTTTCGACAGGCATCATTGTCGATTTCGTTCCCATCGTCGCAAGCTTCGTAGCCGTCTTGCTCTGCTTCGAGCCCGCGGCGCAGGATGCCATCGCCGCATCGAGCGAGTTCGCAGTTGTTTCGACAGGCGTCATCGTCGGAGCGGTTGCCGTCGTCGCATCCTTCATCACCCTGAACGATTCCATCGCCGCAGCCGGGAAGTTGACAGGTGTTTGTGCACTCATCGGCTGATTCTTCGTTGGCATCATCGCAGGCTTCAACCCCTCTTTGGATAAGTCCATCACCGCATTGCGCCGGGACGCATCCAGACACACAGGCGTCATCGTCGGCAGCATTTCCGTCATCGCAGACTTCAAAGCCTAGCTCGCCCTCCGCAAGATCATTTCGAACAACGCCATCACCGCAGCGAGCCAACCTGCAATCGTTGCGGCAAGAGTCTTGATCCACCGTGTTGCCATCATCACATTCTTCAAAGCCATCACTCTGAGGGTCACCATTGGCACGGGTAATCGAATCGCCACAGCGAGCTAAAGTGCATTCATTGGTGCATGCATCCCCTGTGATCTCGTTACCATCATCGCAGGCTTCGCTCGCTTCGATGGTCCCATTACCGCATTCCGAAGGGACATCTCGGACCACGACTTGTTCGGAACAGTTGAGGGATGAGAGGACGATGAGGAAGATGATGGGGTGATGACGCATGGAGGCTCCTACAGGTCATCAGTGTGCCTGCTTCGAAAGCGCTCGAAAAGGTGAGCCAGCATAACTTCAGCCTCGTCGGTCGTGACGAATGTTGGTGCTGGGAGCCCAGCAGTATCCAACCCGAAAAGATGACGAGGATGAAGCGTTCCATTGTGGGGTGTACTCCGTTCACGTTTTTAGGGCTCAACTGTCCTTGCCGGCCATCGACTTTGGTCTTATCCAGCCGTCGCTGGAGGCAGGCATGACTATTCGCCGAGCACTGATCTCCGTCTCTGACAAAACGGGAATCGCCGACTTGGGGCGGGCTTTGGCTGCGGCCGACGTCCAGATCCTTTCCACCGGAGGGACTGCGAAAGCCTTGGTGGCCGCTGGTGTTCCCGTCACAAAAGTCAGTGACCACACTGGAAGTCCGGAGGTTTTCGGGGGCAGGGTAAAGACCCTTCATCCTAAAATTCACGGTGGAATTTTGTTCAACCGAGCTTTGGAAGCCCACGTTGACGAGGCGCAGCAGCAAGGGATTGATGCCATCGATTTGGTGGTCGTGAATCTGTACCCGTTTGCTGAGACCATCGCGAAGCCCGGGTGCACTCGGCCCTCCGCTGTGGAGCAGATCGACATCGGCGGCCCCTGTATGGTGCGTGCCGCTGCGAAAAATCATGCGAGTGTGTCGATCATTGTGGACCCGACAGACTATCAGGTCGTGGTCGACGAGATTCAGGCGCAAGGAAACACTTCGTTGACCACCCGGGAGAAGCTGGCTGCCAAGGCCTTCGAGCATACGGCGGGTTACGACCGAATGATTGCCGATTATCTGACAGGTCAAGGGGGCGATGGCTTGAGCCTGCCTCCCGGTGAAGCCTTGCGATATGGTGAAAATCCCCACCAAGACGCGGGCTTTCACGCTTTTTCAGATGCCTCGGGTCCTTGTGGTTGCGAGCAACTCTCGGGCAAAGCGCTTTCCTACAATAATCTTCTCGACCTCGATGCGGCACTCTGCCTGACCGACGAATTCAGCGACGAGAATGCAGTGGCCATTATCAAGCATTGCAGCCCTTGCGGTGTCGCCCGAATTCAGGGCGACGATGTGGCGGACTGTTTCGAGAAAGCGCTGGCCTGTGATCCTGTCAGTGCCTTTGGCAGCATTGTTAGCTTTACCCGGCCTTTGGATTTAGCGGCGGCAGAAGCGCTCTGCCAACTCTTTGTGGAAGTGGTGGCCGCGCCGGGATACAGCGATGAAGCTCTTGAGCGACTCATGCGCCGGAAGAATTTGCGTATCATGCGTCGTTTGGATGGGGTCGACACGCGCCCTCGATTGCGTAGCGTTCAAGGTGGACTGTTGGTCCAGGGACCTGATCTCGGGGGCGAAGAACGGCGAGATGTGGTGACGGAGCGCTCATCAGGGACGGCTGAAAAGCAGGCCATGGAATTAGCCTGGAAAGTGGTGAAGCACGTGCGTTCCAATGCGATTGTTTTCGCCAATGCGGAGCAAGCAGTTGGGATTGGGGGAGGACAGACAAGTCGGGTCGATGCAGCGGAATTGGCGGTCAAACGGGCGTTACTTCCCCTGGAAGGGACGGCGGTCGGTAGCGATGCTTTCTTTCCCTTTCGGGATGGGCTCGACGTGCTGGCGAAAGCGGGAGCGACCGCTGTGATCCAGCCTGGTGGGTCAAAGCGTGACGACGAAGTCATCGAAGCGGCTAACGGACATGGAATGACCATGGTCTTCACCGGCACCCGCCACTTCCGGCACTGAGGAACAAATGATGCGAGTGCTTGTCATCGGTTCAGGAGGACGGGAGCATGCACTGGCGTGGCGTCTCGCCCAGAGTGCTTCTGTGACCCATGTGATTTCAGCGCCCGGTTCCGATGCCTTGCGAGGTGTGGGACGTTGCTTTGATGTGGATGTCACAGACCATGGCGCCGTGGGCGCTCTTTGCGACCAGCAGGGTGTCGGCTTGGTGGTGATTGGTCCGGAAGCACCCCTTGTCGACGGTCTCGCCGACAGTCTTCGAGCCTTGGGCTTGCCCGTGGTTGGACCGGGGGCAGCAGCAGCTCAACTGGAAGGCTCGAAAGCCTATGCGAAAGCGTTAATGGATCGTTGTGGCATCCCCACAGCAGCTTTTTCTGTGCATGAGTCCTTAGAGGAAGCACTGCAGGCTTTAAGGGATGGGGAGGGGCCCATCGTCGTCAAAGCGGACGGCTTGGCTGCGGGTAAAGGTGTTACCGTGGCGCCGGATCGAGCGACGGCAGAATTGGCGGTTCGAGAGTGCTTTGAAGGCCGCTTTGGTCGGGCGGGGGCCCGGGTCGTCCTTGAAGAATGTCTAGAGGGAACCGAGTTGAGCTTCATCGCGCTCTGCGATGGTCGCAGGATTCTTCCCCTCGCCAGCAGTCAAGACCACAAGCGTTTGGGCGAAGGGGACCAGGGCCCGAATACCGGAGGCATGGGTGCCTTTTCTCCCTCACCCCTTTGCGATGATCGCCTTCAGGCACGTATTTTATCCGAGGTCATGGAGCCGGTGGTTCAGAGCATGGCGGCTGCCGGCGAACCGTTCATTGGCTTTCTCTATGCGGGAATTATGGTCGGTTCTGATGGTACTCCCAGAGTGTTGGAGTTCAACGTGCGTTGCGGCGATCCTGAAACACAGGTGCTTATGCATCGATTTCGGGGTGACTTCGGCCGGTGGTTGCTTGCTGCGGCTCGGGGACAACTGGACACGGTCGCTCACGAAACCGATCAGGTTTGGGATTCCCAAGCAGCTGTCGGTGTCGTTTTCGCTTCCCACAGTTATCCTTCAGGTTCTCGAAAGGGTGACGTGATTCAGGGCGTTGACAACGCCGACGAAGCGGCGGGGGTGACCGTGTTCCATGCGGGGACCCGAGCCGGCCAAGAGGGCTGGGAGACGAACGGAGGCAGAGTGCTGTGTGTGAGCGCTTTGGGAATCGACTTACAGGATGCTGCCAAACGAGCCTATGAAGCCGTCGGCAAGATCCACTTTGATGGTATGCAATGGCGCGGCGATATCGGCCGCCAAGGAGTTTGAAAATGGATGTGTTAGTCTTGATGGGGAGCGCCAACGATTACGACGTTGCGAAACGCGTGGTGCCTCTTTTTCGTCGGTTTGGAATCGACGCACACATTACGGTTGCATCGGCTCATCGGACGCCGGCTCGGGTCGAGAGTCTCGTTCGACAAGCAGAAGCTGATGGCGCCTACGGTGTGATCTGTTTTGCCGGGATGGCCGCCCACTTGGCAGGAGTGGTCGCTGGAACCACCCACTTGCCCGTGATCGGAGTGCCGCTTGCCAGTGGTGCCCTTGACGGTTTGGATGCACTCCTTGCGACCGTGCAAATGCCCAGTGGTGTTCCCGTTGCGACCATGGCGATCGGACCCGCTGGAGCCAGTAATGCTGCGGTGTTTATGGCAAGGGTCATCGGTTGTACCCGTACGGATGTGGCCCAAGCCCTTGCCGATTACACAGCCGAAATGCGAGCCAAGGTGACCGATGGCGCAGCCAAGGTGGAAGCATTAGCCGGCGAAGGAGCCTAGATTGAGTCAGAAAGATCGAGTTCGTAGCGCATCGCNGGATGCCNAGAGTGGTGGTGCTGCTCGTTACCACGAGAAGAACGCTGCGAAGGGCAAGCTCTTCGCACGCCAGCGGATCGATCATCTGACCGACGCAGGCAGNTTTGTTGAGGATGGCCTNCTCGCCAATAATCAGTCCACAGGACTCCCCGCCGACGGGGTCGTAACTGGAATGGCGACCATCGAGGGGCGTCCCGTGGCTTTGATGGCTAACGACTCCACCGTAAAGGCGGGAAGTTGGGGCGCTCGGACGGTAGAAAAGATCATCCGGATTCAGGAGAAAGCCGGTCAACTGCGCGTGCCGATGATCTATTTGGTCGATAGTGCGGGCGCTCGGCTCACCGACCAACTGGATATGTTTCCTGGGGAGCGGGGCGCTGGGAAAATCTTCGAAACCCAGGTTCGCTTGTCGGGCTCGATTCCCCAGGTTTGTTGCCTCTTTGGCCCNTCNGCCGCCGGCGGAGCTTACATCCCCGCATTTTGCGATGTTGTCTTCATGGTTCGGGGCAATGCCAGCATGTATCTGGGCAGCCCCCGAATGGCTCAGTTGGTCATCAANGAGAACGTCACCCTTGAGGAGATGGGCGGTGCCAAAATGCACTGCAGCGTCAGCGGCAATGGGGATCTGCTTGCGAAAACCGAGCCCGAAGCCCTCGACGCAGCGCGCCAATATTTGAGCTATCTGCCCAGTTGCTCGGAAGGTGATTTACCAGTGGTTGATGCCAAGGCTCCGGGGACGCCGGTGACCGAACTCGCCGGGCTTATTCCCGACGATGAAGCCGCACCTTTTGACATGAAAAAAGTCATCGATGCNATCGTTGATGAGGGCAGCTTCTTCGAGGTCAAAAAGCTGTGGGCTAAGGAGATGGTCACTGGCTTTGCTCGCCTTGACGGGAAGCCGATTGGCATCGTTGCCAACAACCCCAAGCAACTGGGTGGGATCTTGTTTACCAACAGTGCAGACAAGTCCTCTAAGTTCATCAANATTTGCGATGCCTTTGGGCTGCCCCTGCTCTTCCTCGCTGATGTGCCTGGTTTCATGATCGGAACCAAGGTGGAGCGCGAAGGGATCATTCGCCATGGAGCAAAGATGATCCACAACGTCAGTACGGCCAGTGTACCGAAGATTTCGGTGGTGGTTCGCAAAGCCTATGGTGCGGGTCTTTATGCCATGTGTGGAAAGGCATTCAGCCCGGATGCGGCTCTTGCTTTGCCTCGAGCCCGCATCGCAGTGATGGGGGCAGAGCCAGCGGTTAACGCGGTGTTCTTTAATAAGATTCAGGAACTGGATGAAGATGAGCGGGAAGCCTTCGTGGCGGAGAAGCGGGCTCAGTACAATGAGGACGTCGATCTCTTGAAACTTGCCAGCGATCTNCATCTCGACGGGATCGTTGCTGAGGATGCGCTNCGGGACGAACTCATCAAGAGATTTGATTTGGCNCAATCGAAGACAGTCGTGGAGTATCCTCGTCGGCGTTACGTTTTACCGGTNTAGTGGTTTATTCTACCAGGTGTTGATGAGTTGCGGGCGGGAGCGGCGGGTGATGCTGCCATCNCCGATTTGCCCGCTTGCATTGTNGCCCCAACAATAAAGCAGGCGTCCCGTCGTGACGGCGCAGTTGTGGTGTTCACCGGCAGAGAGCATGCCACCGTGGATCTCGATATTATCCTCAATGNTGAGNGTCACATCGATGGTGACAGGGCTAAGGCGTCGGGTTGTNCTGCCATCTCCCAACTGCCCCTTGTTGTTCTTACCCCAGCACTTCACCGTTGCCTCTTGGTTCTCGCCTTGGACAGCNGCACAGGAGTGGTAACGCCCGAGTGCGACNGCGACAACGCTCGATGCCCCCGTGACGAGCGTGGGNGTTTGGCGCTCCTCTCGGGTTCCATCACCCAGTTGTCCATTGCTGTTTTTACCCCAGCAGTAGAGTTGCCGTTCTTGTCCGGTCGCCACGGCACAGGTGTGTCCACCACCCGCAGCCAAAATGGCTGGATTTCCGAGCGTTAGATTCGGAACTTCTGTGGGAATATTGCGCTGAATGTCGGTTCCATCGCCCAATTGCCCCTCACGGTTACGGCCCCAACAATAAACACGGCCATCTTCGAGTGCAGCNCAGCTGTGGTGCTCGCCCGCAGCGACACGCACCGGTCTCAANTCATCGAGTTCGCTGGCATAAGTGGGGTTGGTTCTGTTTTGTGCTTGTCCGTAGCCCAACTGTCCCCAACTGCCATGCCCAAAACAGGCTACTCGGTTGATTTCATCTTGGGCGACCACCACACAGCTGTGGTGCCATCCCGATGCCACATGGAGGATTCCATCGAGGTTTAAGGGCAGCGGAGTGTTGCTGNCCGCATTGTTTCCCAGGCCTAATTGNCCNTCTCCGTTGCCACCCCAGACAGCAACACTACCACCTAAAGCGAGGGTGAAATTGCCCCCCGAATGGATGCTCTCCAGAGCCTCTGGTGCGCCATCGACGAGCGTGGGACGCCGTTCGTTTTCATTGTTNCCATTGCCCAGTTGTCCATCNTCGTTGTNACCCCAACAGCGGATCCGGCCATCACCGAAGAGTCCACAACTGTGNTTCCAACCATTACTTAATCGGACGATCGCTNGACGACATTGTGCGGTACAATCGTCTCCATTCTCGACATTGCCATCGTCACACTGCTCTACCCCCGCACGGATGACCCCATCGCCACAGACCGCATTGGTGCAATCATTTCGACAAGCGTCGATTTCGATCTGGTTGGCGTCGTCACATTCTTCCTCGGCTCGGTAAAGAAGCCCATCGCCACAAAAAGCCTCGATGCATTCGGTGGTGCATGCATCCCGATCCACTTCGTTACCGTCATCGCACTCTTCACCGTTCTGAACGAGTCCATCACCGCAGTGCGGCGGCTCGCAGATCTCGGTGCATTCGTCCTCGTTATCGTCATCGCCATCGTCACAGTCTTCCACACCGATGTAGACCTCACCGTCACCGCAACGGGAGGCGATACAGCCGGGTAAGCAGGCACCACTCAGATTGTTATTCTCGCCATCGTCGCAAGCCTCAAAGCCTTCCTCTCCCTCAGCGAGGTCGTCCCGTCGGTAACCATCGCCGCACGTCGCCTCTTGGCACAGGATACAGTCATCATTGATCGCTTGGTTTTGGTCGTCACAGCTTTCGACATTTTCCCAGACGAATCCATCGCCACAGCGTGCTCGCTCACAGTTGGAGAGGCAGGCATCTGTCTCGAACTCATTGCCATCATCGCAGGCTTCGTAGCCTTCGTCGCCCACGTCTAGATCCAATCGAACGAACCTATCACCACAACGAGCCTGAAGGCAGGCGTTGAGGCAGGCGTCATTGTTGTCTTGATTCGCATCGTCACAGTCCTCCCGCAGCGGGTTCACGACGCCATCGCCGCAGATGTTGATTTGGCAATCGGCTCGACAATCATCGGCAGAGCTCTCATTGCCATCATCGCAAGCCTCGTGGTTCGGCTCACCTTCCTCGATGTCAGTTCGGATCAGTCCGTCGCCGCAGGCCGCAAGTAGACAAGAATCCGTGCAGGCATCCGTCGCCACATCGTTGCCATCATCGCAGGTTTCTCCGAGGACAGCAGCGAGAATTCCATCACCGCAGCGACCGAGCTGACAGTCGGTGGTGCATTCGTCGTCATCGGCGATGTTGCCATCATCGCAGGCTTCATACCCCTCATCCCCTTCTCCCAGATCAGTCCGGTGAAAACCATCGCCGCAGACAGCGGGCCTACACCCACTCGGACATGAGTCTGTGTCCGAGCGATTCCCATCGTCACAGAGCTCATCTTCCTCATGCAGAAAGCCGTCACCACATTGCGCGGTGACACAGGTGGTTAAGCAGTCATCTGTGTCGGATGGGTTCCCATCATCGCAGGCTTCAAAGCCGGGCTCTCC
>NZRT01000063.1 GCA_002696345.1 Myxococcales bacterium
GAGGGGCGTTGCCCACTTGGGTCAGCAGAATTTCGGACAGTAGATTAGCCACCGTTTGTTCCACGCCGTGGACTGCGTGAAAGGACATCACGGCCACATTGGGGCGGTCGTCTGTGGCGTCAGCGGCCGTTGGGGGCGCAGTGGGAGGTGCGACCACCGATTTCTTCGGTTCGGCTTGCGTCGGTTTGGTCGCTGGCTTGGATTTTCTCTTCTTTGGTGCCTTTTTTTGACGCCCTCTTCGCCGCTTGCGCTTGCGCCTTTTTTTGCGCTTCTTCTTACGTTTCGAGATCCAGGAGGAAGATGCTGTTTCCGCAACGGCAGTTGGAACACTGCTGAGGGAGAAGAAGATCAACAGAAGAAGGAGCCGCATAGAACCAGTCTATTCGTTTGACGGCTTGATGGCTACTGTTAAGCCGGATTTCGTTTGCTGAAAATCTCGGTTTAATCGGCGTCTTCGATGAACTGACTGTATTCCTCATGGGTCATGAGGCTTTGTAACTCATTGGGGTCCATCGGTGCGATTTTGATGAGCCAACCTTCGCCGTAAGGATCATCGTTTAGGGTTTCTGGAGCATCTTCTAAGTCTCCATTAACCTCGATCACTTCACCACCGATCGGGGCAAAGAGTTGGCTGACACTCTTGTTGGATTCGACTTCGCCAAACCCCTGATTGATCGTTAACTCATCACCGGCGTCAGGGAGTTCGACGTAGGTAATATCTCCCAGTGCATCTTGTGCATGATCTGTAATGCCAACAATGACGATTCCGTCAGCGTTCAAGGCCCATTCGTGTTCTTCGGTGTAGAGTCGATCTTCAGGAATTCCGGTCATTGTTAGATTCCTTCTTAATTCTTGGTGTGGAACGGTGTTTTTACCACCGTTGCAGCATGTGCTTTATCTCGGATGATGACGTGGACCTCGGTGCCCACGTTCGCAGACTCGGTTTCTAAGTAGGCCATGGCGATGCTTGCGCCAACACTCGGGGCATAGGCACCTGAGGTCACCGACCCTATTTTCTGGCCGCTGAGATCATGAACAGGAGTGCCATTCCTGGCAATCCGACGCCCCTCTAGAGTGAGGCCCACGAGCTTTCTGCTGACGCCTTCAGAGCGAATCCGACGAATGGCATCGGCACCGATGAAGTCTTTGAATTTGTCCTTGCAGATCCATCCCAAGCCCGCTTCGATGGGATTCGTTAACTCAGAGATATCGTTCCCGTAGAGCGCGTACTTCATCTCCAGCCGCAGGCTGTCTCGGGCACCCAAACCGCAAGGGGTGCCGCCTCCTGCCACCAACTGATCCCATAGACCATGTGCAGTTTCAGCCGGGATATAGAGTTCAAATCCATCTTCACCGGTGTATCCCGTCCTGGCGAGCGTGGCGGAGACCCCAGCCACATCGCCCAATGCAAATCGGTACGTTGGAATATCATCGAGTTTGATGGAAGTTAGGGTCTGAAGTAACTGGGCAGCTTTGGGGCCTTGCACAGCGATTTGCGCGGTTTGCTCACAGCGGTCGACAACATCGACTCGATGACCGACCTGACGGCGGATCCAGTCGATATCCTTCTCCGCGTTTGAAGCGTTGAGGCAAATCATCACACGTTCACTGTGGATTCGATACACGACCACATCATCAATGAAGCCGCCCTTTTCATTCAGCAAGCCCGCGTAACAGGCTTGACCATCCTCAAGATGTGCAACGCGATTGGTCACCAGATGGTCTGCGGCCTTCAGTGCCTCGGAGCCGAGAAGGAAGACCTCACCCATGTGGCTGACATCGAAGAGACCTACGCCATCACGAACGGCAAAATGTTCGGCTTTCGCACCTTCATACTGAACAGGCATTTCCCAACCACCAAAATCCACAAGACGTGCACCGGCAGCGACGTGAGCGGCATGGAGTGGCGTGGTTTTTAGATCGGTCATCGGCGTTAATACTCAGGGAGTTGGCTGTCCATTCATCCTTAGCGATCGGCTTGTCAAGGTCGCCGCAACACCCAGATCGCTGTGAGTGTATCACCGCTTACCTGTGCTTCTGTCCCACTTTGGGTAAATGAGAAATCGTCACTCGCCAGATCGCTTACGGGCAGGGGGGCAGAAGTGGCGTCATAGGGCCGGTCAGATTGACGAGGCGTATAGCGATGGGCGTAAAAATCACCGGCTGTATCAAAGGCATTGGTTAAATGACATTGCCACTCATCGACCAAATGGTTGGAGCGGTGAAACTCGACGGCATTCTGGCGCGCTCTTTCTTCTTCATCGAAGATGGGGGGAACGGCAAAAAAGAAGCGCCCTCCGGTGGTTAAGTGATCTGGGATGGCTCGGAGAAGGGCGCCCGCATCGTCGAGGTGCTCAAAGACATTACTCGAGAAGATAAAGTCGTATGGGCCCGTGTGTTGGTTTGGGAAATCCTCTGCTGCACAGGCCGAATATCGAAGTCCGGTCACATCGCCGAAGTGGCGCTGCGCATAGCGGATGCAAGCGGGGTCTAAGTCCAATGCTGTAACTGAGGCGACCCGGTCATGTTGAGCGAGCATGGCCGAGCCGTAACCAACGCCACAACCCAAATCGAGGACCCTCAAGCCTTTCCCATCCGGCAACTGCTGAAGGGCAAAGTCGTAAATGCTACGGTGCGCCCAGTAAATATCGTGTGGCATGAAGTCGCCGACGCATTCATTGTCGAGACCGAGCCCGTTTTTTAGATAAATCCACTGATTTTTACGATGCCAATATTGATATCGAAGAGCACTGGCAACGAGACTGGGTCCTTCCCAGGACAGTAGCTTTCGTATTTTACTGGCGTATCCCATCAGGCGACAGCGTAGGCTTCAAGAGGAGGACAGGTACACAGGAGATTCCGATCCCCATAAGCCTCATCGATCCGACCGACGCTCGGCCAAAACTTTTGTGCCCGTGTGTGAGCGGTCGGAAAGGCCGCCTGCTCCCGAGAATAGGGACGATCCCACTCGGCCTGGCATAAGGTCTCGGCGCTATGGGGGGCGTGAGCGAGAAGGCTGTCTCCATGACTCACCTCTCCCCGTTCAATCGCCGAGATTTCTTGGCGGATACCGATCAAAGCTTCCACCAGCCGATCCAATTCTTGCAGACTCTCCGACTCGGTGGGCTCGATCATCAGTGTTCCGGCCACTGGGAACGCCATGGTCGGTGCGTGAAACCCGTAGTCCATGAGTCGCTTTGCCAAATCGGCAACTTCCACCCCACAGCTTTTCTTCAAAGGTCTTAAGTCAAGGATGAACTCATGGGCGACTGTTCCTTGGGGACCACTGTAGAGAACCGGGTAGTGTGACTCCAGTTTCGCCTTCAGGTAATTGGCATTCAAGATGGCGATTTCCGTACTCTTTCTTAACCCTTTGATACCCAGCATTTTCATGTACATCCAAGAGATGCACAAGACGCCCGCACTCCCCCAAGGGGCGGCCGACACAGCGCCCACTTTTTCGGCTCCAGGAACTGGGCGGACGGAATGACCTGGCAGGAAGGGAGCGAGATGAGGTGCCACTGCAATCGGCCCAACCCCGGGACCACCACCACCGTGGGGGATCGCAAAGGTCTTGTGTAAGTTGAGGTGCATGACATCCACACCGAAATCGCCAGGTCGGCACAAGCCAACCTGAGCATTCATGTTGGCGCCATCCATGTAGACTTGACCGCCGTGGGCGTGGACAATTTCACAAAGCTCAACAATGCCCGCTTCGAAAACGCCATGAGTGCTTGGGTAGGTCACCATAATGGCTGCGAGGCGATCAGCATACTGTGCAGCCTTCACCTTGAGATCATCCAAATCGACGTTGCCGAGTTCGTCGCAGGCAACGACGGCCACCTTCAACCCTGCCATGACCGCACTGGCTGGATTGGTCCCGTGCGCGGAACTTGGAATCAGACACACATTCCGCTCTGTATCGCCTCGGGCTTGATGGTAGGCTGCGATCGCCAGCATGCCCGCATATTCACCCTGCGAGCCTGCATTGGGTTGCAAGCTGACAGCTTCCATTCCCGTGATCTCCGCCAACATCGCTTCCAGTTCCTCGATCATCACCTGGTAGCCCTGGGTTTGCGCAGCCGGTGCGAAGGGATGGATCCCTGCCAATTCAGGCCAGGTCACTGGCAGCATTTCAGCGGTGGCATTTAGTTTCATGGTGCAGGACCCGAGAGGGATCATGCTTGCGGTTAAGCTCAGATCTCGGCTCTGCAGCAAAGTGAGGTATCGGAGCATTTCGTGTTCAGCATGATAGCGTTCAAAGACACCGTGTTTGAGAGGTGCGCTGGAGCGCCTTAAAGTTTCTGGGATACTCTCTTTTTCCTGAGCCATCCCNCGNTGGAGATCCTGTGCTTCTCCCCCGAAGCATCCGANAAGATGGATTAACTCAGCCTCGGTCACCGCTTCATCAAGGCTGATGCCAAAGCGNCCATTGCCAAGCCGGCGAAGATTAATTTTCGCNGCCTGAAGCGCTTGAGCAAGTTCTTCCTCTCGACCTTTCGANTCGACCACAATGGTATCGAATCGATGGGTCGCCTGCGCATCCCAATCGAGACTNACGAGGGTCGCCGCTAAGCCCTGGGTGAGGCGATGAACNCGATCAGCGATGGCCTTGAGCCCCTTTGAGCCGTGNTAGACGGCGTACATGCCTGCCATGACTGCNAGAAGGACCTGCGACGTGCAGATGTTACTGGTCGCTCGATCCCGGCGAATGTGCTGTTCTCGGGTTTGCAGTGCCATGCGCAGTGCCGGTTTGCCATTGGTGTCCTGGCTGACGCCGATAATCCGNCCCGGCATGCGTCGTTGGTAAGCAGATCGAGTGGCGAAAAACGCAGCGTGTGGNCCGCCAAAGCCCATTGGAACGCCAAAGCGTTGGCTACTCCCGACAGCGACGTCAGCACCCCACTCCCCAGGGGGCTTCAACAAACATAAGCTCAGGAGGTCGGTAACGACACTGACCAAAGCACCGGCTTCGTGAGCAGCATTGGCGACGCTTTCCANGTNGCGGATCGTACTCGTCGTGTCTGGATAGGCCAGTAAAACGCCGAAGACCGTGTCATCGAAGAGGAAATCTTCNGGGNTGCCTTGAACGATCTCGATCCCGAGGGGNTTTGCCCGAGTACANACCACCTCGATGGTCTGCGGGTTGAGATGTTGATCGACAAAGAATCGCTGCCCNTTTCGCTTCTTTGCACTTCGAAGGCAGAGGGTCATGGCTTCGGCAGCAGCCGTGCCCTCATCCAATAAGCTTGCGTTTGCGATGTCGAGACCTGTGAGTTCACTGCACATGGTTTGAAAGTTGAGCAAAGCCTCAAGGCGTCCCTGACTAATTTCCGCTTGGTAAGGCGTGTATTGGGTGTACCAACCNGGATTTTCNAAAACATTTCGTTGAATTACTGGGGGGACGATCGTGCCGTANTATCCCATGCCGATATANCTGCGATACACACCATTTTGGCTCACCTTNGCTTTGAGGTCCGCAAGGGCTTCTGATTCCGTCAAAGAAGGNGTNACCGCTCCGCCAAGGTCTCCTTGCATCCGAATGATGGAAGGGACCGTGGCATCGATCAGCGAATCAAGGCTATCAAAGCCNATGNTTTCCAGCATGGATGGAATTTCATGCTGACGGGGTCCGATGTGTCGATGGAAGAAGTGATCGAGGGGCTTGAGTGGATCGGTCATCGTGTTGCCTCTTCAGGGGGACGCCGCTTAAAACACTCGAGAGCACAATTCCAATCCTATCGCGCGCGTGAGAGGCNCAACAGGCATCAGGTCTGATNCGCAAGATCGTCNGCNTCCAAGGCTCGGTTGAGAAGCGGACTGCCGAAAATCACTTGAGCCTCCGCGCCTCGACGATACGTGGGCAGAAGAGGTCCTTTGTGAATCGATGCAGATCGAGTCAGGTCGAGAGCACGTTCCGGAACCACAGCATAGGGCCCCTCGAGCCAAGTTGCGCCCGCCGCCAAAAGCTCTGGATAGCGTATCGGGCCATCTCCGAAGACCAGGGTCTTTGCGCCGATCCACGAAGCGACTGTGATCGGNTCCTCACAGGTGGCCATTNNAAGCCCGTCAGCACCCATCTGAGCCGCAAANAGCTGNCCTCTGCGAGCATCAAAAACATGCACGAGATCATATTCTCNGGGTTGAGGTAGCGCTTCAAAGGTTGGATAAGCAACGACTTCAAGTTGAAGACCANTCGCCAGNCCCTGTGCCGTTGCAAGGGCGATACGNAGCCCCGTGAAGCTCCCCGGCCCTTGACCTACGCCNACACGGTTCAGGTCTGCCGGCTTGATCTTNAGTTCAATAAGCACCTCTTGAATGGCNGTTAAAATGCGCTCTCCATGGGTTCCAAACGGACCGATCAGGCGATGNGCTCGCTGACCGTCTCGACGTTGCGCCGCAACCACTCCATCAGAGAACCCAGTATCAAGTGCCAAGATGTTCAATGGGGAACTCCAGTGGCGAGTGCGACNGCNCGCGACACGGTTGCGAGGTTGCCCTTTAACCGGCGGGCGGGGGGCAGTGCTCGNAAAAAANGACGCCCGTAACCAAGGCTTTCGATTCGAGGATCTAAGATAACCACNGCACCATGGTCTTCNCGATGACGTAGAAGTCGGCCGTAACCTTGCCGAAGTTTGAGAATTGCTTCCGGTAGCGTTAGCGAAAAGAAGGGGCGGCCACCNTCNTTTTCGATNCGGAGGTGTCGAGCTCGGGTGATCGGCTCGGTGGGGGGGCGGAAGGGCAGTCGGGTAAGAATGACGAGGCGCAAAGCCTCGCCCCGGACGTCNACNCCTTCCCAAAANCTATCGGTGCCAAAAAGAACGGCTCGTCGTCGCTGTCGAAACCGATTGAGAAGTTCGGTTCGACCGAGACCCNGCTGNCCCTGAACAAACACCTCNAAGCCTTGAGCGAACAGNCCGGGAGCGAGGCGATCAAAGCTCCCGCGCATCTGGCGCCATGAGGTAAACAACACCANAGCGCCACCGTCGCTGGCGCGCACCAAGGTATCGATGGCCTCNTTGGAGGCCTCCTCAAAGTCGACACCTCGATTCTGTCGGGGATCGGGTTGCTGGGGTAGGGTGGCGAGCAACGCTTGTTCGCTGTGGTTAAACGGACTTCCGAAGGAGAGGAGACGAGGGTCAGGTTCGTGGAGGTCGAGACCCGTTTGATGAACCAGCAAACGGAAGTCTTGNGGGCCTGTGGTCAGGGTTGCTGANGTCATGACGAGAGCATGGGGACCTCGGTAGAGGAAAGACTCCAGCATTTCTCGAACCTCGATGGGCGCTCGATGGAGACCAACATCTCGTGACCACNTTCGATTTTGANGCCTGCGACCGATATTAACCCATGTGCAACCCCAGTCCTCACCGTTTTCGAGGGCTTCTAGTGATTCTGTCGCGTCTTTNAGNCGTCGGCGGCGCGCCTGCAGTCCCAGCGCACCATGACGAACGGCATCATCATTCTCATGCAGCGCTTCAGCTTCGATACGCCCCAAAACCTGGTCCAAGTGATAAACGAGTTGCTGAAGACTTGTTTTGAGGCCGAGAAGTTCTCGANTGCANCTCTGCCAACNGTCACTGCTCGCTGCGTGCTCGTCGATCCAAACCTGCCTTGNNTCTCCCCCTTCCCCGAAGGAATCGATCAATCGATCCCAGAGCCCNTCCGCAGCATCTCGCACGCTATCGACCCAAATCGGTANCTCCTCATGCAGTCGGTCGGCGATCTTTTCAGCGACCGTTTCTTTGGTCCCAGTGATCTGTCCGAGGGCNATTTCCAGCGTGGCGAGTTCGCCACGGTCTCGGAAACGAGGNTTNGCAAGGCGGTCNAAGTGGCGATTGAGGCTCCGTCGACTCACCTCCACAGTGAATGCACGAGTGGCGCAATCTTGGAGGTGGTGCCCTTCATCCAGAACAGCAACATCCCAGTCGGGCAGGACGCCTTCCGCTTCGTCCCCACCACTGCGAACCACTCGATCTGCNAGCAAGAGGGCATGGTTCACCACGAGCAAATCGGCACTGCCGGCTCGTTTGCGGCTGTTGAAGAAGTGGCATCGGTCAAAATAATTACATCGACGGTTTAGACAGTTATCCGCATCCGCATTGATTCGCTCCCAGGTGCCCGGTGGAACCCCAAAGGGAATCTCTTGTCGTCTTCCNTCATGGTCATCCCGNCCATTCCAACGCTCGACATCGTCGAGCACGCGCCCCTCATCGTCAAAGAGTTGATCGCCACGAGTGACTTCTGNTTGGGCATGGTGAAGTCGATGCTCGCAGAGGTAATTGCCGCGGCCGACCAACTGTCGATAGCGAATCGGATCTTTCAGACCGGCTGATTTTAAGATGTTCCGGACCACGGGTAGATCTTTTTTGAGGAGTTGGTCTTGGAGCGGAATCGTGTTGGTNGAGATCACGACCCGACGTTCATTCGCCTTCGCCCACAGGGCTGCAGGTAGAAGNTACGCNAGCGACTTTCCCACGCCTGTGCCNGCTTCCACGACCAAGATTCCCCCCGTCGCCAACTGCTCCTCAACCGCTTGAGTCATGCGCAGTTGATCAGGACGACTTTCATGCCCATCGATCAGNGATGGCAAAGGACCATTCGGACCAAGAAGTTCTTCTGCGCTGAGCATCAAGCGCCCAGGGCTTTGACCAGGAGTCGAATGGCTCGTTCTGGGCTTCGGTAGTTTTGCAACACAATGTCCGCCGCTGCCTTGCTGGGTTCGACGAAGGCCTGATGCATGGGGCGTACCCAGCGAAGATAGCGCTCCGTTGTTTCCTCTAGGCTTCGACCTCGTTCGGCGACGTCACGCTGCAAACGACGTATTAAACGAAGATCATTGGCGGACTCGACGAAGATACGNAGATCGTAGTGNTCGAGTAATTCGGGATGAGCCAGAGCGAGGATTCCCTCAACCATCACCACGGGGGCGGGTTCAATACGAACGGTTTCATCGGTNCGAACAGAAAGAGCNAAAGAGTACACGGGCCGTTCGATCACGTGCCCNNTCTTTAATCGTTCCANATCCNGTAGAATCAGCGGCAGGTCGAAAGCGTCAGGGTGATCGAAATTATAGTTCTTACGCTCATTGAGAGGAAGTGCGGAAAGGTCTCGGTAATAATGATCAAGAGCCATCACAGCCACCTGTTCTGGCCCGAGTGCGTCACGGATCGATCCCACCACGGTNGTCTTTCCACTGGCGGTGCCACCGGCCAAGCCGACAACGAGCATACGCTTCTCCTAACTCGCTTCGCTGGGCTGTGCCGGCACATCCTTACCTTGGTCAAGCGGCTTAGNCTGGCCAGCCTCGAGACCCCAAGCTATGCACGGTTCATGATCGCCCGCCTCTTCCTTTGTTGTACCATGATCTTTGCNACGGCTTCAGCTCAGGCATTCGGTGTTGAAGGTTGTAAGGGGAGAAAGGATCCTTACCGAGGCAACCCTCCCGCACCTAAGGGCATGCAACNGCAAGCCGAACATCTCATTTCCGTGAAGTCACTCGTGCCCGATTTACGGGTTCGACTCGCCTACGGAACNGATCAAAACGTGATGGGGCAGCCCTTTTATCCTCCCCANGCGGATTGNTTAGTCCTCAAGCCCCTCGCCACTGTTCTTCAGCGTGTTGCNGCAAACCTTCGAACCCAGGGNTTTGGCTTGATTGCTTATGATTGTTACCGCCCCTGGTCCGTTCAGGTTGAGCTTTGGAAAGCCTGCCCGAAAAGAGGCTTTGTCGCAGATCCCAAAAGGGGNAGCTTGCACAACCTNGGCGCAGGTATTGATGTNGGTCTCTACCANTTGGAAACCGGTGCGATTGCNGAAATGCCTTCCGCATTCGATGATTTAAGCTTTCGGTCTCGGCATAACTATNAAGGGGGCTCGAAACGAGCTCGTNCCCATCGACGGATCCTCTTGAAAGCCATGAAGAAAGGGGGGCTTCGAGCCATCGGGTCCGAATGGTGGCACTATGAACTAAAAGGAGCTCGTCGTCGTTACCCTGTTCTGAACGCNCCGTTTCCTGTCACCAACAGATCACGCCATGACATTTTATCGACTCCATGATGAATATCCCGGTTTCCCNGANCCTAGGGAGGCGGAGCCCAGTGGTTTATTGGCTGTGGGCGGGGATCTNAGTCCCCAACGGCTTCTCAACGCTTACGCCTTGGGTATTTTTCCGTGGTTCTCGGAGGGGGATCCNCCCCTTTGGCATTGTCCAGACCCCCGACTCGTTCTTTTTCCGACGGAGTTTCACATTC
Organism: Myxococcales bacterium; assembly: GCA_002696345.1. Taxonomy (GTDB): domain Bacteria; phylum Myxococcota; class UBA4151; order UBA4151; family UBA4151; genus UBA4151. The sequence goes on from NZRT01000063.1 coordinate 10,251, forward strand.
CTCGAAAGCTTCGAAAAACCCTGAATAGAAAGCCATTTGATATACGCTTNGATACCGATTTTCTTGGGGTGTTGGAGGGNTGCGCATTGACACACCGTCCGGGTCAGCGTGGCACATGGATTACACAGGATATGCGNCGTGCTTATCATCGAATGCATCGACTTGGCTTTGCNCACAGTGTGGANGCTTGGGAAGGAGATGANCTCGTCGGTGGNCTTTATGGAATCGCCCTCGGGGGCGTTTTTTTTGGTGAATCNATGTTTCACCGGGCGCCCGATGCATCCAAAGCCGCTTTGCTTGCNTTGGTNGAGTTCCTGCGTCGTCACAAGTTCGATTTGCTGGATTGTCAGCAGGACACCCCGCACATGCGNCGATTCGGCGCCCGACTTCTCAGTCGAGACGACTTCTTAAATCGTCTNGATCGAAGTTTAGAACGGCGGGATACGCTCCANGGNTCGTGGGCACANCTCGCTCAGGAACTAAGCGGTCACGANCTTTAAGCGCTCCTTTTCAACGGTGACGGTCACCTTGCCACCGTCCACGAGGGCTCCAAAGAGGAGGTCATCNGCNAATTGTTGGCGGAGNTCTTGATCGATCAGTCGACCCAGAGGACGAGCCCCNAANGCTGGATCATAACCTCGNTTTGCCAGCCAGGCTGTNGCTNCNGGGGTCATGCACAGATCCACTTTNCGACTTTTGAGTTGAGNCCGAAGTTCATCGATCATCTTGTCAACGATGCGGCTCATCACGTCTTGTGACAGCGGCTCGAAATCGATCATGGCATCCAGCCTGTTTCTGAACTCGGGACTGAACGCTCGCTCGAGCGCTTCTCGAGCCAAACCTGCACCGGGTCGGCCGCCGAAGCCAATGCTACCCTTGGACAGTTGCCGAGCACCGGCATTGGAGGTCATGATGAGCACGGCATTTCGAAAATCAGCTTTTCGGCCGTTGTTGTCTGTGAGTTGTCCGCTGTCCATGACCTGCAACANAATGTTGAAGAGATCGGAGTGAGCCTTTTCNATCTCGTCGAGGAGCACGACGCTCCGTGGATTTTCCAGCAGAGCATCGGTCAGNAATCCGCCTTGGTCAAAGCCCACATANCCTGGAGGAGCACCGATGAGCCGGCTCACCGCGTGACGCTCCATGTATTCGCTCATGTCAAANCGAAGCAACTCCAAGCCAAGGTGGTCTGCAAGGGCTTTTGCAAGTTCCGTTTTACCCACGCCCGTTGGACCCCAGAACAAAAAACTACCCACCGGTTTGTCGGGCTGTCGGAGACCCGCTCGAGCTCGTTTCACCGCATCGCTAATGCGGTCNACCGCCTCGTCCTGGCCATAGACACGCTGTTTGAGTTCGNCGGATAANGTGGCCAGCTCGGCTCGTTCGTCTTGGGCGATCCGTCGGGTCGGGATCCGAGTCATCGAACTGACCACCGTTTCAATCTCATGCACACCGACACGTGTTTTTGGTGGTGATGAAAGTCGAGCCCTGGCGCCTGCCTCATCGAGGATNTCGATCGCTTTGTCTGGAAGTGCACGCCCTTGGATGTAGCGAGCTGATAGCTCGACAGCCCCTTTCAACGCAGGCCGAGTAAAACGAATCTGATGATGCTCTTCNAGGTTCTGTCTCTGTCCTTGTTCGATCATCNTGAGCGCATCTCGTTCGCTCGGTTCTCGGATTTCAACGATCTGAAACCTTCGCGCCAATCCCGCATCGGACTCGAAGTGGCTTCGATAATCTTTGAAGGTCGTGGCCCCGATACATTGCAGTTGGCCGTTGGATAGCGCTGGTTTTAACAGATTGCTGGCATCCATCGCACTTCCGTGTGTTGCTCCAGCACCCACCAGACTGTGGATTTCATCGATAAAAAGGAGGGGGTTATCTCGCACCTCCAAAGCACCGAGAACTTGCTTAACTCGGGCTTCGAAGTCACCCCGATAGCGGGTTCCTGCCATCAGTGCACCCATGTCGAGAGCGAAGATCTCCGCATCTGCGAGTAGATCGGGCACATCGCCTGCTGCAATGCGTTGNGCTAAGCCCTCGACCATCGCCGATTTACCGACACCTGGCTCNCCGAGAAAGAGCGGGTTATTTTTTCGNCGCCGAGCCAGAACGCGCAAGGCTCGATCCATCTCATCTTTNCGGCCGACGAGCGGGTCGAGNACGCCAGCTCTCGCCTGCGCGACGAGATCAGTACAGTAGANTTCCAAGGGGTCTTGTGGAGCGGNGNCTTCCGTTGTTGCCTCAACGCCCTTTTNTATCAGTCCTTCATCCTGGGTGCCTGAGGGCAGACTCGACTGGGCAATGTAACGCTGAACAACAAACTCATCCAAGCCTTCTTGNTCGAGAGCCCAAGTTGCCTCGCANTCCGGCTCATCAAAGAACGCCACGAGGATATGGGGACAATCCACCTGCTCCCGACCGGAGCGGTGCACTTGNTCCGCCGCTCGATGGAGGATNCGCTGAAAGCCCAGACTTTGGTTGACTGCCGTTGGGCTTGCTTCCGTGCTTACNACAGGGTCGCGCTCGTCCAAAAACCCTTCGAGTTGCGCCTTGAGTTCAGCGACATTTGCATCACAACCCTCNATGATCGACGAGGTTCTTGGGTCGTGCAGCAATCCAAACAGCAAATGTTCTGGAGTGACATATTCTTCACGCCGTCCCAGCGCTTCGACCGCAGCGAGATCCAAAACAGCGATGAGTTCTGCCGAAAATTTCATAGGGGCTCCGCACTTAACTGCAAGGGCTGCCGATGGAGCTTACAGTAGGCTTCGACCTCGGCAATTTTCGTCTCNGCCAAATCCCGAGTCANTTGGGCAACCTCAGCGATTCCCTTTTGGTGAACTTCCAGCATCAACTGGGTGGCCTCCGCTCGGCTTTTTCGAAAGAAGCGTTCCANGACATTGATGACGAAGTCCATGGTCGTAAAGTCATCGTTGTGCATCAGGATGCGCCATTTCCGGGGTCTNTGTGTTTTTTGACGTACGAGGACATCACCATCAGTTTCTCTCTTGTGCTCNTCGTCAGTGCTCATAATGCTATNCTTGAGGNCAATGGACNGTTTGCCAAGTCGAGGACACTAATTTGAGCACAATATTCCAACAAATNATCGATGGCGAGATTCCAGCGCAGAAGGTTTACGAGGATTCAGAATGTCTTGCCTTCCGTGACATCAATGCCGTCGCTCCTTGCCATGTCTTGGTCATTCCGAAGCGACCGATTCCTCGCCTCCGGGATGCCGAGTCGTCCGATGCGGAGCTTTTAGGTCATTTGCTGCTCGTCGCAAACAAAGTGGCAGAGCAGGAAAANCTCCAGGGGTATCGTTTGGTCGTNAATGATGGTTCAGTCGCAGGCCAGACTGTTTTTCATCTCCATCTTCATGTCATCGGTGGGCGTCCGTTGACCTGGCCACCGGGTTGATCCCTGTGCGAAGTCATGGTGTGCAGCGGGGGCGATGATGCTTTTTGTAACGTCATTTTTAGGGACCTTCTTGTTGGCTCTGGTGCTGACTCCATTGTGCCGTCACCTGGCTCGTAAATTTCAAATTCTCGATCGGCCTGGAGCGAGAAAACACCAGGCTGAAGCCATGCCGATGTTGGGAGGAGTCGCGATTGCCGCCGCTCACCTCATCGTGGTTATTGCCGGGTTCTTTACGTTACTCTTTGCCCAGGATTTCCTTCGTTATTGGGGCGTCCTGGGTCCCGAGTGGTCGATCGATCTGAAGTTTTCGGAGGGAGACTATGCGCTGCCTGCCATGGTCGTTGGCGGCGTCATTATCGTTTTATTGGGCTTGGCTGATGACCGACAAGGTTTGAGTATTAAGACACGAGTCTTCGTGGAAAGCATTGTGGCTGTCTTGGTCGTCGCATGCGGTTTGCGTTTATCCATTCCATTTCTACCCACGCCNATTCCAGAAGTTCTGACCATTTGCTGGATTGTTGGGCTGACCAACAGCATCAACTTGATCGACGGCCTCGATGGCCTGTGCGCGGGGGTCTGTACAATCGCTGCTCTGTCTTTGGGCGCCGTCTTGATTTGGGGAATGCAGCCGTTAGTGGCTTCNTTNCTTCTGGCATTGGCAGGAGCCACTGCAGGGTTTCTCGTTTTCAACTTTCCAACGGCTAGTCTCTACATGGGATCAGCGGGTTCGATTTTTCTTGGATACAGCTTGGCCTGTGCCACGGCGCTCGCNACGTTCACCATGAATCAACAGACGATTGCGAGTTTAGCCCTTCCAGTNATTGTTTTTGCGGTTCCCCTCTATGATACNTTTTCAGTCATCGTGATTCGGCTTCGTGAAGGTGTCAGCATCGGTCGAGCGGATCAGAACCACCTTCATCACCGACTGTTGCGATTAGGCTTTTCCCGCAAGCAAGCGACGCTGTTCATTTGGTTGTTGACGTTCGCTACCGCACTTCCAGCCATGACTTTAGTCAACTCGGGGGTTCTCGATACCGTGATCGTTCTTTTCGTCACGCTGGCTGTCGTTGGCTTGATTGTACTGCTGGAGCGTGTCCAGGGGCACTTTGATACCCAAAAGCCATCGGAGGGAGACTGAGCAGGTGTCAGCATTGGTCCTCGTCTAAACGAGTGGAGTTATTGATGCCCTGAGGCCGAAGGCAGTGGTGGTGACACACCCATCTCGTTGAAGCTTTCTACCAAACGGACAATATCGGGAAGAACTTGGTCGTATGCGGCAGGGCTTAAGTGCAGTGCATTGCCATCAAGGAATGCCTCGTCAGTGTTTAGATCGATGAGTCGATCCACAAGACGTATAGACTCCAAACCTGCTTTAGTGACGATGGTAACCAGGAAGCGCACGATGGGATTTTCATCGATAGGGACGGTAAGCTCTGCAGAGTAGGGAAAGATTAAGACGGCAATTGGAATGTTGCGCTCGTTTACTATGGCTCTGATTCGCTTAAGGTCTTGAATTGCTTTCTGCCATCGCCGCTCTGCTAAACGGGGTTGAAGTGCAGCCATAAGGCGTGATCCCAGGTGGTCGGAGAAGGAACTCCGGTTTATTGCCAAGATGATCTTCGCGAAAACGAGGCGTTGAAGGGATTCAAGCCGAAGTACGGCGGCGATTGAGCGTCCTCGATGGGGTTTTGTGGAGGAATCGACCAGTCGACAATCTGCGGTCAATTTGAAGGTCGAATCAGCATCGCCAGCATTTAAGGTGAGAAGAACACCGGCGGGGCGATGGTGCTTGTTCTCGTCCAAGACCTTTTCCAGAAGTCGTAACTGCTGTGAAAGATTGTACCCAGGGACAGCGAGGTTACGGACTCGCAGCGAATATCCCTTTTGAGTCATGACTTGCTCCAGTCGAGGACCAAGGCTTTGTGATTTGTCTTCAAAGCCGTCGCCAGCAATGATGGAATCACCCACCAACAGTAATTCCGGTACCTGACCTAATTCAATGCCGATTACCGCCTTTGACACGTACCCCAAATTTAAATCTTTGGAGTCGATATAAGGACAGGTTTCGCGTTCTGCTGTGGGGAGCGCAAAGGAGACTCGCTCACGTTCTTGTAAGCCCAGTTCGAGACCAAAGAGAGTCGCTAGACTAAGGATAAAAATCGTAACGTTTCGCATCAGAACTGGAAATAGATGAAGGGGTTGTGGAGGGGACCGAAACCAATGGTGAAACCAATAGCTAAACAGACGATTACCAGCATCGGTTTGGGTAGTTTTTGACGAATTAATGTTTCTCGATGTGATGTGGTTAAAAAGTAGATCAATGCCATCGCTGCAATCGCAATTATGGTTGGGGTGAGGTTGGGTGGCCAGCCTCCCTCAAGGCGGATCATTAGACGCAAGGCCTTCAGGCACTGAGCACCATCGACGAGTCGGAAGAGAATCCATCCAACCAAAACCAAGTGAAAGGTCAGAAGCCGTACAGCGACTCGATAAGCTCGATAGTGATTATAGCGTGCGAGGCGAGTACGCCAGACTGGCTGGTCGTGGAACCAGCGCTCAACGGTCAGTGCCAACCCGTGGAGAAGGCCCCAAAGAATAAAGCCCCACGCCGCTCCGTGCCAGAGGCCACCTAAGACCATTGTGATCAAAAGGTTACGATAGGTTTTTGCCGACGTGCCACGGCTACCCCCAAGGCTGATAAACAGATAATCCCGAAGCCATCGAGACAGGCTCATATGCCAGCGACGCCAAAAGTCGCGAATACCCAAAGCCATGTAAGGTCGGTCGAAGTTTTCGGGTAGATGAATCCCGAGCATCCGAGCAACGCCACGGCCGATATCGGTATAGCCGGAGAAATCAAAATAGATTTGAAAGGTGTAGGCGTATGCAGCCACCAGGTTGGAAGCACCTGTCTCGGCAGCTCCTTGTGACCAGGTCGTATCCACAAAGAGACCGAGGTGGTCGGCAACGAGACATTTTTTTAGGAAGCCCAGCAGAATGAGATTTAAGCCGCTGCGCAGTTCATCCGTGGTCGAATCCCGTGGTTTTTCCAATTGGGGAAGTAACTCAGACGAGCGGACGATCGGGCCGGCGATCAACTGGGGAAAGAAGGAGAGAAAGAGGGCGAAAGTTTCTAGATTTTTAGCGGGTACCGAACCTCGGGAAACATCGATGACATAGGCTAGACCTTGAAAGGTGATGAAACTGATCGCCAAGGGAAGTACGATTCCTTGGCCGAAATCAGCACTGGGGAGACCGATCATTTCGAGAAGTGGAGAAAGGTTATCGCTGATAAATCGAGCGTATTTAAACCAAGCCAAAAGGCCGAGATTGAATCCGCAGGCGAGGGGGATCAGCCAAGAGGAACCTCGTCGCTTTTGGCTCCACTTTCCCAGCAGAAAATTACCTAAAATCAGGGTGATCAGTAGGAGCAGATAGGCAGGACTCCATGAGCCGTAAAACACCAATGAGGCGATGAGGAGAAGACGTTGACGAGCAATGCCTTTCGCATGCCCTGCTCCAAGTAATGTCAATGAGAAGAGTGCTAGAAACTCGACTGAGTTATACAGCAAGGGGCGCTCCTCGGCCTTTACTCGTCCCAGCCGGTTTGATTGCCCACCTTCAGGATGTGAAAGCCTGCCTGTGACCAGCGCTGATGATCCAGACTTGCAGTGGGGTCAAAGAGGAGACGAGCACGGGTCCAGCCAGCGACGATCAGGGGATCGAGTGCTTTAAACTCTTGGTGTCCGGCACCGATAATAATCGCATCTGCTTCAGCCACTGCTTCTTCGATACCGACAAGATCGGGATGATGAACAAAGAGGGGGTCGGCGACTTTGACCCTTATCTCCTTTTTGGTGAGGGCATTCGCAAAGTGCCATGCAGGACTTTCTCGATCATCGTCCACATCAGGCTTGTAGGCGACGCCGAGAAGAGCAGCTTGGCTGAAGCCTTTCGACTTCATGAGCGTTGCCAGACGCCCAGCCAAGTGGATCGGTGTCCCGTCGTTGCGTCGCCTCGCTTGTCGGATGACCTCGGCTTGTTGGGGGGCTCCAGAAACGAGGAACCAGGGGTCAACGGAGATACAATGGCCTCCCACGCCGATGCCAGGATTGAGGATTTGGACTCGAGGGTGTCGGTTGGCCAGTTTGATGACCTCGGCGACATCGACAGGTTCGTTTTCGCAAATCATGGCCAGTTCATTGGCGTAGGCGATATTCACATCTCGAAAGGTATTTTCGGCCAGCTTCACATACTCAGCGGTTCGAGCGGTTGTTGGCACAACCTCACCTTCTACAAAATGGCGATAAAAAGTGACGGCTTCTTCCGTTGCTTCCGAACTTAATCCACCGACGACACGGTCATTCTCCACCAGTTCCCGCATGATTTGACCAGGCAGTACTCGCTCTGGACAGTAGGCATACAGAAGTTGATTACAACCCAATTGTTCGATGTACTTCTGAAGTTTTTCGGTTGCACCAGGCGGTGACGTTGACTCGAGTATGACGAGATCTCCAAGCCGAGCGACTCCAGCGATCGCCTTGCCGGCAGCGAAGACATAGCTCAGGTCGGGTTGAGGATCTCCTCGTCCCCCGGTCTGGAAGGGGGTGGGAACAGCGATTAGATGTACTTTGGCAGCGACAGGGGTGGCATCGATGTGCAGTCTGCCTGCTTCGAGGCAGTGCGTAAGCGCTCCTTGAAGCCCAGGTTCTTCTATAGGAGAGCATCCTCGTTTCAGTGCGGAGCGTTTCTCTTCCGAAGTATCGACGCCATGGACGCGAAGACCGGCTTGTGCGCAGACGACCGCTGTCGGTAGCCCAATATAGCCGAGCCCATAAATACAGATATCCACGGAAAGCCCCCAACGACAGCGCCACTATCGGATCGACCCGAGACGATCAAGGAAGGTCGTTGGCTTCGAGGTAAGTGTAACCTTCAAGGTTTCGATGATAATCGTCACGTATTGACGCCGCTTGATCGGGGCGTAGAAGTTGATTTTTTTGAGCCCGTAAAAGGGCGTCTTCAAGAGCCTTAATCAGAGCCTCTTTCCGGTGACCCATCGCTTCGATCACCGTTGCAATGCTTTGACCTGGAATCACTTCTTTCGTGACCTCATTGGAGGAGGTTATCCAGAGCGTGACTCGGTCGCTGTCTCCGAAGAGGTTATGAAGATCCCCAATACTGTCCTGATAAGCGCCGGTGAGAAAGACCGCAAAATAGTTGGGCTTGTTCGTATCGAGGGGGGGGATCGGGAGGGTTTCTTTCGCACCCAAAACTTGGGGGTAGCGCATGATACCCCCATCGCTATCACAGGTGATATCGACGATGCGCGCCCTGCGATTGGGGGTCTTGTCTAAACCCTCGACGGGAAGGATGGGGAAGAGTTGGCTAAGGGCCCAGTGGTCTGGCAGCGACTGAAACAGTGAAAAATTACAATAGAGGCAATCGGCAAGTAGTTTTTCAAGGTTGAGGGTAGCCTGTGTATCCGAATCGGGTCGTTGCAGCAGGCGAGCCAAGCCAGACCAGTACATCTGTTCGGCGAGAGCCATGTGCTCTAAGCCGATCGCCCCTGATTCGAATTCACGACCGAGTTGTTTGCGAAGGCTTTGGAGCGCGCCTATTTGATCTGAGGTTTTACCCGTGGGAGCCGACCGAACCAGCCAATCCAAAGCCTTGAGTTCTTCAGGGCATTCATCCCGTTGCCAGGTGGGCTCGGGGGATGGACGAGCGCTTGCATCAATCACCTCCACAATTAGAATCGCGTGATGCGCCACGAGGGCACGACCTGCCTCGGTAATGAGATCGGGTACCGGTATTTTGTGGGGTCTAAGCGATCTTTGAATGCCCGAGATAATACTCGTGAAGTAGCGCTTTAAATAGGCATCTCCCCCTCCATCACCTTCGTCACCGTAATCAACCGCTAATCCGCCGCCAACATCCATGAAATCAAGGCGCTCAGCGCCCATTTCGATAAGACCTCTGTAAATTTGGCTGGCTTCGGCCACGGCTTGATCTGTGCTGTCGAGCTCCGTCAGTTGTGAGCCGATGTGAAAGTGCAGCAGTCGTAAACAATGGAGCTTGTTTTTAGCTTTTAGTTCACCGACTGCAGCGACGATTTCGGGGGTTGTTAAGCCAAACTTTGACAAATCGCCCGCCGATGAAGACCAGCGACCGGAGCCGTGATCAGCCAGTCGAGCACGCAGACCAATCTCTGCTTCGATGTTCATGGTCTCCGCCACCTGCAAGGCAAGGCTTAACTCGCTGAGTCGCTCGATGACGATGATGGGTCGGTAACCAAGCAACTGTCCGTACAAAGCCATCTGCAGGTATTCGGTATCTTTGTAGCCGTTACAGATCAGGAGATGGCCGGGCTTCAAGAGGCTGAGGGCCAGCATCAGTTCTGGCTTTGACCCCGCTTCAAAGCCGGCAAGATTGGGTTCCTCTTTCAGGCATCCTAGAACCTGATCATGCTGATTCACCTTGATGGGGTAAACCGGGCGATAAGCGCCATTGTAGTCGGCTTGATTCTGGACCTGCTCCATGGTCGAGCGCAGCATTTCCAGTCGAGCCTGAATGATTTGTGGAAAAGCGAGAAGGAGTGGTGGGCGGCAGCCCTCGAGGATCAGATTTTTGATCAGGTTCGGCAGATCGAGTTGTTGCTCCGCTCTTCCAGTTGGAGAAACCCAGAGCCTTCCTGTTGGGTTCATTCCGAAGAAAGGGGTCGCCCAATCGAATTCCCAAGAGTCATTCATCGCAAGACCTCGGGCACCACGACTGGCAATCGACGCCATGGAGGTGAGGGGAGTTGGCGAAGGAAATCGTGTTGCGAAATGGATTTCATGTTCTGCCCTGTCAGTGCAGACAACACCCAGCCATAGAGTGTCTCCAGCTTCACGCCCCGGTCTCGGAGCGCTCCAATGCCGGGCAAGCCATGGCGTTTTTCAAGGCGCTCTCCGGCTTCAGTGACCACCAGGGGAAGGTGGAGGTAATCGGGCTCTTTCCAATCTAAAGTCCGATAGAGTGCTAGCTGTCGAAATGTGGAGGGCACGAGATCAGCACCTCTCACGACCTCTGTGACGCCGAGGTCATGATCGTCCACGACGCAGGCGAGGTGGTAGCTAGCGATTCCATCACGTCGCCAAACCACAAAGTCATCGACAGAACTGCTTTGTAAGCCTTGATTTTGATCGGTGAAATTAATCACATCAAAGGGGGATTTAAAGCGCCAAGCAGGCGGTCGTTG
>NZRT01000064.1 GCA_002696345.1 Myxococcales bacterium
GACACGCTTGCGAACCTGTATCTCAAACAGGGTCATGCACGTCAGGCCCTCACCACCCTCGAGACCCTGCAAGCCAACGCTCCTGACACCACTCGAGCCGCTCGAATCGCCTCCTTAGAAGCCCGGTTCGAACAGCCTCGGCTGCGTCGACTTGAGGAACTCCTTGCCCGAATCCGCGAGAGCCGCGAACGCTAGTTTCGGAGCCCCCCGAATGTTTGAGCCCGATCTTCAAGAGTGTCTCGACCGAGTCGATGGAGCTCGGCTTGTTGCCATCATGGGGCGTGATGGGCTTCCGCTCGGCTGGCTCGCTCGCAGCGATCTGGCGCCAGAGAGTGAAGAACTTCTCGCCGAGTATTCGGCGATCATGCGTCGGATTCAAACAGCCGCCGAGCATCTTGAGTTGGGTCCGCTCGGGGAGGTCAGCATCGAGGCTGGACACCTGCTCACGCTCCTGCGTCCCTTGGACAGCAGCTACTACCTCGCCATGGTCTTAGAACCAGAAGGCAATCTAGGTCTTGCTCGCTATCTCCTAAAAGCCAAAGCGCCAGAGATCCTGGCTGAGTTGGGCTAACAGCCCATGAAAATCGCCGTCCTCAATGGACCCAACCTCAACTTGTTGGGTCAAAGAGAACCGGAACTCTATGGCACGACCACGTTGGTCGACATTGAGCAACAAATGCAAACCTTAGCCGAAGCCCTGAGGGTCGAACTCACCTTCGGGCAATACAATGGGGAGGGAGAATTGGTGACGGCGCTCCAAGCGGCCGATCGTGTCGATGGCGTGATTCTCAATGCAGCGGCCTACACGCACACCTCCATCGCACTGAGAGATGCAGTTCTCGCCATCCGCCCCCCCGTGTGGGGTGTTCACCTCACGGATCCGTCAACACGAGAAGATTTTCGTCGCATCGATTACCTAGCTGATGTGGTTTTCAACCAAACCGTCGGTCGAGGGCCTGAAGGGTATCTTGTGGCTCTCCAGTCGCTGATACAGACCTTACGCACCGAGGGATAAACTCCGTGTAACGTAAGCTCCGTTGCCGGGGAGGGCGGATTCCGGTTAGGGATTCGACATTCCTGAGAGAGGGAGAGCGATGTACGGTGTCAGCGACTTTCGGCGCGGGCTAAAAATCCAAGTGGGCGAAACCCCCTACAACATCATCGAATTTCAACACGTGAAACCGGGTAAGGGGAATGCCTTTACACGCACGAAGCTCAGAGATCTGCTGACAGGTCGAGTCCAAGAGGTGACCTTTCGAAGTGGCGAGAAAGTGATCAAACCCGATCTCTTTGAGAGCACGATGCAATATCTTTATCAGGATGGAGAGGATTTCGTTCTGATGGATTCCACAAGCTACGATCAACTCTCGGTCACCAGCGAAACCATGGGCGACAGTTCAAATTATCTATTGGAAGGTATGAACGTGTCCGTCTTGCGATTCGATGGCCGAGTCATCGGGGTGGAATTGCCCAACTTCGTCAACCTGACCATCAGCAAATGTGATCCTGCGGTCAAAGGCGACACCGTCACGGGTGCAACAAAACCAGCCCATCTGGAAACAGGCGCACAAGTTCATGTGCCGTTGTTTATCAACGAGGGCGACAAAGTGAGGGTGGACACCCGTTCGGGTGAGTATATGGAACGGGTGAGGGAGTAAGCCATGAAGATGCAAACACTCCGAGCGATCCTCGAACTCTTCGAGCACAGCTCGGCAACGGAACTGGAAATCGACAATGCGGCCATGGGTAAGGTCCGTATCAGTCGTACGGGTTCGCCGGTCGCCCCAAGTACAAGCATCCCCATGCCAGTGTTCGAGGCGACACAACCCCCAACGGCGAAACCGGCAAAGAAGGAATCGGTGCCCGAGGAGGGGCTCATCGAAGTTACCTCTCCATTCGTCGGCACCTTCTACGAATCACCAGCGCCCTCGGAGCCGGCATTTGCCAAGCTGGGTGATCAAGTGAGCGCCGACCAGACCCTGTGCATCATCGAAGCCATGAAACTCATGAACGAGATTCCGGCAGAAGTCGCTGGCGAGATCGTCGAGATCTGCGTCAAGAATGAGCAACCTGTGGAACACGGTCAGGTCCTGTTCCGCATTCGCCCCTGAGCGGAAACATCATGAGTTACCACCGTATCTTGGTGGCCAACCGCGGCGAGATTGCCCTCCGGGTAATTCGCGCTGCCAAAGAGTTGGGCTACACCACCGTCGCTGTTCACAGTACCGCTGATCGGGAGCAACTTCATGTCTCCGCTGCAGACCAGAGCGTCTGCATCGGTCCTCCCTCATCTGCCGAAAGCTATCTTAACATCCCCTCCATCCTTTCCGCATGCGAGATCACCAACAGCGATGCCGTGCACCCCGGCTACGGCTTTCTCTCAGAGAACGCCCAGTTTGCTGAGTTGTGCGAAACAAGTGGGATCACTTGGATTGGACCCCCACCGGATAGCATTCGCCTGATGGGCGATAAAATTCAGGCTCGAGACAAGATGCGAGAGGTGGGTGTGCCGATCCTTCCGGGTTCACCAGGTGCGTTGTCCGATGCGGACGAGGCGGTGACCATGGCCAAGGAGATTGGTTTTCCGATCATCTTGAAGGCGGCCGCTGGCGGTGGTGGGCGGGGTATGAAGATCGTCGAGCGCCAAGAGGACTTACGCAATGCCTTCCTCACCTGCAGTACAGAAGCCAAGGCAGCCTTCGGCGATGGCTCCGTCTACCTTGAGCGCTACCTGCGTAAGCCTCGCCACGTGGAAATCCAGGTCCTGTGCGATACACACGGCAATGGTGTGCATCTCCATGAACGAGAGTGCTCCGTCCAACGTCGACACCAAAAGCTGATGGAAGAAGCGCCCTGCGTCGCCCTCAATGAGCAACAACGCCTCGAGATCGGAGAACTCTGTGTGCAGGCATCGCTCGCCATTGGCTATGTGGGCGTGGGAACTTTTGAATTTCTTGCCGACGAAGACGGCTCCCTTTTCTTCATGGAAATGAACACTCGAATACAGGTGGAGCATCCTGTGACTGAACAAATCACAGGTGTCGATTTAGTGGCTTGGCAACTTCGAGTCGCTCAAGGGGAAAAACTCCCGTTTACCCAATCGGAGGTGCCCGGTCCGCTGGGGCACTCCATGGAGTTCCGCATCAACGCTGAAGACCCCGTCACCTTTGGTCCCAGTCCGGGCTTGATCACCGGCTACCAAGCACCCGGGGGGCCCGGTGTACGAATCGATGGCTTGGTTTATTCTGGCTACACGGTGAACCCCCATTACGACTCGCTGGTGGCGAAACTAATCATCAGCGGTGACGATCGGGATCACTGTATTCGGCGAGCTCGTCGAGCCCTGCAAGAATATCGCATCGAGGGGATCAAAACCACGATCCCCTTCCACCTGCGTCTGCTGGAAAACGAAGAGTTTATCGCCGCAGACTACGACACCAACATCGTTCCCCGTATTCTTGAATCCAATTAGGCAGAGGCTGGGCACACCCTCTGCCGAATCCGAAGCAACCATGCTGAAGGTACCCCATGGAAAATAGCTCCGATACGACCCCCTCACGACTTGTTCGATTTTTTAGTGCCGTGGAGCGCTGGGGCCAACGCCTTCCCGACCCGCTGACGCTTTTCGCCGTCATGGCAGGCCTCGTGGTGATCCTGTCAGCGCTCTTTCAAGGGCAGAGCGCTCAAGTCATTCAGCGTACCGGAGATGTTGTCGACCTTTCGGTTCAAAGTCTTCTGACCTTCGAGGGCATCCGATGGATGCTGCTTTCCGCCGTCGACAACTTCATTAATTTCGCCCCGCTTGGACCGGTGCTTACCGTCATGATCGGTATTGGAGTTGCCGAGCGTACAGGCCTGATCTCCATGGGGCTCAAAGTCCTTGTGACTCGAGTTCCAGCCTCCCTTCTCACGGCAACGGTGGTGTTCGCGGGGGTCATGAGTTCGATGGCTGCCGATGCAGGCTATGTGGTTCTGACGCCCTTAGGTGCGATGCTCTTCGCCAGCGTCGGTCGTCATCCGATGGCCGGACTCGCTGCGGCTTACGCTGGAGTCTCCGGAGGCTTCAGTGCCAACCTGTTGATCACCGGACTCGACCCCATGCTGTCGGCGCTCACTCAACAAGCAGCCCAATCCCTCGATCCAAGTTATACGGTGAATCCAGCCTGTAACTATTACTTTATGGTTGCTTCGACGGTTTTAATCACCGTCCTCGGCACCTTCGTGACCAGTAAAATCGTTGAACCGATGCTGGGAAGTTGGGACCCCTCCGAAGGGGATGGATCACAGCACGAGGGCAACGCGGAACCCACACAAGAGGAAGCCAAAGCCTTCGGGATTTCCATCACGATCGGTGTGGTTCTCGGTTTGGGGATTCTGCTTCTCGGTCTGATCCCTGGAGCGCCTCTTCACGATACGATTAAAGAGGGCGAGCCAGCGGTCAACGCGTTGCACTCCTTCTTTTCTGCCATCGAAATCCTCGTCACCATCGGATTCATTATTCCGGGCATTATCTACGGCGTTCTAACCAAAAGTATTCGCTCCGATAAAGATGTGGCGGCCATGATGAGCAACACCATGGCCTCCATGGGCGCTTACGTGGTTCTCGCCTTTGTCGCCGGGCAATTTGTCGCCTACTTCAACTGGAGTCACCTGGGCGCGATCTCAGCGGTTAAAGGGGCTGGTGTCCTGAAATCCATCGGACTCGAGGGCGGCATGCTGATGATCGCCTTTCTCATGGTGGCTTCCGTGATGAACTTCCTTGTGGGCTCGGCTTCCGCAAAGTGGGCCTTTATGGCGCCAATCTTCGTGCCCATGTTGATGCAGATGGGACTCAGTCCTGAAGCCACTCAAGCAGCTTATCGGGTCGGTGATTCCATCACGAACATCATCTCGCCCTTGATGCCATACCTGCCGATCATCATCGTCTTTGCTCAAAAGTACGACCGTAAAGCCGGCATTGGAACTATCCTGGCGGCCATGTTGCCCTACTCCATCGCCTTCCTGATCGGTTGGACCATCATGCTTTTGGTGTGGGTCTACGCTGGGATCCCACTGGGTCCCGGAGCGATGGCCACCTACGGCTGAGGCTTTCAATAAACACGAATTCATCCAATCGATGCCCTGAGATTTGGCTTCCCGATACAGACAGGTTAAGTAGGGACAGCCTCACCTAGGCTGGGAACGCTGTCCTTTGGCGAAAGACCGAAACGAACAAGTAGAAAGCGCTGCCAAGCTGATCCAAAAGGGTCAGTTTGATAAGGCGGTCGTGATCTACGAACAATTGCTCGCCGGGGATCCAAGCGACTACCGAACTCAGCACAAATTAGCCGACCTTCTGGCTCGAATGGGCAAAGTGGCTGAGTCCGTACAAGCTTATCTGCGTGTTGCAGAGTACCACACCCGACTTGGATTTCTGCCGCAGGCGGTCGCCGTTTACAAACAGGCGCTTCGCTTGGACTCAAGTCGCCCCGAGGTCCATGAACGTCTGGGCGATCTCTACCTCAGCTTGGAGTTGATGGCGGAAGCTGTCAGCAGTCTAACGAGCGCTGCGCTTGGTCATCAAAAGGCGGGTGATTACGACGAAGCTGTCGGTATTCTCAAACGCCTCGTGGAAGTGGCCCCTCAAAATCTGTCAGGCCGGCTTCGTTACGCCGATGCCCTCTTCAAGGCGGGCAAAAAGAGTGAGAGTGTTGCCGCCTTCCTCGAAGCTGCTGAATGGCTTTGGGAGCAAAAGAGGCTGACCGAGTTTATTCGTGTCGCCGAGCGAGTCCTGAGTCTTGACCGTCGGCGTCACGGGATCGCTCGACGCCTGGCAGAAGCTCATCTCCACCAAGGTCAACCCCGACTCACCCTCAAGGTGCTCCAGGGGCTGTTTGCTGCGGACCCCACGCACACCGGAACGCTTCGCATCATGGCGAAGGCTTTCATGGATCTCGAAAAACCAGCAAAAGCGCTTCAGGTCCTACGGGAATGTGGACGCCTCCTGGTTCAAGCGGGCGATCCCACTGCCCAAGAAGTCTTTCAACAAATCCTCGAGCTAGCGCCTGGCGATCGTCAAGCCATCGACGCACTGAACTTGAGACCAGAAAATACCGATGAGCGTCCGGCCCTCCGCACCAGCCCCGAGCCAATGGAACCGGTACCCCACGAAGCCACGGGGCTGTTTCGCCGCAACGAAGTCACTCAAGTGAACCGTTTGGTCGCCGAAGCTGACAGCTTTTTAAAGCTCCACCTTTACAGTCAAGCACGGGACTGCATGATTCGAGCGGTACAGGGTCGACCGACGGACGTGCTGCTACGGGAACAACTCTACGAAATCTATTTACAGCTGGACGATAAGAGCGGTGCGGTCCGCCAGTTACTCACCATGATCTCGGAAGCCCATGCGCAAGGACTCTCGCTCCTCGAAAAGCGTTACCGAGAAATTCTCGTCAGTCTCGGCGAAAGTGTGGTGACCCAGGCGGGAATTCAGGACGAAGGCGAAGATCTTGAAGACCTGTTGCAGAAAGCAACCAACGAACTGGAAAAAGACGACGACTTCAATTTCTCGATGACCATGGACCCGGTCCAGGCGATTATCTCCGATGCTGACCGAGCCTTTGCTCAGGGGCTTGCGCAGCAAGCGAAAAGCCTGATCGAAGACGGTCTGACCCTGTATCCAGACAATGAAAAATTGCTTCAAAAGCGCAGGGATCTTGGCCAACGAGGTGGCAGTGATGACCGGGCGGGTCAAAGGGTTCCCGCCCTACCCAGCGGTGTACCGAGCCATCTGGATCCCATTCGGACCATGATCAATAACGGTTCTCCCGATCAGGCGATTGAAGCCCTGAGGGAGTTGGTTGAGAAGGTGGCGCCCGGTCAGACTGCTGCCCATTACCTGGCCGCCATTGCACTCCTCGAGATGAAACAAGCGAGTCGCGGCATCGCCTTCTTGAAACGTGCGATGCACGGCGAGGACATTCAGGAGGAGTTGCGGACCATGATCCTTTACGAACTCGGGCAGGCTTACGGGGAGATCGGGGACCACGATGAAGCCGTTTACTACCTCAAAAAGGTGAAACACGCGACGCCAGAGTATCGTCGTGTCGAAGAACTCCTCAAACGCTCGGAAACGGCAAAGGAGAACGAGAGTTCACCTTGATTTCCCAAGCCCCCGGGGGCAGGGAGTCTCCGGTAGGCGGGACTAACTCAGCTGGTAGAGTGCCAGCTTCCCAAGCTGGATGTCGCGGGTTCGAGTCCCGTGTCCCGCTCCAAGCGACCCCATTTCGGGGTCGTTTTTTTCAGCGAAGAGGACGCCACATGAACCGCTCCGTCAGCTGCGTTCTGCTTTTGATTACTGCTGCATGCGTTGAGGATCCAGTCATCCCCCTGGAAGCGGTCCCAGCGGGTGGGCGAAGCGTTCGAATCGCCGAAGGTCACGATGGCAAAACGATCTGGGACCCAAAGAATGGCTGGTGGCCTCGTGTCGCCATCAGTCAAGATGGAATGGTGCATGTGGCTTGGTGCAACGCTCACATCGGCCGCGTGATGTATGCCCAGCGTCAACAAGACGGCGAATGGAAGACCGAAACCGTCGACGCAGCTCCAGGCGCTGGTCGCTACCTTGCCATGACGTTGGACCAAGAAGGGCATCCACTCCTCACCTATCAAGTCCAAGAGAAAGGACTCTTCCGACTCACTCGTCGAGTGGAAAACACTTGGAAAATGGAGGTGATCAAGAAAGCAGACGGTATCGGTCGAGCCACTCAATTTGCCTTCGATGACCGAGGCGGAATTCATCTCGTCTATTATGATGTCGATCGAGGATTTTGGCATAGTCATCGAGACAAAGTGGGTCTCTGGAGTCACCATCTCATCGAGAATACGGTTCAGGGGAATCATCTCTCCAGGCCCGCCTTTCACCGCTTCGATGATGGACGTCTCTTGGTCTACTTCGCTGATAATCGATACACGCAAACTCACATGATGCGAGCCGAGCGCCCAAAGGGTGGCACCGATTGGACCGTGAAGCGGGTGGCGGAAGATTATGGACCGGGTTACCAAATTGGTTTCGCTGGACCGGCTGATGATCCGACCCGGGAGTTGCTGTTTACCATCACCGGAAAACAGAGCCTGGCTCTAGCGAAGGCGGAGCAACTGGACGACGAGAAGGTCTTTCTGGAAAAAGTCAGTTCGATGGCTTTACGGCGGGACCCCAAGGGGCGGCTCGTCATTCTGGGAAGCGGCGGCCGAATGGATCGAAGCGATTTGGGTCAGCGGCTCTACCTGATACGTCACGACCCACGCAAAGGAAGGCTGCGGCATTTCCGCATCGGCATGCCCATGGGCGCGATGCACCTTGATCATGCTGTCGCCGACGATGGCACCGTGTGGTCCGTCTACACGGCCGATCAGGACGGAAGTCTCTTTGTACACCAGCTACCACCCTTTAAGGAATAAGACCGAAGCTCCCCAGTCTAGGTTTCCCAGGCTATAGTGTACTCGGGAGGCCGGTGAATCATGCAATCGAACCGTTCCATTGCAGCATTTTGCGTGAGCCTCCTGCTCCTGCTGCTGGCGAACTTTCTGATTCCCCCACCGAGTTCATTACCGGTGCCTGATCGCCCACTGACCGTCGAAATTCTGCCCAATGTACCCCCGGCCGAGCCCAACGAACTTCCCTTCCTGCCACAAAGGGTCCCTGACCAGGTCGTTCCAGAGCCTGAAAAGGCAACGGTGACCGATGCCTTCAACCGGCGTGTCGAAAAAGAGACCATGGCCCGTCGCAGTGAGCCCATGCCCTCCAATTCGAGAGCACAACCACCGACACCAAAGGAGTCGCCGACTTCGTCGGGCTCGCAAGCGATGGATGGCATCGGCCTCCTGGGCCAGAAACTCGACTTAGATCTCGATTTTCTCCAGGCTCCCAATGCACCCAACGTCTTTGGAGGTGCCACCCTGCCCACGCTGGATGTGGAGGCCGGTGACGAAACCTGGCTTAACAGCCGGCGGATTCGCCACGGGGGCTTCTTTCGGCGCCTGCACCAAAGCGTCTCCCGACACTGGGATCCGAACACTGTGATGAGACGCTACGACCCCAGCGGAATGCTCTATGGCAGCGAAGATCGAGTGACCGTTCTCCACCTACGCTTAGAAGCAGACGGCGGCCTCGCTGAGCGACCCAAAATCATTCGGCCCAGCGGCCTCAGCATGCTCGATCGCGAGGCGGTCCGTGCCGTTGTTGCGGCAGCCCCCTTTCCCAACCCGCCAGCAGAACTCGTCAAAGAGGGGGTAATTGACCTCGGTCGGTTTAGCTTCTACCTCCAAATTGAACGAGGAACCTACGGGTTTCGACCTGCACGTTAGGGGAAGGTCGAAAGCATGGCCGAACCCAAGGCTTTTGGGCGATATCTACTGCTCGATCGAGTCGCCTTTGGCGGTATGGCGGAGATCTACACCGCCAAGTCCTTTGGCGCCGATGGATTCGATCGTTTGTTGGCCATCAAACGAGTGCTTCCGAGTGTGGCGGATGACGATCAGTTTGTGGAGATGTTCAAGGATGAAGCGAAGATCACCCGTGCACTAAATCACGGGAACATTGTTCAGGTCACTGACTTTGGAAAAATCGAAGGCTCCTACTACCTTGCGATGGAGTATATCTCCGGCAAGGATCTGAAGGCACTCTGGGGCCAAGCGGCAACCAGTGGCGACCACCTCGACCCAATTCTCGTCGCCTACATCGTGGCAAGTATCGCCGAAGGCCTCAGCTATGCCCACAACGCCACCGATGCGACGGGCAAAGCCTTAGGGGTCATCCACCGGGATGTGACACCACAGAACGTCCTCATCAGTTGGGATGGCGAGGTCAAGTTGGTGGACTTTGGAATCGCCAAGGCTCGAGCGAAAAGTCTAAAGACGGAAGTCGGCGTCCTGAAGGGTAAATTCGCTTACATGAGTCCGGAGCAAGTCCGAGGACTGCCCCTCACAAAGAAGACGGATATCTTCTCCCTTGGAACCGTCCTTTACGAACTTCTGACCAGTGAACGAGCTTTCGATCAGGAAACCGATTATGCCATCATGGAGTCGGTCCGGCGCGTCGATATCGTCGACCCAGCTGTTCATAACCCTGAGGCTCCCGACGAATTGGTGCGGATCTGCGCCAAGGCGATGTCCTATTCCGAAGAGGAGCGATATGTCGACGGGGAGCACATGGCTCGCGACCTTCGGACATGGATCGCTTCAACGGGACGAAATGTAGGGCGTCTTGAACTCGCTTCGTTCTTAAAGAGTAGTTTCCCCAATGACTTTCGAGAAGAAAGATCCCGCCTGACCCGGTACGCCCAAGTCAAACCTGATGCACTGGCCAACGCCACTGAAAATGCGCCGATCCGAGAAGCAGGAACCAGCACCAAAAAGGTCACGACAGTCCGCCTGGGTGTGGCGACGGGATCCCTCCCCAAGGTTCCGATGACCACAGGCACTGCCCCTCTAGGTGGGCAAACACTCCCATCAAGTACACCCAAGAGAGAAAAGAAGAACTGGCTCCCCATGCTGGTCTTCATCCTGATGGCCCTAATCAGCTCAATGATGGGTCTCAGAGCCTATCAGTGGTGGGAATCTCGGCCCGGAGTGCTGGAGATATCGACCCGTCCCGCTGTGGTCGAAGTCTTTATCAACGACGTGTTTGCCGGTGTGACGAGTCCGGGACCCGATGGCCGGGGCTTGTTCGCATCCCAACGCCCTCGAGGTGATCTAAAAGTCCTCCTGCGAGCTGCTGGTTACAAAGACAACTCGGAAGCGCTTACCCTCGTCGCGGGAGAAGTCTTCAAGCTCGCCCCCGACCTTGCGCCCGACATCCCCACCCTCGGACACCTCGATCTCGTGGTTTATCCACCCCATGCGACGGTCATGGACGGAGAGAACCCATTGCCTTTATCGGAAGGTAGGGGCCGCCTAAGTCTCGAGGAGGGCAGAACCAAGGAACTCAAGATCCGAGCCAATAACCATGAACCACAGAATGTCATCGTAGGTCCGGTCACACCGGGTGAAACTGTCGAACAAGAAATTCGTCTGGCCTTGAGTCGTTGGCTTTTGAAAGTGACTCCGAATCCCGCCGACGCAAAAGTCGAAGCGAGAGTCGGTGACCGGACTAAACGCAGCGTTGGCATCACCGAGTTAAGAGGCCTTCATCCCGGTGAAACCGTGCGCGTCAAAGTCAGCGGCCGTCGATGTCGCAGCAAGAGGCTCCGGGTCCAATCTGACGGACTGGAGATCGTCGAACGTACCGTCCAGTTGCGTTGCCGCAAGAGGTGAACATGAGAGGTCTCGTTGGGTTGCTTCTGCTGACGGGTTGCGCAACCAGCGCGACCCAACTGCTGCCGCCACTACCAAGTCAATGGCAACGGCCGGGAACCGAAGATCAGGTGGTCCTTGAGCGACGCCTTATCCTCACTCTCTTGAATGAACAGGGAAGCGTCTCATGGCGACGCTTCGAGCGTCGCTTTCACCGGAAAGGCGGAGAGGTTTATATTCAGTTACCCGTTCATCCAGACCGAATGCTTATCCGAGCTGGGTTTCGGATGCGAACATCCGCCGGTACCACCACCTACCGAGATCTGTCCGACTTCGTTTACACGGATCGAAGCGGACAACCGATCCTCGACTCCAAACGAGCTGCATTCGTTGCGCTGCGAATCACCGTGGAGCCCAAGAGCCTCATCGATTGGGCCTTCGAAGGCGCCGACCGTCGGGCCCATTGGCTTCCCCATCTTGCCCTCGACGGTTCTTATCCCATCGAGTCCGGCAGGCTGACCATCCAAGGGGATCCAGATCAACGCGTCGAAGTGAGACTTCGAGGAATTCAGCCCAAAATCAGCTTAGAGGATGGTTACAGGCATTACTTCGTCAAGACGTTACAACCCCATCTACCCCACCCATGGAGCCCGAAACCCCTGGGCGAGCGAGCGCTAAGACCACGGTTTCGAACCCCGATTTCACCAGATCTTGTTCAACGCATGACAGAGAAAAAACCGACCATTTATGATCTCCAAACGTCCCCGTCTTTGCAGGCCGGATTAAAGGCAACCCCGTGTGTCTTGCTGCCATGGGACCTTACGGAGCCGAGTCCAATGGATGTCTTGTTAGCAACAGCCATCCCAAAAGCAGAAGGTGGACTCAAGGCAACCGTCGACCCTGTGACGGCGCGGGGCTTTCAGAGTTGTCGTTTGGTCCAAGCTGGAGCGCCAGCTGATGTCTCGGTTCGCCCCCAGTCGGGAATGGCACTGTGGCGGTTTCAGTCCATCATTGGAGCGGATGGTGAGCACCGCACCGAAGGCAGGCTTCAAGTCGGAGGCATCGCAGCCTTTGCCGTACGTCAGGGGCAACTCGATCTGAAAGCCTACCTTCAGTCTCGCCTTGGTACACGCTTGGGCACCATTCGCCTTAAACAAGGCGGTAAAGATCGAGGAACCGGCCCGGTGACTATTTCCTTTGGATTACGCTTTAAATCGCAGTCGTTGGCTCCCCAAGATTGGCTCGGTAAACCCTATCCAGAACTGGACTGGTTACGTCCACAGACCCGGTTTTTAGGTCCGCTAATTAACGATGAACGAATCGATTGGGAGTTCCAATGGGCGTCCCAATCAGCACCACTGCCACCGACCCGCTCGAAAACCCTGACCGAGCCAGAACTTGTCGGTTCGGCGACATGGACCCTTGGGTCTGTTCGATCGGTGCGCTTTGTTCAGGAGTTGCGTTGGCAACTAAAACCCCATTTTGCTCGTCCGATGCAGCTGCGCAAGGCATTGGAGCAACTCCGTCTCCCACCCCTTCGACTGGAGCCATGATTCCCCATGATTATTTTAGACGGAAAACGTCTCGCGAGCGATCGGCGTCAAGCACTCGCTGACCATGTATCGGCTTCGCTTCCCAAGGCGGGAAGACCGCCGGGTTTAAGCGTGATTTTGGTGGGAGAGGATCCGGCGAGCGCCACCTATGTTCGAAGCAAGGAACGAGCCGCAAGCAAAGTTGGTATTCGGGGCGACGTCATTCGTTTACCGGCGTCAGTCACTCAAGAAGAGGTTCTAGCGATCCTGCAACGCTTAGCCGACGACGTCGAGGTGGATGGCATCCTAGTTCAACTGCCGCTCCCCGCTCACCTGGATGACCAACTCATCCTCGATGCCGTGCCTGCCCATAAGGATGTGGATGGCTTTCACGCACTGAACACCGGACTCTTGTTTCAGCAGCGCCCCCAATTCATCCCGTGCACACCGCTCGGAATCACCCATTTACTCGACGCAAGCGGAATCGAAGTCAGCGGTAAAAATGCGCTCGTTGTCGGTCGGAGTCAGATCGTTGGCAGACCCATGGCGGAGTTACTTCTACAGCGTCACGCCACGGTAACGATCGCCCACTCACGGAGTCAAAACCTCGAACAATTACTACGGACAGCTGACATCATCGTCGCTGCAGTCGGTCGCCCAGAGATGATCCATGCCTCCCAACTCAAGCCCGGTTGTGTCGTGATCGACGTCGGTATCAACAGAGTCGATGGCAAACTTGTTGGCGATGTATGCTGGCAGGGTCTCGACGACGTTGCATCCGCTGCGACGCCTGTTCCCGGTGGCGTTGGACCGATGACGATCGCCATGCTCCTTGAGAACAGTGTTTTGGCGTGGCGTCACCACTGCAACTTGCCATGACCAAACTAAGGCTTGGGCTGACCTTTGTACTCTCTAGCCCCCTTTGGCTCAGACTATGTCTGCTCTTCGAAGACTTTCACGGTGGCTGGAGCCTCGTCGCAGGAGCCGTTTTACCCGGTCTTGCCTTCGTCACGGCAAGCCTCGCTTGGTGGCTCCGTTTACGACTCGGTGGACGCTTGGCGATCGCATTGATAGCGTTCAATCTCGCCGTTACCATCGAAGATTTAGCCGTTGGTCGTACCGGGGTAAATCAAGGCTGGCCTGTACTCACCTGGAACCTCGCAGATGCTGCTGAATATCCGAATCAACTCGACTGCGCTGTGACTATTTTGTCGAATCAGCCCCGTGGTTTGTGGGCCTTTCAGGAAATGAGCAGAGCGGAAACAAAGGCGCTGGAGAGACGACTAAGGCTCCGATGCATACACCTAGAATACCACGATCAAGGGAGCCGAAATGGGCCCGCTCTCTGTGTCCCTGTAGAGAATGACTGGGTGGTTCAGAGTGGGTATGCCCATGAAATGACGGGCGATGCAGTCAATCGCTACCTTTTCGCCGAAGTGATTCCGCCCAATGGGCCGGTCCTCAACGTCGCTAATGTCCATCTACAGAGTTACTGGGGCTCGAGAACAGGACGAGAGTCTGCAAATTCAGGCATCTTCAGTCAACTGCAAGCGACCCGTCGACAACTTCAAAAGATGACTCGACGACAACGGGCGCAAGTGAAGCGAATTTCAAGGCGCTATCAGGGCATGAAGGACCCACTGCTATTGATCGGTGATTTCAACTCGACCGCCAATACATGGATCCATCACCATCTGCGTCAGAACTTCCAAGATGCTCACCGCCAACGAGGCTGGGGGTTTGGAGGGAGTCGTCCAATGCCATTTCTGCCTCAATCGATGAGCCCTCGGCTCGACTATTTGTACGCCTCCAATGATCTCTTGTGGAGCGGTGAAACTCGGACGATATCAGCCTCAGACGACTGCAGCGACCATCGGTTGGTACAAAGCTGGCTCAGCCTGAAGGCGGCGACAACTGACCGGGACTAAGTTCGATCTTCGTCAGTGATGCGCCCGAGTCAGGGTCGAGGAACTCGACCGTGACCAGATTCCGGCTTGGATCAAAGGTGATCATGGTGCCCGCAGGCTGAGATCGTAGAAACAAGAACTGATCCGCAGGGGCTAAATCTGCACGCGTCCCATCGGATCCAAGCTCCCAGAGCAGCGCCAGCGGGTTGTTTGCATTGCCCCCGGGTCCGACGAGAACTTCATACAATCCACTTCGGGGCCCTGAAGGCTCGACTCGTGTCACCGCACCGCAATGAAAATCTCCGCTGATGAAGAACACGTTGCTGACGTCCTCTTCTACAATCCAATCCAGCAGTTCTTCTCGCTGGGAGCGATAACCCTCCCAACGATCATCGATCACCACACTGAGGAGTTCGGGCCAGGCTGTAATGGGGACCGACGTTAGGATCGCCTTAAAATGACAAGGACTGTCGGCGAGGGCGCTCTTAAGCCAGTCCATCTGCGCCCGCGAGATATAAATCGCCTCAGCCCCTTCTCGGGTCTCTTCCTGACGCTCACTCCTGCAATCTAATACGAAGAACTCGACACTATCCCCCCAGCGATAAGTGGACCAAAATCGTCCCGTCTCAACCTGAGCTTGAGCCAAGGTTTCAAAATAACGATCGGCCGCGAATCGATAGTCATCGGGGTCGAGGTCGTACAGCCGACTGTTGTCGGTCACTTCGTGATCATCCCAGGTAAAATAAGAGCCCGTCGAGGAAAGGATGGCCTCGTAACCAGGATCCTGTAGAGCCGTCTTCCAATTGCGCCGATAAAATCCCTTGGCTGTCTCTTCGTCTCCGTTGGCCCTGGTTTCGACGGCGCTTCGAGTCGCACTGTCATTGTAGACCATATCACCCAACTGCAAGAAGACGTCTGGCTTCCGCTCCGCCATACGCTCGAGAGCAGCAAATGGTGAATTCCTCTGATGGGTACACGCGGTCGCAGCAACCTGAACAACAGGTGCACAGCCAGGAGCTGGTGCCGTCTGAAAACGACTTTCCGCCGAGCGCGAGGATGCGGAATCGTTCACCAGGGCGAAGTGATACCGAGTACCCGAGCGCAGCCCTCTGACCCAAAGCTTCGCATAACCCTCCTGAGGAGTTACCAACTGCCGAACCACCACCACGGGGGCTGTTTCGTCCTCTCGCCAAACGACGATGTAGAGATCCCTGTCATCCGCGCGAAAGCCCCACAACAAGACCTCCTGGCTCCCCATCGCACCGGCATGAGGGACAATTGGGAATCGCTGCCGATCGATCGGCAAAAGAAGCGGGTCCTCGCCACCGACCGCTGTCGTTTCATCCGAGACGAGGCAAGACGCCCCGGAATCAGGGTCTGGATCATCAGCCCAACAACTGTTCAGCGCCCAGGGGAGCATTGCCCCCAAGCCTATAAAAGTCCTTCTTCTCATCACGTTCTTCATACCCTCACCAGGGGCTGACAGAAAGCTCCCCCCTCCGTCAGTTGTCCGATGGGCCGCAACAGACAACGCTTTCGGGCTGATAATGGCTAACGATCAAACAAGGAGGTCATCATGTCCCGCATTAGCCACGACAGCCCCATGAAAGCTTTTGACAAGATTGCAGATCGTCTCACCGAATCGGCAGGTCCTGACGGAATTATCTCGAGAAAAGATGCCAAGGAGCTTGGCCGAGAAATGCGACGAGATGGAGAAGGCTCCGAATCGCTGGCCGCTGGCAAAATTTTCCGCATGGCGGATCGGTACGACAGTAAGCCCGGGAACCGAGTGACCGTGAGCGATCTCGCCAACACCCGTCGCTTTGTTGAAGAGCAACTGCTCGAAAGCGCCGACAAAAATCGCAATGGCTACAGTGCCGCAGAGATCGCCACGATGACCACCACCGGCAAGGCGCTCATCGAACTGGGCCGGAGCATGGAAGCTCAAGAGGCCAAGGCACCCAGTCGAATCGCCCACGATGTCCCCGCCCAGGGGCTCGCACACACCGCAGACCTACTGCGCGGCGCAGCGGGAGATGATGGTATTGTGAGCCGTGACGACAAAGACCAACTCGTAGGCAAACTCTACCGAGAGGGTCGAGGCACCGAAGCTCTTGCTGTCGCTTACTTCTTTGGACTGACGGATGCCCGTGACCACGGTGCAGGCAACCGAGTCACAGAAGCTGATATCGCCAAAGCTCAAGCCTTTGCCGGTGATGCGATGCTGCGCAACAAGGATCGGAACAACAACGGCTACAGTCAGGCGGAGGTCGAGAACTTCTCCACGACAGCCAAGGCTTTCCTAAATGTGGGACGTCTGATCGAAGCTGGAATCATCCGGTAAGAACTGATTCCAGCCAAAAGATGAGGGGCGCCGAATGTTCGGCGCCTTTTGTCGTTCTTAGAGATATGTGTGGTCGGTACCATCTGACAGCTGCAGCCCAGGAGTTGGAAAAGCTCTTCCATCTTGATCAAATCCCCCCTGGATACAAAACCCGCTACAACATCGCCCCAACGCAACCCGTGGCTGTGGTACGACGACACCCCCATAAAGGCGCCCGACTCGAGCCCCTGCGTTGGGGTTTACTGCCCCATTGGATGAAGGAGCCGAGAAAGAGTACGCTGATGATCAACGCCCGAATCGAATCCATTCATCAACGCCGTGCGTTTCAGGGAGCCTTAGAGCGCCGAAGGTGTTTGATCCCAGCCACTGGATTCTACGAGTGGCGACGGGTGGGAAAGAGCCGCATTCCCCATCGTATCGAAGCGGTGGATCTACCGATCTTCGCATTTGCAGGCTTGTGGGAGCGCTGGCAACCCGCAGGTCAAGCACCGATCGATAGTGTCACCCTTGTCACCACTCGTGCCGTCGCTCCCCTCGCCTTCATCCATCAACGCATGCCTGTCCTGCTGAGCCCGGATCGCTTCGATCAATGGATGATGCCTCGCATTCAACCGAAAGAAGCCGTGCAAAGCTGGCTGAAAGATCAGCCAAGTCCCTCACTGCGAGCGATCCGAGTGACCGATCACGTCAACAATGTCGCCCACGATGACGCGGAGTGTCTCAAAGGAGCCCAATCCGTGGGGCCACTCTTTTCAAGGCCTTGATCGTGAAGCGCTCGGCACGTAAATCGGCGACGATGAAACGAGTCGTCCTTCTTAGTTTGGTGCTCATGGGCTGTCCGGAAGACGGTCCCGCTGGGGGATCGCAAGCAAGCCCTCACGCGAACACCACCTCTCAGATGGAGATGGCACCCCAACCCAACGATAATGATCCTGGCTGTGGCGCACTTTTCCTCGATGAAGGATGTGGTGAAGAGGTCAGTTTATGCGAAGAACCGGCGCAAAATCCCCCGACGCCTGAGGCAGTCACACCCTAATCCTGCGCCAAATTCAGCACATAGCTAAAATCAGAGTCAGAGCCGTAGCGAGGGTCAGTACCGGCGTCCCAAAGTAAATGCACCGCCAGTTGACGGACTCCCTCCAGATCCTCTCCAGAGACGGTCAGACTGGAGTCACTGCTGGCAACCCCCAAATCCTCGGCGAGTACGGCGCCGCTGTCATGATCCAACACTCTCAGATCAAAACCACCGTTCGGCTCTTGATCTCGACTCCAACCTAACTCTAAATCGCCCCCTTGATTCAACTCGACCACGAACCAGTCTTGCCGGTCGGCCTCAATGTCCATGTGCCCAGAGATCGTCATTGGCTCGCTCAAATTGCCAAGATCTGTCGCTAAATCCGAGGTGTTGTTCGGCTCCGACTCGCCTTCACCTTGACCCGCTCGAGATGCATGCAGTTCAACAGTGTAAAACGCGGCGTCGCCGGACGCACTGGTCACCCGAAGAAAGTAGCCTCCCCCTGCCTCACTTCCCAACTCAATTAGATCGCCGAGGCCATGATCAAGAATGCGAAGATCATTCCCCTCTGCATCCAGCAAATTCAAATCCACCTCGCCGGTCTTTCGGAGCACTCGAAGGCGATGCCCTGCAAGCAGGTCGATCGAATAAACATCCGCTGCATCGATGCCACCCTCCGGTAACTCGCCGCCGACCTCCTCTTCGAGGACAGCCATCTCGGCGCCGGACATCAGACCGATGCCTGCAGTGCCTAGATTATCGCCCGGCTCGCCTAAATTCAGACCGGGACAGCCGACAATCATGGTGAGAACAAGCGAGAAAAAACGAGAAGAAAACTTCATGCTAACTCCGGCCTTTTGTTTGCGCCGCTTGGCGTCGGCTCGTCCAGTGGTTAATAGATTATCATGCAGTTTGGTCGTTTCCAGATTGATGTCGTCGAGGATGGGCGCTTCGGCTTGGACGGGGGGGCCATGTTTGGGATCATCCCGAGACCTCTATGGTCCCGGAAAGCGCCTCCGGACCATGTCAATCGAATCGAAATGGCTCTGCGCTGCCTTCTGGTACGGGTCGACGACCGTATTTTGCTCGTCGATAATGGTATGGGGAATCAATGGGAGGCGAAGGAGCAAGATCAGTTTGCATTGTCGCGCTCGATCGTGCCTGATCTGAAGACGTCTTTAGCGACCAAGGGTATCGAGCCCAGTGACGTCACCGACATGATCTTTACCCATCTTCATTTTGATCACTCAGGGGGCACCGTTCAACAGGATGGAATGCTCACCTTTTCGAAAGCAATGCATCACGTGCAGGCTCNAAATTGGCATCTGGCCCATGACCCATCGCCGAAAGATNCTGGCAGCTTTCGAGCGTGCGATCGAAAGGGTCTNAACGAAGGAGAAAACTTACGGCTNTATGAAGGCTCGTGGTCACCGGTGGAAGGCTTTGATTTCCTTNTGTGTCACGGACACACAACGGGAATGCAACTACCACGAATTCGNACCGGTGAAGAAACCTTCCTGTTCTGTGCAGACCTCATCCCAACAAGTGCCCACATTCATATCCCATGGGTCATGGGTTATGATCGCGAACCCGTGGAGACCGTGGCTGAAAAGAACGCTGTATTGGAGCAAGCGGTTGCCGAGAAATGGATCCTCATCTTTCAGCATGACCCAGCAATGGATGCCTGCAGAGTATTTCAAGACGAAAGAGGACGCTTTCGAGCGGGGGACCCCATTGATTTAGGGGGCTATGGCCGGAGCTGGCCGGAGGTAAAANTTCAATGAGTGGAGGGGACAGCAGCGGCGAAAAGACAGAAGANGCAACACCTCACAAACTGCGTGAGGCGCGNAAAAAGGGACAAGTTGCCAAATCCACAGACTTCACAACCGGNGTTGTNTTCGCNTTCTCNGCCGCTGTTCTCTACGCNATGGGCCCCAGNCTGATCGCCTCCCTGCAAGATTTTGTNATCCGTTGCTTCAAGATTGGCACGCTNGGACCCAGCCATGCCATCACGCTGGGTTTGGTCATGGAAGGACACAAGCTCATCATTGTGGCNGTTCTTCCCTTGTTTGCCATTGCCTTTGTCGCCGCGCTCGCGGGTAATCTTACGCAGTTCGGATTCATGTTCACCACCCATCCACTGCAGCCGGAGTTGACGAAACTTAATCCCGTNAAAGGNGCACAGAACTTACTGAACAAGAAGAAGTTCGTACAACTGCTGTTGAGTTTGGCGAAGTTTACNGTGGTNTGCTGGCTGGTCAGCGATGCACTGCTCGTCGGGCTCCCCAACGTCCTACGCTCAGCNCCCGCTGGCGTCGAAAGTAGTCTCTCNGTNTTGGTCGATATCGTTGTGCCGGTGGTCGCCAAGGTNGCCGTCTTCCTNCTCGCCATTGGGATTATCGACCGATTCTGGCAGATTCATGTCTTCAAGAAAGACCAGCGNATGTCGAAACACGATGTCAAACAGGAGTACAAGCAAACGGAAGGTGACCCATTGATCAAGGGGCAAAGGCGACAACTCGCCGAGGAACTCTTACTCCACGGCAGTATCGAAGATGTGAAGAATGCNGATGTTGTGATCGTTAACCCCGATCACATTGCGGTCGCGATACGGTACGATGAAGATGAGGAGGCAGCCCCCCGTGTCATTGCGAAAGGGCAACGGCTCATCGCCGAACAAATCAAAGAGGTTGCGAAACAGTTCGGTGTCCCTGTGATGCGAAATGTTCCNCTGGCNCACGCGCTCCATGACGTCGACGTTGGTCATGAGATCCCCGAAGATTTATACGAAGCCGTCGCNGAGGTTCTGAATTTCATCTACGAACTAGAGGCGACGGAGAAAGAGCGACATCGTCGTCGCTAGCCGAAGTCGCGATTTGAGCGCATAAGGAATNATGGCCGGACGCATTGGAAAAACAGGCTCGCCTTGGGGCTTTCCCACGACAGTCCGGGATCGAGGACTTCGAGGCGACCCNCGAATTAAGGACCCGGGCCCAGCCAGTTTCGATCCTCGAACCGCACCATTGCCCGAATCGGGCGTTCTCGAGCGCATCGACCCGGATCAACAACGACAACGACTCATGTGGGAACTTGAAGAGGAAGTTCCCGACCCATTGGTCTACGATCGTATCCTACGAGATATGCTGCAGAAAATGGGCTCCCTCGACATGGAGGACCCAGGACTTTCAGAACGAGAACAAGAGGAAGTTCAGCGTTTGCTTGCGGATGAAGCAGCGATGGTGAGCTTATTGGAAAAGACCCAATCCTTCCGAGACGAAATACGCCTTCGTATCGCTAGTGAGCGGCCCTCGTGAACCTTCGTGACCTGCTCCAAGGAAGAACGACACTGGCGAAAGAGCGGGGTCTCTCCGATGCTTGCCTTACTGCGCTCCAGCATGATGCGATCAATTTGTGGGCGAACGGTCGCAGTGATGATGCGCTTATTTTACTAAGAGGTTTAAGAGCGCTCGATCCTACGCACCTCGTCACGTTAAGACTTTTAGGCCAACTGCTCGCAGAGAGGGGGGTCGGTCAGGAGGCGCTGATCTATCTAGATCAAGCGTTGAAGATGCGTTCAAACTCCCCCTCTCTACGCGTGACAAGGGCCCAACTCCGACTCGCCATTGGCAAAGATATTCGTGGTGCGATCCATGATTTACAAATCGCTGCAGACCATAAGGGAACAGCTTTCGGTGACCATGCTCACATCCTTTTGAGAAAAATAGCCTCCGGGCCGCAACCCACGTGATGACCTGCCGTTAAAGCGATTGTGAACAATGAACACTGGGCGATGAAAAGCCCACAACTGAGAGGATGAGACAATGATCGGTGGTGCAAACTCCATGGGGACCAACCTGAACCGCATGCTGGATCGGCTGGGTTACCCTGACCTCGTCGGCGACCTACAAGGCGCCCATCTCGATGCGATGACCGGCAACTTTGCTGGCGCCGTGCGCAACTATCAGGATGCCTTTAGCGGGCTTCCCACCAACCAGTTCCAGCAGATCATGGGACGGATGCCAGGACCCTTTAACGTCCAAAGTCCACGCACAGGTATTGCACGTAGCCGCCTGGTCAATGCGAACACGTACCACTCGATGGGCGGAACCACGACGGTGGAACGCCGAGATCTGGCTCACCGGCGTCCTCGCTTCGTGGCTCGGAGTCTGGAGCGGGCGATTCAAAATAATCCCGCCTTCCGGGCTCGCATGGAAGGTATGTTGGGCGGCCGAATTGTTCTGGACGGTCGAGCGGACGGGAAGATCACTGTCGTGAAGAGCAAGCCAAACGCTCTCCCCAATGGCGTGAACCTCAATGCCGCCATGACCGCTGCCAACCCCTTGGCCGGTAGCCTCTACGGTAGCCTGGCCAAGCTGGACGGTGAGATCATGGATCTGGTCCGGAGCGCTGGCAAAAAGGTGACTCAAAGCCTGTTGGGTCAGCAGACCAGCGGTCAAACGGATGTCGGTAAACTCGTCGGTCCCAACGCGCCGATCGAAGACGTCCTGGCAGCCTTCCTCTTCACACAAATGCGTGATGCCGACAAAGAGCTGAAGAGCCTGATGAATCAGTACGAAGCCCTCAAGAAGAAGAAGAAGAGGGGCGGCCTCTTTGGCGGCATCAAAAACTTCTTCAAGGGTGTCGGTAAAAAGTTGATCAGTGGTGCTGGCGCAGCCCTGGGTGGCACGCTGGGTGGTCCCCTCGGCTCCCGAATCGGCGGTGCACTCGGTGGCGGTGTCGGGGACGCTGTCCTCGGAGGCGGCAAAAAGGGTGGTGGAGACATCGATCACAGCCGCAGTGTTCTGAACTTCAAGATTCAGCAGGCGATGAACCGTCGCAAAGAGATCCACGACTTGATCTCCAACATGCTGAAGACCATGCACGACATGAGCATGACGTCGATCAGAAACATCCGCTAAGCGGGACTCCGCAAAGCAAATGGCAAAGACCCCAACCTTGGGGTCTTTTCCTTTTTTGCAGCACTCCTTTGCATCGGTCTCCTTCCCGCCCTAAGACCTCAAACAGGATCAACCCGTCGTGCAGCGAGCGCCTCTCAGTCCCAGCGCATCCTTTATCGCAGGCAGTATTTTGGCCAGTGCAGTCGGTCCTCTTATCTCTTTGGTGGATACAGCCGTCGGTGCTCGAATAAGCTCCCAAGACTTGGCAGGCCTTGTTCTCGGCAGTTCCCTCGCCGGTGGGATTGGCTGGGTGGTCATGCAGCTCATCGGCGGACTTCCCGGGGTACTCGGTCGGCTCGAAGGCGCTGAACGCCGTCAAGACGTCGCAAGGTTGGGTGGTGAGGCCGTCCTAGCAGCCGCTGCGATTGGACTGCTTCTGATCGTACCAATCGCTGCCGGTCTCGAAGGGCTCTGTCAGTTCATGGCCGAACGAGACGCCACCTCAGAGGGTGCCGCGCACTACATCGGACTGCGCCTCCTCGGTCTCCCACTTATCCTGGTCTTTCAAGTGCTCGTCGCCATTCTTCGCAACGTCGAAAAAAATGCATGGACCCCTTTGTGGGCAACCTGTGGGATCCTCCTCGCCAATGGAGCTTGTGACGTCCTGTTCTGCCTTTATTTACCTTTGGGTTTGGGCGGACTGGCGCTTGCGTCTGCGGTCACACCGTTGATCGGAATCATGCTGTGTTGGCGTCGACTTCGACAACAGTCCCTACTGGACTTTAGCAACCAGTGGTCGGCAATTCGTGAACAAAGGCTATCTAGCGGTCTCAGCTTATCGCTTTCGTTGGGCGGTACGGCTCTTCTTCGGGGCTGCTTACTCAACCTGACCCTCATCGCCACCAGTATTCTTGCGGAACGATTCGGTACAGAAGCTCTGGGAGCCCACGGGCTCGCTCTGCAAATGTGGCTATTGATCGCCTTCAGCATCGACGGATTCGCCCTCGCTGGCCAAGCTTATGGAAGCCACCTACTCGGTAGCGGCGACCGGAAAGCCACTCGTCAACTGGCATGGCGACTGTATCGACTCTGCTTACTCGGAGCCGGTGCATTAGGGCTGGTACTCTATGGCTTGTGGGATTGGCTGCCTGTCCTGTTTGCTCTGGATGGGAGCGCCCACCTCGCCTTCGCAGAACTTGCCCTGCCGTTACTGGTACAAATACCTCTCGGTGTCGGCGCCTTTGTGAGTGATGGAATGCTGCAAGGAGCTGGTGATCAAAAATTTCTAGCTTGGCAGATGGGAGCAGCCAGCCTGCTTGGCTTTCCACTGGCTCTTCTTAGCGTTCCCTTCAACCTACCCAATCTCTGGTGGGCTGTCGCATTCTGGCTCTTGATTCGCATGGCGCTCGGGACCGCGCGCCTGGCGGGCGATGGTTGGTTGGAGTTGAGCGACCGCCAGATGAGTTCCATGGTTGATGCCAGCAAGCACGCCACCAACGACACATCTGCTGCCGGTTAAGATTCCGGTGGCTTGTCGAGCAGCTTATTGAACAGATTGATCGGTATGGGGAACAACGTGGTCGAGTTGTTCTCCGTGGCAATCTCACTGAGCGTTTGCAAATACCGAAGTTGGATCGTGATGGGGTTCGATGCCATCTGGTCGGCGGCTTCGCTCAATAGGGCTGCAGCCTGCTGTTCACCCTTGGCATGAATCACTTTGGCACGCCGCTCCCGCTCGGCTTCGGCTTGCTTCGCCATCGCCCGCTGCATCTCCTGCGGCAGATCGATTTGCTTCACCTCAACCAACGTCACCTTCACC
The DNA here is from genome assembly GCA_002696345.1 of Myxococcales bacterium. Lineage (GTDB taxonomy): Bacteria > Myxococcota > UBA4151 > UBA4151 > UBA4151 > UBA4151. Next base: position 24,787 of record NZRT01000064.1, read on the forward strand.
CCCCACGGGTCTGTCGCTCGGTCGAGGATTCCCTGAATCGATTCGTTCAGGTCATCCCGTTCCGTCAGGAGAAAATCGAGCTCTTGTTGCCCACAGACCGACCGAAGGGTCGTTTGCGCCAACTGGTTGGTGGCATAGAGATAATTTTCGACCTCCAGGACAGCTTTCCGAGAGTCCACCACTTGAAAGTAGACCACGGCGTTCACTTTGACCGAAACGTTGTCACGGGTGATCACGTCTTGAGGTGGCACGTCCATGGTGACAACACGAAGGTCGATTTTGAGCATCTGATCAATCCCAAAGGGTATGATCAGGTTGAGACCCGGTTCCCGCACCACAGGCATGCACTTACCCAGACGAAACACGACACCTCGCTCGTACTCTTGAAGGACTCGAACTCCACTGAGGAGCGCAAGGATGACAATGGCTAGAATAACGTAGACTGGAACCATCACGGCTCTCCTTTAAATTTCTGAGTCAGGGACAACACCCGTTGCATCGGCGATGTCTTCAACGTCTTCGGTCATCATCGAACCGTGATCGGAATGTTCGTCGCCAAAAGGCTCGACTCGAGCCGTCAAGCCGTCCATTTCGAGGACCCGAACTTGAGCACCTGCCGCAACGGGCACCTCGCTCACAGCATTCCAAAAAGTGCCCTGCATGATCACTTTCCCTTCGCCACCCGTCGGTATGGCTCGGTAGACGTCCACCACCAGTCCCGCCATCGCTTCTCTACCCGACAGGGGCGACTGCTTGAAACTTCGCATCAATAACGTGCCAATGGAGACCGCAAGAAGGGTGAAGCCTGCTGCAGCACCCCAGATGAGGCCATGATCCACACGGAAATCGGATCCGGGCACATCGAAGAGCAAGTAGGAACCGGAGACCAAACAAAAAACGCCGAGGGCGGTCAATGCACCGAAACTGGTCACATAGATCTCAGCGACAAAGCAGACGCATGCGAGGACGATGAGCAGGACTGCGAACCAGTTCACTGGCATGACTTGCACACCCAGAACTAACGCGAGGCAAACGGCACCGACAACACCAGGAATGATGAGCCCAGGAACTTTGAATTCCAGAAAGATTCCAAACATTCCGACGAGAAATAAAATGTAGGCAAGGTTGGGGTCCGCCATGAACTGAACCAGTTTCTGGGCGCCGGTCATTTCGATGGTTTCCACCGGAACCCCCTGAGTGACTAGACGATATCGCTCACCTTCCACGCCCACCACCATGCCATGGAGCATTTCCATCAACTCCCTCTCGCTGCTCACCACCATATCGATCACCGCCAGATCCTCGGCTTCAGACTCTGGAACGGAGTCACTGCTTCGGACCGCTTGGTCTGCCCAGGCGGCATTTCTCCCTCGCAAGGTCGCGATTGAACGAGCCCAGGCGGCGGTATCGTTAGTTACCTTCCGGTCCATCTCGCCTTCGATGTCACCGCCCATCCCGGACACAGGATGAGCGGCACCAATGTTTGTTCCCGGTGCCATCGCAGCCACATGGGCGGCCATGGTGATGAAGACGCCAGCCGAACCTGCTCGAGCCCCCCCTGGACCCACCCAAACCACGATTGGAACGGGACTCGCCAAAAAGGCGGAGACCATCTCCCGAGTTGCCTGCAACAGCCCTCCAGGTGTGTCGAGAACGATGACGAGTGCTTCTGCACGCTGCTCTTTCGCCTTCTGGATCCCTTGCAAAACGTACTCGCTCGAGCTCTGGGTGATGCCCCCTTCAAGTTCCAGTCGGAGAATGGAGCCTCGCGCCTCGTCCCTCGCCGGCAAAGCGCTGTCTGTTGCCGCCCAACTCGCTCTCTTTTTCCGAGCTTCTTCTGCACCCGCCTCCATCTGCGCCTTGAGCGCCTCTGGGCTGAGTTCCATGGTCTTGTTCGCCGGGGTCGCTTTGGGTTTCTGGGGTGTCGCTTGCCCAGGTATTGGGAAGGCAAACGAAGATTTGGCGAGACCCAAAATGAGGAGCATCAACCAACGTGCCATGATCTCTCCCTACGGACGTTCAACCAGAATTTTCGCTTTGGGTGAAGGGAGTGCAAGAAAGCCTTGCCATCGACGATGCTGTTCAGTGAGTTCCCATCCCATGCTATCGCCCACCCTTCACCAGTTTGTCTCCGATCATCTCGGCCCCTTTGAACTGTCATCGGTTGCTGGCGGAAGCATCAACCGAGCCTATCGGGTCATGACNGCGTCTGGAGCNTGCTTTCTCAAATGCCATAACCAAGCTCCNCANCAAATGTTCCAAAGGGAAGCAGAAGGACTCCAGCGTATCGAAAGTGTTCGGCCGAACACCTGTCCGAAGGTTGTTGCCGTTCATGATCATGGACTGCTCCTCGAATGGCTCGAAATCGTACCGGGAAAAGCTGGCGAAGNGTGTGGCGTCGCACTGGGCGAACTCCATCGTCATGCCGCCATNCNATGGGGNGGCCAGGNGGACAACTACCTGGGAACGCTGCGCCAAAGTCAGCCGCTTTGTTCNACTTGGGCAGAATTGTACGGACAGTATCGACTTCTTCCCCTCGCCAAAGGCTGCCCACCGAGATTGCGCAACGGAATCGAGAAACTGATTCCTCGTTTGAACGGTTTGTTGGANGACATTGACCCCCCAAGTCATATCCACGGGGATTTGTGGGCAGGAAATGCAGGGACGCTNAATGATCATCGCCCCATATTCTTCGATCCAGCCTACGCCACAGCGCATCGCGAACTGGATCTCGGAATGAGCTTGCTCTTCGGGGGTTTTTCCGANGNNTTCTATCGAGCTTANGAGGCNATCTACCCACCACAACCNGGCTGGCGCCAACGAGTTCCATTGCATCAACTTTATTACGTGTTAGCACATTANCACCTCTTTGGAGCACCTTACGACGAGCAAGCGTTGGATANCGTAACGGCATTTCTGTNANGCNACTGGAGGCCATGCATCCGGTTAGCGCCGGAGATNAGGGTGGGATCCACTTGCCCTCAATCGTAGATCCGTTTAAAGCCCGGCGCCTTCGACAACTGTTTGATCCCAATGGAGTCTTCACATGAGCGACTTTCGCTTCCGCAAAGGTGTCAANATTCCGATGGAGGGCCGGCCTGACCCCCACGTGATTGATGTTGAGCCTCCAAGTAAAGTGGCGTTGTGCCCGCCNGACTATCCAGACCTCAAGTTCCGGCTGGCCGTTGAGCAGGGCGAANCTGTNGCTGCAGGTCAGNCCGTGTTGTACTCAAANGAGTTCCCGGAAATTAAGCTAGTGAGTCCNGCCGCCGGGCNNGTTNCGGANATNAATCGTGGNGCTCGTCGNGCACTCATGTCGGTCGTCATCGACGTCGNAGGCGAGGAACAGATCANNGGCGAGGTCTTCGATACANCNAGGTTGGCAAAAGAGCCNGTGGATCGGGTGAAGGCTGCNATTTTAGNGGGAGGGTTGTGGCCCNTNTTACGCTGCAAACCATTGGCTCAAACCGCAAACCCGAACGAAACCCCAACCGCNATTTTGGTGAGTTGCATGGAAACAGGGCCNCTCCAAGCGCAGCCGGGTGTTGTTCTTCANAATAAATCGGAAGAGTTNGCCTTNGGNTTGCAAGCGCTGAGTCGCCTGACANANGGANCCGTCCACGTGACGTTNCCCAAAGACAGNGCGCAGCCAACACTGCCGGAAAACGGACGCTTCGAACTTCACACCTTCTCGGGNCCACACCCAGCNGGAGACGCCGAAACCCAGATCAATTTTTGTTGCCCNCCGGGACCCAANCAGAAGGTATGGTNTCTGCGGGCTNCGGACGTGGCGCTGATCGGCGAACTCTTGAAGACGGGCGTTGCGCCCAGGCACAGGATCACTGCGATTGTCGGAACTGGGATAAAGAACCCAGCCTACTACCGTTGCTTNGCAGGGGCTCCCCTTGGACACCTGATCCAAGCAGCGGGAAGCACAACGCGTCCCGTCCGACCGATCGGTGGTAGTGTCTTNACAGGCAGGACCCTCGATCTCGATGGCTACATGAGTGGGAACGCAACCACNTTGCTGCTGCTTCCGGACGATGTGGAACGAAAGTTTCTGGGTTGGACGTACCCAGGCTTTTCGGCGTTCAGCATCCATCGGCTTTTCGTNGGCGCGCTCATTCCGTTNAATCGGTATGATCTGGACACATCGATCAACGGCGCCTTCCGAGCCATGGTCCCGATCGGGTCNTACGAGAAGGTCGTGAACACGGATATTGAACCGGTTTTNTTACTTCGTGCGATNCTCGCCGAAGANATTGAAGAAATGGTCAACCTAGGCTTGCTGGAAATGTCACAGGAGGAGGCTGCGCTCTGCACCTTCGTCTGCCCTTCGAANATCAACTTCTCGGAGGCACTCCAAAAAGGCTGGGCACAATACGAGCGGGAGTTCTAAAATGCTCAACAAACTCCTCCATCTGATGGAACAGGCCGAAGAAAAGTTCAAACCAGGTAAACCGCTGGAAAAACTTTATCCTCTTTTCGAGATGCACGAGACGATTCTCTTCACGAGTCGGACGCGCACACCCAGCCATGCGGGCCCTCACAGTCGTGATGCGCTCGACTCCAAGCGGCTCATGTTCACCGTCGTTATCGCCCTGCAACCCTGTCTGCTGTTCGGAATCTTCAATACGGGAGCGCAGGCCTTGGCTGCTGAAGGCTTTGCCTACACCCCAATCGACGCCATCGTACGGGGGCTATTCCATGTCCTTCCCATCATCGCGACGACCTTTATCGTTGGCGGGATTTGGGAAGTCCTCTTTGCGATCGTACGGAAACATGAAGTCAACGAAGGCTTTTTGGTGACTGGGATGCTCTTTCCGCTCACGCTACCGGCGACGATACCCTTGTGGCAGGTTGCGCTGGGAATCACCTTTGGCGTCGTCATCGGCAAAGAGGTGTTTGGCGGTACCGGGATGAACATCTTGAACCCGGCGCTCACTGCCCGAGCTTTCGTGTTCTTCACGTACCCGGCAAGTATTTCAGGGGATTTGGTATGGAATGCAGGACTGCGTATTCCCGAGTTTGCCAAGGTGGTCATTCCCCACGGCGAAAAATGGGTAGACGGTTACTCCGGGGCAACGCCGCTAGCCGCCGCATTTAACGCACCAAATGGACCCGGAACAGCGGTCGAAGCACTCAACAACTTCAGCAGCGCGGGCGTCAGCTACGATTGGTCGAGTATGTTTCTAGGCACAATTCCGGGCTCGATCGGCGAGACCAGCGTCTTGGCCTGCTTACTTGGTCTCGTTGTCCTCCTCGTCGCAGGAATCGCCTCATGGCGGATCATGGTCGGGTGTGTCATCGGCGTCGTCATCACGGCTGGCTTTCTCAATGTGCTGGCAGGCCCTGACAACAACCCGATGCTTCACTTACCCGCGAGTTATCACCTCGTCATGGGGAGTTTCGCCTTCGGGACGATCTTCATGGCAACCGATCCCGTGAGTGCCGCCATCACTGCAAAAGGAAAGTGGATTTATGGTATCTGCATTGGCGGTCTCGCTGTATTAATACGGTGCGTTAACCCTGCGTACCCGGAAGGAATGATGTTGGCGATTTTGTTCATGAACGTCTTTGCGCCGTTTCTTGACCACCTAGTCGTTCAGGAAAATGTTAAACGTCGCCAAGAGCGACTGGCGGCGGCCTAGGAGTTAACATGCAAGAGTTCACCAACAAATACGTGATCGGCTTTGCAGTGGCTATCTGCGTCGGCTGCTCCCTCTTGATCGCCGGTACGGCACTGAGCCTGAAGGAAGTCCAAGAGAGGAACGCTGAAGTCGACATGAAACTCAACGTGCTCCGTGCTGCGGGGTTGGTCGAGTCTGGCAAATCGCTAAGCCAGGAGGATGTTCTGACATCGTTTACCGAACAAATCACGGCGAAGGTGGTCGACATCTCGACGGGAGAGATTCTCGAAGGCGAGGAGGTCGCATCACTGTCAACGGCGGCGCTAACAGCAGATATTTACAAGCTGAAGGCGGAGCCCAACAAGAGACCCATCTACCTGGTCGGCCCGGAGAATGACCGGACGACGATTATCCCCGTTGCCGGAAAGGGTTTGTGGGGAACGATCTACGGCTTCCTCGCCTTGGCTCCTGACTTCAAAACAGTACGGAACGTCACCTTTCGGGCACCAAAGGAAACACCAGGCTTGGGGGCTGAAATGGAAAAGCCCTTCTACCTGGAGCTCTTCCCTGGAAAGATTCTCCTGGATAAGGCTGGTGCACCAGCCTTTCAGGTGGCTCGAGGACCTGCGACACCAATGAGTTGTACACAGGTTCCGGGAGTCGAGCATTGTGTGGATGGAATGAGCGGTGCAACGCTCACCGGAAATGGTATCTCAGAGATGATCACTCGTGCCCTCGGCGGGCCGGAGAGTGAACTCTATGCAGAAAAGTACGGTGAAGCGAAAGGCGGCTACGGTGCCTACTTTGCCAAAAACCGGCAAGGAGGGAGCTGACCATGAGCAGCAATCCAACACCCCTGTTTGGCAAACGGGAACGGGCAGCCGTCAAAGACCCGTTGATGGAAAACAACCCGATCACGATCCAGGTTCTGGGGATTTGTTCCGCGCTGGCTGTAACCGTCAAGCTGGATACAGCGCTCACCATGAGCGTGGCACTTCTGGCGGTGCTCGCAACCTCAAATACCGTCATCTCGATCCTGCGAAACAAGATCCCAGGAAAGATCAGAGTGGTCGTTCAACTGTCGATTATTGCGACGTTGGTGATCGTTGTCGATCAGGTTTTGAAAGCCTATCTCTTTGAGATTTCGAAACAGCTCTCTGTCTTTGTCGGACTCATCATTACCAACTGCATCGTGCTCGGCCGTGCTGAAGCCTATGCCATGGCGAATCCGCCGTGGCCGAGTTTTCTCGATGGAGTCGGCAACTCGTTGGGTTACGGCGTGATTCTCGTGACGGTTGCATTTTTCCGGGAGGTTCTCGGTAGCGGCACCGTCCTGGGTCTCGAAGTCATCCCCGCCAGTTGGTATATCACCAATGGTGGGTGGTACGAGAACATGGGGCTGATGGTGCTCCCGCCCGGTGCCTTTGTCATCCTTGGGCTGCTCATTTGGGCTCAACGGGCTTACACCGGCTACACGGAGGCTTAAAGATGATCGAACAATATCTCAGCCTCTTCGCTCGCTCGGTCTTCGTTGAGAACATGGTGCTCGCGTTCTTCTTGGGCATGTGTTCGTTCCTCGCTGTCTCGAAGCAGGTCAAGACAGCGATTGGTCTCGGAGGGGCCGTGATCTTCGTGCTCACCCTCGCCACGCCGGTGAACTGGGCGATCAAGAACTTTATCCTTGCGCCCGGCGCCCTCGGGTTCCTGGGGGAAGACTTTGCGAGCATTGATCTCACCTTTCTCACGTTTATTACGTTCATTGCTGTGATCGCTGCGCTGGTGCAGTTGGTTGAACTGTTCATCGATAAGTTCTCACCAACACTGTACCAAGCTCTGGGTATTTTCCTGCCTCTTATCGCCGTCAATTGCTCGATTCTGGGAGCGAGTCTCTTCATGGATGAAAGGGACTATAATTTCGGTGAATCCGTCGTCTTCGGCGTCGGCAGTGGTGTGGGCTTCATGCTGGCAATGGTAGCGATCGCCGCCATTCGTGAAAAAATTCGGTACTCAAATGTCCCCGAAGGTCTTCGGGGTTTGGGAATCACAATGCTGATCACCGGCTTAATGGCAATGGCATTCATGAGCTTTGCCGGTATTCAACTGTAGAAGGGAACGACCATGGGCTTGGAAATTTTAGTTTCTGTCATCGCCTTTACCGCCGTCGTCCTCGTCATCGTTGCTGCGCTTCTGGTGGCGGAAAGGAAACTCGTTGCCCAAGGTGATTTGAACATCAACGTCAACGGGGAAAAAGACTTAACAACGGGCGCTGGGGGAAATCTCCTCACCACGCTGTCTGGGCAAAAGATCTTTCTACCAAGCGCCTGCGGTGGTGGTGGCACCTGTGCCATGTGCAAATGCAAAGTCCTTGAAGGTGGTGGTGAGATCCTTCCAACGGAAACCGGCTACATCACACGGAAAGAAGCGCAGGAAGGCTGGCGTCTCGCATGTCAGGTGAAAATTAAAGAGGACATGAAGATTGAAGTCCCGGAAGAGGTTTTCGGGATCAAGAAATTCCGGTGCAAAGTAAGAAGCAACGAAAATGTTGCCACCTTTATCAAGGAACTCATCCTTGAGATTCAAGATGGTGAGACCCTAGATTTCGAAGCCGGTGGCTACATTCAAATCGATATCCCCGAGTACAAGAACCTCTCCTACAAGAGTTTTGATGTCGAAGACGAATATCGAGACGAATGGGACCGATACAATCTGTGGCAGTTCACGGCAAACAATGACGAAGATTGTTTTCGAGCTTATTCCATGGCGAACCACCCCGCTGAGGGGCAAATCGTGATGCTCAATGTTCGCATTGCAAGCCCTCCCCCAAACCTCCCCGACGCACCTCCGGGGATCGCAAGCTCGTACATCTTTGATTTAAAGCCTGGCGACGAAGTCATCGTTAGTGGTCCTTATGGGGAGTTCTTCCAGCAGCAAACCCAACGAGAAATGTGTTTCATCGGTGGTGGTGCCGGAATGGCACCCATGCGTAGTCATTTGTTTGACCTCTTTCACACCCAAAAGACCGACCGAAAGGTCTCCTTTTGGTATGGTGCTCGCTCGAAACGCGAGATGTTCTACGATGATCAGTTTAAGGACATCGAAAAAGACTTTCCAAACTTTACCTACCGAGTGGGGCTTTCCGATCCGCAACCCGAAGACAACTGGGACGGACATGTCGGCTTCATCCATCAAGTCTTGTTGGACAACTACCTAAGCAATCATCCTGCGCCAGAGGACGTCGAGTACTACCTTTGTGGACCACCGATGATGAACTCTGCCGTCTTCAAGATGCTGGACGATCTCGGGGTCGATGACGAGATGATCCGCTTCGACGACTTCGGCTAGACCGCCATCGTCCTCGATCTTGGGTAGCGTCAACGACCTTAAGTCAAGGGCTTCCTATGAGTGCCTTCGTGCGGGAATAGGGTACGATTGCGTGCCACAATCGCCACTGGCTAGCGTTGTTTAACTGACTCCGGTTCCCGCGCTCGATGGTCGGGCTCGACGGGCTTCACCAAAGCGCTCGCTGCCTTTGGGCTTAACTCGAGCGCAAAGGCGCGATCTCTGTGATCAGCGACACCAGCCATGCTCAGTATCACGATGAGCATCACGATGATGATGACACCATTCTTCGTCCGTCGCAGTGGCCAAAACAGACCTGCCCGATGCAATAAGAAAGCCACAAATCCGAGCATTGCAACCAGGGTTATGGCACCAGCAACGTGGACACTCGACTCCAGTTTAAGGGCCGCATCAACTCCTTTCACTCGAAGCTCCGGATCGACGAGACAAAACGCGTCGTGGAGCCAAATTCGAGTCTGAATTGCCAGAAACCTCCAGGTCGCAAGAACAACGAAAATGGCTGAACTCGCCGTCAACCAAAGTAAGGTCGTCTGCTGCTCCGTTTCCACCTCTTGTCGATGCCGTCGGTACCAGATCAAACCGATCGCCACGAGAATCATCCCGACAAACACAAAGACAAGGCTGCCGGCCGTTGCCAACTCTGGAGTCATCGTCAAAGGGAGCGCCTGATGACTCACTTCGGACCATCGATTCGCTGGTACACTTTTCAAGCCTTCCAGCAGCGCCGCTTGTCCAGCGATTCGATTCCCCACCCCCAAAAGATAAGCGAGCAAAGGCGAAAGAAACCAAAGAAAAGTGGGATCGAGCGCCCCCCTCCTGCCTCGCCAGGCCAAAACGAGGGGAATCAGGGAGGAGAGCACCCAAACGAGAAAAAGAGACTCAAACCCCACAATCAAGAGACAAGCTCCAAGGAGACACCTTTGCGAAATGACTACAAAGCCGTGCGTATTCCCTCAATCAAATGATCGAGCCCCGCCGTCAAACAGGCTGGACCCGGTTGCAAAATAAGCTCCGAGGGAACCTCATGAATTTGATCCTTCTGGACTGCAGGAAGTCGATCAAAACCCGGTCGTGCCCTGAATGCGACCGAATCGAAAGGCTTTCCGCACCATGAGGCAAAGACAATGTCTGGCTGCGCCTCAATCACCTCCTCGGCTTGGACAAACCGCTCTTTGGCTAACTTGCCTCTCGCTCGGTCGCTGAAGATATCTCCACCCCCGGCAATATCGATGAGTTCACTCACCCATTGAATCCCGGAGATCATGGGCTCATCCCATTCTTCAAAATAGACTCGAGGACGCTCGTACCGATTTGCGTTTTGCGCCTGAATCGACTCCAGTCGACGAAGATAGCGATCGCAAAGTTGAACCGCTTCCAATTGGCGCCCAACCAGCGAACCAATGGCGAGGATCACTTCAAGAATCTCCTGAAGGCTTCTCTGGTTGAAGATGAGAACTTGTTGATTGGCAGCGATGAGTTTCCTCGCCAAATCAGCTTGAATATCGGAAAATCCAATAATGAGATCAGGCTTGAGCGCACATATCTTGTGTACGCTCCCATCGATAAAGGCGCTGACGACCGGCTTCTCCTGCTTCGCCTCAGAAGGTCTCACCGTGTAGGCACTGATGCCTACGATCCGTTGCCCTTCCCCCAAAGTGTACAGGATTTCAGTGGGTTCCTCCGTCAAACAAACGATTCGTTGCGGTCCAATGGGCGCTCTCACGGCTCACATCCCTGTTCGACTTCCATTCCACGATAATCAAAGCATCGGTAAACCGTGCCGGCAGTAATAGAGGCGTCGGCCGCTAAACTGGCGCGCATCCTGACCTCCTCGACGCCATCTCCATCGAGATCAACCAGCCGAAGCTGTCGAGGTGTCAGCGTTTTCCCAAAAGACATCAAGCCGCCTTTATACGCAATGCACATGTTCGCGGAATCATTGATCATCCCAGGTACAAAGTTGAGTTCAGGCGTGACCTGTCCGGCGCCGACAAAATGAGCGAGAAAATCACTCAGAAAGCCAGGACTGGCAATCGATGTCGCATCGAGTCCACGGTCAGGACATAGACCAATACGCCAACCGGTCTCGCCGGTGTCAAAGTGCGTAACGCCCCCCCGGTCGACCCCCATAAAAAGGCGCCGGTTGCCTTGCCGCTTGGCCAGTGGAACCAAAGCAATCCACCCTGACGTACTTCGCTCTCGAGCAACCGTGGCCAGTTGACGAAGAAAGGAATTCGTTTCTGGATCCATAATTGAGAGACAAAGCCCCCTGTCACAGGCTTGCCCCCCTTGCGAAAGATCGCACCGCTCAAAGGTACTTCGAAACTCGTTAAACCCAGCCAAATGGTCAGGAACGCAAAAATTACTAAGGCAACGCATGGCCGAATCGCCCGGTCCTCGAGGACAATCCTGAGATCGGTCACAGGTTAACGCACATTGACCCCCTGCACAGGCTATGGACGCCCCCCGAGGCCCCGGTCGACACTCTGCATCGGTTGCACAACGAGAGCCACCCACCATCGGAACATCCACACAAAGGCCCTGATCGAGGGAAAACTCGGAATCTGGAAAAACAGGTGCAGGGCTCTGATACCTCCCCGCCACTAACAACGAAGGCTGAGCGATCTCTTGTGCCATATGTAAAAATGACCGGCGGGGCGTAATGGGAAGGGTCGCAACCCCCAGACTCAAATGATCAAAGCGCTCGATCGCNGCTTGCGTTCCGTACTGACGAATCAAATAAGTACTGNCCGTAAAGAGGTTGNCTCCAGAGTTCCAAAAATCAATCGCCGTTAANCCACCCTCATGGGAGGTTCCAGTNATGCGATGATTNTCCACCGCTGAGGTATANCCCCAAGGCTGGCCATCCTTTCGAAGTAGATAAAGATTTCCGGCAGGTCGACCTTCCCCCAAAGAACTTTGTGTCNTGGTCTGAATCGCAACNCCCCCAGCAAAACCGCTGCGGTCCGNCTGCGTCACCCAAGGATGAGGCAATTGGGCAAGCCGCCAGNTGATCTCATCGTAAACCATATCTAGATCACGAAATAAGGTCTCACCCTGCCGGTCGATGGCGAGNACTGCATCATCTCGTGCGGTTAACCGTACAACCCCATCACAAGCGTCNCCTCGACCATCTTGATCACTGTCCTCGCCNTGATCACTGAAGTTGGGACAAAGATCACTCTCATCGGGCCAACCATCACCATCACGATCCAAGATGAGCCCTTTCGGAAAGTAGAGCACGCGAGGTCTGGCGTGTCGATCCATTGGACTCCCTTCCTCATCATCCACTTCGCCGGCCTCATTCAGGCGGCCATGGAGACTACGCCAGGATTCAAGATGCAATCGTCCTGGCGCAGTGATCTCTAGACGAANGAAACTCAACTCTTGCGTGCTTCCTTGAATGGAAATCTCGTGACGACCCATGGGAACCTCGAAGACCGCCGTCGCAANCTCGGACGGATTCGAATTTGTCATTTGCTGAATTTCATGACGTTGGCCGTTCACTTGAAGATTGAGNTCCAGAGTGCCTTCACCCTGGTACGACAATCGAAATCGACTGTTGACCTCTGTGTTGTAAACAAAGGTTCGGCCAATCCATGCTTCCGGGGGGGAATCTGAAAATGGATTGATGCTCGTGTCGCTCGGCGATGTCCTCGCAAGCAAGTTAATCACCGTGGGAATACCAAGGCGTTGAACGAGGCGNTTCGACACCTTACCAAAAGCTATTTCGGTCACCAAATGNCCCTNTTCCTGAGACATAATGAGTGAATGATCGGCCTGACCATAGGTGCGGGAAACCTCCGATTCCGGTANNANACCGAAATNGACGAACTGCTGCACAAGGTCCCGCAGNCGATCGCCACCGATGAACGCCCNTAGATCCAAACGCCGAAAAGGATGNCTCGTTCGCAGATCATTGGGCTGGGCGAGGGCTGCCCAGCTTCCATCNTTGACAGCGACCGCCACCAACCCCGAGTGGTGCNCCACGAAGCTAACGCCATCGTCACCGTGACGCTNCCACCAGGACGTGCCCTCGATCGCCTGCCAATCTCCAATCCGTGCGAGATCCATCCCCTGATTAAATCTCGCCAACTGNAGGGCGTGGATGGAACGGGACTCACCGAGTAACTCTGGGCGATTGAGATGACTNACCAAAACTGCTGTCGCGTCACTTTCGGTGCAGCGTCCAGCCAAACACTGTGGCTCCAACAAACTGCAGTCTCGGTGGGTGTCACATTCATCGTCCGATCCGTTGGTATTGNCGATCAATGCAGGCAGAGTCTGGCTACAAGCCANAAACCCGACGAAGAAAAACAAACAGCGCATCATCACAACTTGTCTATCCTGTTCAGGTCGGTAGGACCAGATTGTACACTTGACCCAGATCCACCGGGTCTTGATGGTATTGCGCCNNTGAGGAGAGATTCATGCGGCTTTCCATNTTCAGCCTTTATCTGACTGCAGTTGCCTGCACGGGGACCTCAGAAACTNCACCTTCGTCCAGTCTCGGCACTCCGTCACTTCAACTGACAGGGGAAGCTCTNGGAACCACGTGGAATGTGAAGGTCCTTGGCTTGGAANAAAGTAAANTTACCAAAGCTCANTCGAAAATAGAAACCGTCTTAAANCGCATCAATGACGAGATGAGNACNTGGAAGAAANATAGNAAAATCAANGGCTTCAATGAAAGAACTGATTATGCCTATACCTTCTCCCCCGAAACNGCAGGCGTTATCGAACAGGCATTACATATCGCCCGAGAAACCGGTGGTGCCTTCGATCCCACCGTCGGACCATTGGTCGCCCTTTGGGGATTTGGCGCAGGTGCTGCAAAGAAGCCTCCCAGCGAATCCGAACTGGAAGAAGCCCGGGCCAAAGTGGGTTATCANCACCTCCTTTGGGTTGGCCCCAATCAACTCCAAGGNGCGATGATGGGGATGAAGNTGGACTTGAGTGCAAATGCAAAAGGTTATGCGGTTGATGCCGTNACCGTGGTGATGAAGCGTCTAGGCGCCCACAGTGGGATGGTTGAGATCGGTGGTGAGGTTCGAGCATGGGGGCAGCGACCCGATGGTGGCCCCTGGCGACTCGCCATCGAGACCCCAAAGGATCAAGCACGACCTGGACAAGCCGCGTCAGCAGTGGCTCAACTCAATGGTCTCGCCATGGCCACGAGCGGAGATTATCGCCAGTTTCGTATGGAGGACGGCAAGCGTATCAGCCATACGATCGATCCTCGTACAGGTCAGCCGATCGGGCATTCCTTAGCCTCGGTCACCGTGTTCGCACCCAACTGCATGGATGCAGACGCTTATGCCACAGCCCTCATGGTTTTGGGTCCTGAGGCAGGCATGGACCTCATCAACCAACACCCCACTCTGGAAGCATTAATGATCCTTCGCAATGCCTCGGGTTTCGAACTACGGTTCAGCGAACAGGTCAAAGCACACTTGGTCGGAACCCTCTGATAGCGTTCCCATAGGCTTTGTGTTAATCGCTTCGCAGCGACAGGGGCAGCCGTGACCACGATTCTCGTTACCATTGGATTTTTCGCAGCGTTCATCACAGCGATGAGCATTGGACTGATCGTCAAAGGCAAAATTCTACAAGGCTCCTGTGGCGGCGTGCAGCCTCTGGCTGAAAAGAACGGCTTTGAATGCGGTCTGTGTGTGAAGAAGGACAACGATGTTTGTCCCACCGACAACCCAATGGTGGCAGTCGCAACCCTCGGAAACCCCAATCGAACGCTTCGGGAGCGCTAGACGCAACGTGGACGTCCAAACCGTCTCGCACTGGCTCACCGGTCAGAATCTACAGCATCAATCGCTGGAAGCCATGGGGAAACAAGCCAGTGGGCGTGAGTACTTCCGCGTCATTGGTAGTACGCATCCCATGGTGGTCATGTACACGCCCGTGGAAGACAAGCCTGCCGAAATCGGCGGCGATGTCGCTGGCGATGATCTGCCGTTTCGACATGTTCGTCGGTGGATGGAGTCGAGAGGCTTACCCGTCCCGAAAGAATATCTTTGGGATGCCGAGAAACGCTTTCTCGTCCTCGAGGATCTGGGTCCCGTCACCTTAGAAACGGCTCTCTCTGAGAGCGATCGAAGCATGGAGAGCCTTTATGGCGAAGCAGTGGATCTGCTGGCTCGGCTTCATGAGCGATGTCAGGACGCGAATGCCGACGACCTGCCAGGATTGGCGAAACGCTTTGACCATGACTTCTTACGCTGGGAACTGGATCATTTTCGAGAGTGGCTAATCGATGAACGTCGAGACGAACCTTTACCATCTGATGTACTTAGATCCCTCAACCCAATGCTCGACAGGCTGGCTGACGAAGTGGCATCAATTCCAGAAGGATTCACCCATCGAGACTTTCAAAGCCGCAATTTAATGTTGGCTGATCGCGGTCTCGTTATGCTGGATTTCCAAGACGCCCTGCGCGGCCCTTGCTGCTATGATTTGGTCGCTTTGTTGCGTGACTCCTATGTTGAGATTCCAGAGCCGCTCCTCAGCGAGTTGATCGAACGCTATCGTCAGCAACGCACCGGTCTGCCCGACGCCGAAACCTTTCGGCGTTGGTTTGATACCAATGCCTTGCAACGGAAACTGAAAGACGCTGGACGCTTTGTCTACATCGATGTCGTGAAGGGAAACCCTGCATTTCTTCCTCACATCCCCTTGTCCCTAAAGTATGTCGATGAAGCCTTTGACCGACTCCCTGACTACCGAGATCTCCGCTGCCAAATCGCCCCCTTCGTCCCTGAGCTTTCGCAGGAGTTTTAGATGCAAGCCATGATCCTTGCCGCTGGTTTTGGCAGCCGGCTCAAGCCCCTGACCAGCCGTGTTCCCAAGGCCCTCGTCGGTTGTGCGGGTATTCGTCTGGTCGACTGCGCCCTCGATTTGGTGATGAAAGCAGGCATCCGACGGGTCGTGATCAACACCCACCATCTCGGGGAAGAACTGGAGCGCCGCCTCAACCACTGGAAGCCCTCCAACATGGAGTTGATCTGGAGTCATGAGGAGGAAATTAGGGGGACCGGCGGGGGGCTGCAAGGAGCTCGTCAGCATTTCGATGAAACGGTCTTGGTGATCAACGCCGACATTCTTATCGACTTTGATGTGGCAGCTATGGCGTACGCTCACAAAGCCTCCGGTGCCCTCGCAACCATGGCACTTCACCCAGCCGATGAAGGGGAAGATCTCGGGGTCGTTCGTACAGACTTCGAAGACCGAGTGCGAGATATTGTCGGAGGTGTCACAAAGCTAGAAGAAGGCCCCGGCTGGGACCCAAAATCAACGGGTGCACCTCAACTTTACAGTGAGAAAGGAAGCCCCCACTATTTTCGAGGCGTTCACATGCTGGAGCCTGAGTTCCTGGCTCGTATTCCTGACGATGAATTCAGCTGCATCATTCGTGAAACCTACATTCCGGAAATTCATCGGGGCACCCACATCCACGGGCACGTCATCCATGGTCGCTGGGCTGACGCCGGGACCCCCGAGCGCCTACTCGCTGCACACCACCTCTTCTGGCCTGAAGAGACCGACGAACCCATCATCGAGCAGGGTGCTTATGTCGGACTGAAAACCGTTCTCAAAGGACGCACCTATGTGTGTGCAGGTGCGAACATAGGGCACAGTTGCATCCTTGATGACTGCATTGTTCAGCCGGACGCTGTGGTCCCCCCGAAGACCCTGCTGAAGGGGGCAATTATTCACGGAAAAAAAGGTCAACACTGGACCCCATGAGTCAGGCTGTCGCCAGTTTAAGCATCGATTTAGATGGCATTCGCCACTATCGAGCGATTCATGGCCTGAAGCCCAAATCGGGTCCTGATCCATTTTTGACCGAGGGTTTAGACCGCTTCCTCGAACTTTGTGAATCCTTCGCTATTCCAGCGACGCTCTTTGTCGTGACAGAAGATCTCGATGATCCGGAATTCGCCCGTCGTATCCGCCATGCTGCCAAGGCAGGTCACGAAATTGCGAGTCACAGCCATCACCATGACTATAATTTCTCAACCCAAAGCCCGGCGGAAATCCAAGCGGAGCTGTACCGCTCCAGACAAGCCATTCGACATGTCGTCCGGAAACTCCCTAAGGGCTTTCGAGCACCCGGTTACAATCTAAGCCCTGCTTTAAAGGATGCACTGGTCAAAGTCGGTTTCACATACGACAGTTCAATGTTGCCAAGTCCTTTGTATTGGGCTGCGCGAGCCGCTGTCATCTCGGGTAAGTCACTCACCTCTCGGCCCAGTGCGAGTTTGATCGGACGACCCAAAGACTTCTTTGTCGATGGGACTCCCCATCGCTTGGACAATGGATTAATCGAGTTACCCATGACCGGTGCTTTGGGTATTCCGTGGATCGGCAGCCTGGTCGTCACCAGTCCTCTGGCTTCCCTGGTCACCCGAATCGTCACCCGACAAAAGGCGCCCATCGACCTCGAACTTCACGCCATCGACCTCTGCTCTGCAGATCAGGTCGAGCCTGAACTTATCGAGGTCCGCCGAGATCTTCAGGTGCCCATCTCCATCCGGCAACGTCGACTGGAGCGGACCCTCCAAAAGCTCGTCCGGAGCCGCAGGTTTCGTCCCCTGTGCGATGTGGCTGAGGCCTACCGATGAAGAGTGTTCGGTCGCTACGTCGAATCCTGCGTGAGCGAGTCACCAGTCTCCACCAACCCGATCTCAACGAATTTGGACACGATCCCTTCGGCTTCGAGCCAAGTTATTTGCCCGACGCCGCTTGCTACCTGGCATTTTTATACAAAAACTACTTTCGAGCCACGAATCATGGGTTGGAGAACGTCCCTGATGGGCCGGTCATGGTTGTGTCCAATCATACCGGGCAGGTTCCCGTCGATGCGGGGATGATTTTCATGAGCCTACTCCTCGACAAACCCAATCCTCTTTTACTTCGGGCTATGGTCGATCATTTTGTCGGAGGTATCCCCTTCGTCGGCAATCTCTTAGATCGCTGCGGGCAGGTCGCGGGGACTCCAGAAAATGCGGACTATCTGTTGAGCCATGGACAGTCGCTGTTGATCTTTCCCGAGGGTACACGAGGTATCAACAAGCCATTCAGTCAAGCCTACGAAGTCCAAGAATTTGGTCAGGGCTTTCTTCGCCTAGCGCTCGCTCACAATATCCCGATCGTCCCCGTTGCTGTGGTTGGATGCGAGGAAATGCTCCCCAGTGCGGGCAATATTAAATGGCTTGGGCGACTGTTTGGGCTGCCCCAAATGCCCATGCTCATGACTCCGGTCCCCTTGCCGGCGCGTCTCCATCTGCATTGGGGTGAGCCGATGCATTTCGATGCTCGACCCGATGATGATGATGAGATCGTCCAACCCATGGTTGAAAGTGTCCGAGAACGAATCATCCAGTTGGTGGAGCGAGGCTTAGCGACGCGTTCCGGAATCTTCAACTAATGAACCCGCAACGAAAAAAAGTTCTGGTGACCGGTGCACGACGCCCCGTCGCTCGCCGCTTGATTCGCATGCTTCACCGCCATGCCAAAGTGGTTGCGGTGGACCGACGATGTCCCAAGCATTTACCGGTAGACGTTCGCTGCGAAGCGGTGGACCTCCGTCGCCGTGCACTCGACCACCTGTTTCGACGACATCGGTTCGATGCCATTATTCATGCGGGGACCCTGACAAGCCTCAGAGCTGGCGAAAGCCTCCACCACGCTTACAATGTGGTTGCCGTGAACCGACTCCTGAAACTCGCCGTTCAAAAGAGCGTCAAAAAGGTCATTATTCTTTCCAGTGCAGAGCTTTACGGTCACCGACCAGCCAATACGGTTTTTTTAAGCGAGGATGCGCCTTTGTTGGCGGGAGAACGGTTCGCAGCGTGGCGCGATCTGGTCCAAATGGATTTAGCAGGCTGTGTGACCGCCTGGCGGGAACCGGCGACCGAAGTGGTCGTTGCACGTCCTGTGAACGTGGTCGGATCTGGAATCGACTCCATGGCGATGCGCTATCTCCGTCGACCCCAAGTTCCCGTTGTCATGGGCTTTGATCCCCAGGTGCAACTGATTCACATCGAAGACTTTTGCTCGGCGATTCAGCATCTGATGGCCCCAGGAATTCGGGGCGCCGTCAACATCGCAGGCCCTCCGCCCATTCGAATATCCCAAGCCCTCAATTTCTTGGGACGCCAAAGAATCCCCGTGCCTCGAACAGCCCTGACCTTGGCACTCAAAAGCGCTTGGCCAGTTCGCGCCTCGGGGTTTCGAGACGAGGAACTGGATTTGATTCAGTACAGTTGCATTGTGAGCGATCGTCATCTTCGAGACACGACAGGATTCGAGCCAAGCTACACGCTCAAAGACACACTACGAGGGGTGGATGAGCCCTTTTAACCGCTGGTTACCGCCTCAACAGCGGTGGCTTCTCCGGTTACCTCAAGTTCGTCCATCCGCCGAACCTGCACCTTCACTGCCCGTTTCTCATCGGTCTCTTCGACGATGAATTCGAAGGCGTCGACGGTGACGATGTCCCCCACTTCGGGGATTCGGTCCAATTGAGTAATCAAGAGGCCTGCNAGCGAATCNTATTCNTCNGAGTCCGGAAANTCGTGACCCAGCTTNTCACCCAAATCATTCATCTTCGTCTTGGCGTCGACCACCCATTGATCGGGGGAGACNACGATCACTGANTCTTCNTCATCCTCGTCTCGAATCTCGCCAACGATCATCTCTAGGATGTCTTCCATCCCGATACAGCCCGCGGTGCCGCCATACTCATCGAGAACGACTGCAAACCGAAGACGATTAAGTTGAAACTCTCGTAGCAGCGCATCGACCCGTTGAAGTTCGCTGACAAANACCGGCTCTCGCATCAAGTCNTCTGCCTTGGAGCCCTTTGCTTCGCGAATAATGTCACGGATGAAGACAACCCCNACGATGTCGTCGATATTTTTNCCAACGACGGGCAGTCGGCTGTGCCCCTCNTCCGCATATATTTCGAGAATCTCCTCTCGGGAAGTNTCTCGGGTCACCGTCACNAATTCTGTACGTGGGGACATGGCTTCCCGAGCCGCTTTCTCATCCAAATCCAACACTTGGTTAATCAACTGGCCCGCATGGGCGTCCAAATCACCNCTTTGCTGGCTCTGAGCAATGAGGTGTTCAAGCTCCGCTTCTGTGACAGACTCTACCGTGTTGAGGTCCCAGCCCCCAAGGTTGATNATTTTCCGAGTNGTTCCTTCGAGCACTCGAGTGATNGGGTACAGAATGTAGTAGGCCGGAATCAGGATGTACATCAGACGAGGTGCAAGNACACTAGCATGCGCCTGGGCGAAAGCCTTCGGCGTAATCTCNCCA
Source organism: Myxococcales bacterium (assembly GCA_002696345.1). GTDB lineage: Bacteria > Myxococcota > UBA4151 > UBA4151 > UBA4151 > UBA4151. The sequence goes on from NZRT01000064.1 coordinate 45,117, forward strand.
AACACCAACACAATAAGCGTGAGAACACCGACCGTCACACCCAANATTTGAGGNCTTCCCGGCGAAATCCTTTGGGCGATCGCACCGGCCATCGCCGAAGCCATGATGTTCACGATGTTGTTCGCCACTAGAATTGCCGTCAGCACGCGCAGCCGCTGCTGATACCAAAGCTTCAGNGTCACATGACCATCGTCAATCAGCGTTTTTGTTTTNGCCTCGGATAAAGANACCAAGGCGTTCTCAGATCCAGAGAACAAGGCGCTNCCCATCAAGCAAATGATGAGNGTCACAACCTCTTCNAGNGAAACAACGCCGATGGTCANGTCCATGACACTGCCCAACAGGTTCCAGAATGACGTGTTATNTGACGAGGACTCGCGGCCTGATCTGGGTCAGGTTCGGCGAGCCCGGGGGAAGGTCGCTCGTTCAAAGAGGGATCGTATCTCCGCTGTAACGGTCTTGTTGTAATGCCGNGAGGATCGGTCCGCAAGTCTTCAGCAAGAGTTCCACCTGACGAAGCCGACCGCAGGCCCCTGGAATCGCTGCAAAGGGAGACACTGTTCAGGTTTCAACCGCAGCGCCTCGCATGCACTCAACGGCGGCTAAGCAGACTCGAGTCGTCTGAATAGCCCGTTCAAAGTCCCGTTTGCGTCCTTCCAAGTCTTCGCCTTGGCACCCTCGAATGAATCGCTGCATTTGCCGGTTCTGACCCTTGTCTTGAGTTCCCGTCGTGACCTTTGACTTTCCATCTTCGTAGAATGTCAGCTTGCGGAAATCATCGATCACCGCACTGACACCCCCGCCGAAGATCTCAATGGATTCCTTCGCCAAGCCCAATCCACCACCACCGCTGTAGCTAATACTGGCGACCCCCCCNTGNTCCGTTTTCAAGTTGATCACAAAGTCATCCCAAGACTGAACGGGTCGACCCGGAACGGGAGCGCCCATNCAACTGACCTCTTGGGGCTGACCTCCCAACAAACGAAGGGCTAAATCAACAAAGTGACAGCCTTCGCCCAGCAAGCGGCCCCCACCACTCTCAAGGTCGTGCAACCAATGATCATCAGGGAGTTGACCTGCATTGACCCGGATTTGAACCAGTTTGATGGAGTCCCCCATACGACGCAGAACCGCTTCGGTGAGCGGTGCGTGACTGCGGTTAAATCCAACCATGGCGACCCGACCCGCGCTGCGCCATGCCGTTTCTACGGTTTCCAATTGAGCCCAAGTGAGGGCCAGCGGCTTTTCGACGAACAGGTGCTTTCCGTGGCTCAGGACNGCCTCGCTGAAACGGGCATGGCTTCCATGTCGNGTGCCAACGAGTACCGCCTCGACTTCCTCCGTGTTNAGCAAGTCATCAGAACTACCAAGCACAGCGCCAATACCAAANCGGCTCGCAACGCCCGGCGCTGTAAACCCGCTACCCGTNGCGAGCGCGGTGAGTTCAAGATCNGCATGGGATGCGAGGATCGGTAAGAGAACGTCTTGAACGTAACTCCCAGCTCCNATCAAACCCATGTGAACACGGCCTTCGACCACCTCGAAGGCAGGAGCCTCCCGGACAGCAACGGGTCGGTTACCGTAGTCCAAACAGATGGCACANCTCCAGCCACCACCGTCCAGCAACTTATAAGCCGAGTCCACATCTGCAAAGTCGAAGCGATGAGTGATCAAATCCTCAAAGACAAGCCGCCCCTCGGCGGCGAGCATCAGCACACTCTCCATGTTGCGACGCTCTGTCCAACGAACGTAGGCATAGGGGTAGTCGAGTCCGCCTTCCTCGTAGGTGGCGTCGTAACGACCGGGNCCGTAGGAGCAACTCAATTTGAAGTTGATCTCTTTCAAGTAGAAGGGTTCACGGGGCAGATCCATCCCGACCGCACCCACCACCACGATGGTTCCCTTTTGCCGACACCACTCCGCCGCCTCGACCACCGGCTCGCTGCTCTTCGTCGCTGCACAAATCAAAATACCATCAGCGCCTTGCCCATGCGTCGCCTGCATCATGGCATCGAGCAGTTGTTTCTTTTCGTCACCGTTGAAGACCTTGAGCCCCTGACTTTTCGCCAGTTTGACCGCCTTCTCATTGAGATCAACACACAGGACCCGCACCCCNCTNGCGACNAGGATCCTGGCGGTCATTTGCCCCACCAAGCCCAAGCCGACCACGANGGCGACTTCACCGACGCGAAGATCAGCCTGACGAACGCCCTGCATCGCGATGGAGGCAATGGTTGTCAGCGCGGCAACATCCAAAGGAAGTCCGTCCGGAACGCGAGCACAGAGATTTGCTGGAATTCGAGCCACTTCACCGTGGATTGCGTAACCGACGCCACCACAAGCGACCCGATCACCCACAGACAAACCATGAACATTTCGTCCGACTTCTTGCACCACGCCCGAGGCGGAATACCCCAACGGATCCCAAGCATCGAGTCGACCTTTGACCATCCGATAGGTTTCTGCGAGCCCTCGTGTTCGGGCTGCTTGTAAAACCTTTTTGACCAGGTCAGGTCGCTGCTTCGCTTTCCCCACGAGACTGGCTTTTGCAGCCTGTACTGTGCTTCGCTCCGTCCCGGGCGAGATCACCGAGTGCNCTATTTTCACCAAGACATCGTTCGCACCGCAACGAGGCTGAGGGCTGTCTTCAACCCGAAGCGTCCCGTGTCGTTTGTTNTGAAGCAGTATCTTCATACTAACTCACTGAGTTGAGCCCAGCGAGTCGATGTCGGGGCGTAAGCAGCGTCTCATCTCCATGACGGGCAATGACCGTCGTCGTTAATCCGCCGCGAATGTTAAAGACACCCTCCAACTCCATGGCTCGAGGGCTTATCCCCTGAACCAGGTCGTCTAGGATTCGATTGGTGACATCCTCGTGGAAGTGCCCCTCATCTCGAAAACTCCAGAAATAAAGCTTCAAACTTTTCAACTCCACACAGCGTTCAGAAGGAACGTAGCGCAGTCGAAAAATAGCAAAATCTGGCTGTCCGGTTTTGGGGCAGAGGCAGGTGAATTCTGGGCAGAGAATTTCCACCTCGTAGTCACGGCCTGGGCTCGGGTTGGCAAAAGTTTCGAGATTTCGGTTGGGTTGGGTCGTCATCATGGTTGGCTCTTGGCTTTCATCGCCGCCTCGAGCAAGCCCTGATTGACCCGTTAAGGATTCTGCCAAACCAGAGCAGCCATTCTTTCCCCCTGCTGCACCAGAGCAATCCGATTTCGTCGCGGATCGAGCAAGGCTGCTCGATGGGAAGGCGACTGCATCCATCCCTCACAAATCGCACCTAACTCGGCATCTTCGGCCAAGAGTTCCGCTGCACTTCCCAAGCGTAGATCCAGTGACCGAAGAAGCGTCCCTAAACCTTCATCAGGGTGAGCGAACCGCTGACGCAGCGCATTTTGACGAGTTCGGGCGTATGCCTGAGGCGCTTCTACGATCCGCAAAGGGGTCGCTCCCAACTCCAACCGGAGCCTGTTGATGGAAGCCACCATGACTTNNATCTGTTCAGTCTGGGTGCAAGGACTCAACACCACGTCATTGGCCTCGTGGGCCAGAAACAACCCGGTCTCCGGNCCGTCCGGNCCACGCACGGTGACCCCAAAGCGGGACCATCGCTGCTGAAATACCGCNGGGATATCAATGATCCCCCGAGGTCCGAAGTTCAAACGTTCGGTGCGCCCATCCCNCAANACCAGATGGGCNNTAAGNAACGTGTAGTTTGNNANANNANTGACTTGGAAGTGCAGTGGGCTNACNTCGATNAGACGNGCAACAAGCCGCCCGCAAATCCGCCAACCATTCCTGGGAAGAGCACAATGAAGAAGGCCCTGATCTTGACGCTCCGTCGCACTGCGGTCGACCGAGACTGCGCGCAACATGAACGGGTGGTAGCCATCATCAGCCAGTGCGTTACGCACNCCGCTGATGCTCGAATCGACAGCATGCTGAACCGCTCGTTCCATTCGTGGGTCAAAGTCNGAAGCCGCCTGNNCCGACAATGGGAAACTTAGNGCNAAGACACTCAGCGCGTAAATCCCTTGCCCGATTTGAAAAAAATCTTTCAAAGAGTCTCCNGCACACCCACAAAGTCGTGCTGGTCATAGCGTAAGGGCAGGTTCCCCTTTGGAGAAAAAAGATGCTCATCGGTGTCCCCAAAGAGATTAAAGTCGCTGAAAATCGCGTTGGCATGGTTCCCGCTGGTGTCCAAACACTCGTCGATCAAGGTCATGATGTGATGATCGAGACNAAGGCAGGCTTGGGCGCAGGGATTCCTGANGAGGNTTATGAAGCGGTTGGNGCCCGNATCGTANCGGANGCGGAGACGGCTTGGGATGCAGAGNTGGTNATTAAGGTCAAAGAGCCGNTCCANCCTGAATGGCANCGTATGAANTCAGGNCAAACCCTGTACACATATCTNCATCTCGCAGCGGACGCTCCNTTGACAGAAGAACTCATGAAAAAGGGNGTTCAATCCGTCGCTTATGAAACGGTACAACTCAACGATGGCAGCCTGCCCCTCTTACGGCCCATGTCGGAAGTTGCGGGGCGTCTAAGTGCTCAAGAGGCTGCGATCAGCCTCGAAAAAGCCCANGGNGGCAAAGGCCTCTTGATGGGTGGCGTNCCCGGAACGCGCCAGGCGGAGGTCATGGTGCTCGGNGGTGGAATCGTCGGATTGGCTGGAGCTCGNATCGCAATGGGCCTCGGAGCGAGGGTCACGATCCTCGATATCGATCCGGATCGNATGAGTTACATCGATGAAGTNTTCGGTGGACGAATTCAAACCCTCTATTCGAATGCGTACAACATCAACACCATGCTTCCNAATGTGGACGTCGTGATCGGCGCTGTACTGATTCCAGGTGCGAAAGCACCGCATCTCATCAGTCGAAAGCAAATCGAAGAGAAAATGACAGAAGGCTCTGTGATCGTGGATGTCGCAGTNGACCAAGGCGGTTGCGTTGAAACCTGTCGACCGACCACCCATGAGGATCCAACCTTCACCGTCGGTGGTGTGGTTCACTACTGTGTCGCCAACATGCCAGGGGCTGTCGCCCAGACTTCAACGTACGCACTGACGGCAACNACCCTGCATTATGCAAGCGCTCTGGCGAACCAGGGATTGATCGCCGCAGCCAAGGCAGACCCTTGCCTTGCAAANGGCATCAATATCCTCGACGGGCACTGCGTTTATGAACCGGTCTCAAGGGCCACAGGGGTTCCTTACACCCCCCTCTCTCTGTAACCGATGGACATCAACTTTAAGGCACTTGGNATTGCTCTGTTTACCCTAAGCGATACTCGTACCTTAGACACGGACCACAGTGGCAGCCACCTTGCGGAGGGACTTGAGGCCGCCGGGCACTCGATCCGAATTCGGCANNTCCTCCCCGATGACCTCTGGCNACTTCGNGCTGCCCTTTGCGCCGCTGTGGCGGACGANTCCGTACAGATCATCATCACAACGGGAGCGACAGGAATAACCGGTCGAGATATCGCCCCCGAGGCAATGGAACTTCTTTTCGACAAAAGCCTGCCTGCCCGGATTTGGCGAACTCTTTCGCCACCTGAGCTTTGATGACATCGGCGCCAGCACCATTCAAAGCCGCGCCACCGCTGGNCTTGCCGGCAACACATTGCTTTTCGCCTTGCCGGGATCGACGAAAGCCTGTGCCCTTGCCTTGGAAAAGATACTGATTCCCCAACTGGACCTCAGGACAAAGCCCTGTAACTTCGCCATGCTTCTTGATCGACTTGGAGAACGGTGAGCAACGAGCGGAGTGCAGAATTCGTCATCATCGGAGCCGGTTTGGCCGGTGCAGCGATCGCTGACCGACTCGCCCAGGCAGGACATCGAGACTTGCTCATCATCGAGCAAGAGGATCAACCTGCCCAACACGGAAGCGGGCAAAATGCAGGTATGCTTCGCCAACATGCCAGCAACCCTTACACCTCAGCGCTCGCCAGACGTGGTCTCGACCTCCATCGAACGCTCCACCAACGAGTCGAAAACATTACCCCATTTCACCCAACGGGCTCCCTCTTGGTTGGCGGACGTGGACCTGAGTTGTCGGCGGGATATCGGGCGGGAACAACCCAGCGTATCAACGAAGACGTCTTCAGAAGAAAAACGAAGTTGAATCTCCCCAATGGAGCACGCGCTTTGTTCTGTGCGGGCGATGGTCTTCGAGATGCTCAGAGTCTTTGTCACCAACTCATCAACGGGTCGGGTGCAACGCTTCAATTCTCGTGCCGTGTCGAGGGAATTGAAACGTCGAATGGGCAGGTGAGCGGCGTAAAGTTAGAGCACGGACAGAGGGTAAGAACTGACCATGTGATCGTTTGTGGTGGTGCATGGAGCCGGGAATTTTTAGATTTGCCATTGCAGGCATTCCGGCGCCATCTCTACCTTTTTGATGTGGATAACCAACGGCCGGACATGCCTTGGACATGGGATCTAGACGGGGAACTTTATTTTCGTGGTCATGATGCAGGTTTACTCGTCAGCGCCTGTGATGAGACCCCCGATCAAGCCACGCGAGGCAATCAACCAGGGGAAGATGCCGAGGTTCTTTCGATGCTTCACCGGTGCCTTCAGGAGCGTTGGCCCCAACTGAAAAGCTCTCGCCTCATGAAAAGCTGGGCTGGACTCCGTGTTCTCAGTCCCGATGACGCCTTCATCTTGGGCCCTGACCCTCGGCTTGATGGACTCGCCTGGTGCACCGGACTTGGCGGTCACGGACTCACGTGTGCACTGTCTGCGGCGGCTCTAGCTTTACGTCCTTGGCTGGGTGATGGCACTGGGCTCGGTGAAGATCCAAGGGGTCCCGATCTGGACACCTTGCAACAAGCTCATGGTATCGATCGATTACCTTTTCTAAAGGAGATTTGGGATGCTTGAACGTCCACGCCTCGTGATCGCCACAGGCAACCGCCACAAAATCCAAGAGATGACGGAAGTACTCGGGCAATGGTTTGTCGTGGAGGGTTTACCGAAAAACTATGACGCCCCAGAGGAGACCGGACATGACTTTCTGAGCAATGCTCGCATCAAATCAGAAACAGCGAGTCAGCGGCTCAATACCATGGCGCTCGCTGACGACTCGGGCATCTGTGTTGATGCGCTCGATGGCGCTCCAGGCATCTACAGCGCGCGTTTCGCTGGGCGACATGGTGATGATGAAGCCAACAATGATGAACTTCTGCGACAACTGGGCGACCTTGCCATGGCTGAGCGTGGCGCCCATTACGTCTGTGCGTTGTCTTTAGCCGACCCCCGAGGACAAGTCTTCGCCTGCTCTGGCGAATGGTTTGGACACATCGGCTTTCAACGGCGGGGTTCCAGCGGCTTCGGTTACGATCCACTTTTTGTCACAGAGGACGGCAGAACAGCCGCTGAATTTCCCGATGATGAAAAACGGCGAGCGAGCCATCGAGCAAGGGCTCTGGAAAAGTTATTGGTCTGGCTTGAGCAGCGTCGCACCCAGGTGCCGGGCTAATCCTACTTGGTCTTCATCACCCAAACGCCATCCCAATCCTCATCGGGAGGGCTCGAAATAAAGGCATGGCAACGATCCAAGTAAAGTTGGCTCACCTTGTCGGCTGGATTGAGTCCGACAGCCTGTTGGAAAGCTTGGCGTGCATCGTCCCAGAGTTGACTCTTGTAACAATCCATCCCCACCTCAAACAACTGTAGGACCCGCTCTCGATTGGGGAAGACCGCTTCCGGATAGGCAGCGGTCCAATCGAGAGCCTCATACATCGCGACAGGTTCTGACTTCCCTTTCACCCGCAAACGGTCGACCTCTCGAAGCACATACTCATCCTGCAAACTTGCCACGGTGAACTCACTAATCAGGATTTTCGCACCGTACGTTTTCGTGGCGCTCTCGAGCCGGGCAGCTAAGTTTACACCATCTCCGATGACCGTGTAATCCATGCGCCGCTCACTGCCGATGTTCCCACTGACCACCTCGCCGGTATTGAGCCCAATCCCCACATCGATTGGCATTTTCCCATGCGCCTGCCGACTCATGTTGAAATGACCCAAAGCCATGATCATGTTGATCGCTGTCTTCAAGGCGTTATCGGCATCTTTACCGGTGGAAAATGGTGCACCATAAACCGCCATGATCGCGTCGCCGATGTACTTATCGAGGATGCCATGATGGGTCATAATTTGATCCACCATAATACTGAAGTAATCGTTGAGCATCGACACGGTCTCTTCCGGCCCTGCTTCCTCTGAGAAACTTGTGAATGCCCGAATGTCCGAGAAGAGAATCGTCGTCTCTTGGATGTTCCCCCCAAGGGCATCCTCACCATCTTCGAGAAGCCGGTCCGCCACCTCTTTGGGCATGTACCGCGCCATGGTGGACTTGAGCCTTTTCTCACTGGTGATGTCCTCGATAACTGCAAGAGCACCGATACCCTCACCCTTTGCGCTCAACAGCGGCTGAACCGAAAAGTTAACGCTGACAGAGGTCGCCTCATCACCAACACCCTCCACCACAATTCGGCTGTCCAGCGCTGAATCAGCCTCACCTCCCGAAAGGACCTTGCGCACCATTTCCGCTGCCCAAGCATTTTCATTGGCGAACAACGTTTCGAGTTCTGCACCGATATGCTCGCCGAGGTCGCGCCAGTTCAGCAGGCGAACGGCGGCGTCATTACCCTTGGTGAGGCGTCCCATGGCATCCACNGTAATCATNCCATTGGCCATGGATTGAAGAACGGCTNCATTGAAGTTTTTGACCGTCATNACCTCTTCAAAGAGTTGAGCATTCTCGAGNGCGACGGCNGCTTGAGCNGTGAACGCCCGTAAATTCCGCTCGTCCGCGTCGTCGAAGACCCCTTGCGCTTTGTTGAGCACCTGAATCACGCCGATGGGCTTGCCGGCCTTGGTCCGTACTTGCTGGCACANAATGGTTCGAGTTCNGTANCCNGTNTTTTTGTCCACAGCCTTNTTGAATCGNTCGTCTGAGTANGCATCCTTGATGTTGATCGTTTCACCNCTNACAAAGACAGAACCGGCGATGCCTGCATCGTGGGGNATCCGNATTTCTTTCGCATCGTCGAGACCAAGAGCGATGTCGCTCCAAAGTTCATGACTCTGATCGTCATACAGAAACAACGTGGCTCGATCCGCTTGAAGAATCTCGGTCACAGCCTCCATAATTTTNCGCAGCAAGGGGCGCANCTGCAGTTCCTCACTGATCATGGTGCTGACTTCGAGAAGGCGNTTTTCTCGNCCTTCGACAAAAGTGAGTCGTTCATTGACCAAGTGACGGACCTGACCGCGGAAGGCCATCAGAATCACGAGAAGCGTGACGATGATGGCCGTGGCCATCATGACCATTTCGAGGTTCTCATTGATCATGCCCAAGGCATTGACCTCCAATGCGAAGGCAACCTAACGCCAGATGCGCGACAGGCATAGTCCAGAATCCTTGCTATCTGGACGCCTTTGCCGTAGCCCCTGCGCCGTGACGGGGCGTAGCGCAGCCTGGTTAGCGCGACTGCTTTGGGAGCAGTAGGCCGCAGGTTCGAATCCTGCCGCCCCGACCATGAGCGCCAGTAGCTCAGCTGGATAGAGCAACGGCCTTCTAAGCCGTAGGTCGCAGGTTCGAGTCCTGCCTGGCGCGCCATTTTGCTGCGCCAAGGGGCGAAAAGGGCCTTCCCACAAGGCATTCTTTAGGGCATCTCCTGGCCGCCTATGGTGGCTGTAGTTCAATAGGTAGAGCCCCGGCTTGTGGTGCCGGTTGTTGCGGGTTCAAGTCCCGTCAGCCANCCCATGGGCGCATAGCTCAGTTGGTAGAGCATCGGACTCTTAATCCGCTGGTCCAAGGTTCGAATCCTTGTGCGCCTACCAAGGGACCCTGCTGCAGGGTCCCTTGATATTTTTTGGCCACCCTGGCTCAACGGTACCATGAAAATCATCAGNTTTAATGTGAATGGGATTCGCGCTTGCGCCAAAAAGGGGCTTTTGTCGTGGCTCGCAAAAGAGGCTCCTGACGTTCTTTGTTTGCAGGAAACAAAGGCAAGTCCAGACGTCCTTGGACCCGANATCTTAAAGGANCACGGATATCACTGTGTCTGGGCGAGCGCTGAGAAGAAAGGCTACTCGGGNACGTCCACGTGGAGCAAACTCGTCCCCGACGAGACAGAGGTCGGCCTCGGTATCGAACGCTTTGATCGCGAAGGCAGAACGGTTGTGACCACCCATGGTCCATTGACCATCTTCAATGGCTACTTCCCAAACGGTCAAAATGACCACGGTCGAGTTCCCTACAAACTCGACTATACAGCAGCCGTCTTGGATGCGGCCGAACTGGCTCGAGCCCAAGATCAGTTGGTCGTGGTTTGCGGCGATTTCAACACGGCNCATCAAGCGATCGACCTGGCTCGGCCCAAGGCAAATGAGAAATCAACAGGCTTCCTGCCTGTCGAACGCGCAGCCCTCGATACTTGGTTGCAATCGGGATGGGTGGATAGCTTTCGACACCTTCACCCCGACGAACCGGAGCATTACAGTTGGTGGAGCTTCCGCAGCGCAGCCAGGCAAAGAAATGTGGGGTGGCGCATCGACTATCACATGATTAGCCAGGAGACACTTCCCCACCTGCAACGGGCCTGGATCCTTAGCGATGTCATGGGCAGTGATCATTGCCCTGTCGGCATTGAACTCAATCTGGACGTGGGTTCCCTTTGAAGCNAACCGACANCCCTCTCAGCTTTCGCGAGCAGGTCTATCGATTGATTCAGCAAATCCCGCCGGGACGTGTTGCTGCTTANTCCGATGTAGCGGCTGCATTAGGTCACCCCCATCATGCTCGACAGGTNGGCTTCGCCCTCTCCGGCTTGCCGGAATCCAGACAGNACGAAGTGCCCTGGCAACGGGTGATCAACGCNCAAGGNAAGATTAGCGGACGAGGAAACAGCTACCGCGCAGTGATTCAAGAGCAAATGCTNCATGACGAAGGCCTACCGCTCACGGATTCGGGTCAGGTTCCCGGCTGGTCAAAAAACCGTTTTCAGGCATTTCAGACCGATGAGAGTGACTTCTTCGAAGACCGATAAGTACGGCGAGTAAGCCGGCTGAAAAGTCGATACCTNAACCATTACAACTGCAACCGTTGGCTTCGATTTTATCCTGATTTGCCTCAAGCTCATCGGTGGGACCTCCAGCATCTGGAAGTCCCTCAATCCCTCCATCATTGGCACCAGGAACACCGCTGTCCGGGACCTCCTCGCCCCCGACGTCATGACCGGCATGTCCTGTATCTGGCTGAGGTTCTGGTCCACCATCGGTACCATGGCAAACAGGGAGGTCGAGAGGCGAGTTCTCTGGACTTGCCTCGAAGCCGTTCCAAGAGACTAGAGTTAAGCGGTCATCGTCATCGCTGCGNAGCCACCAGCGTCCACTCTGCCCTTCGNGATAGCTCGGGGTCCAAGCACAACCCGGTCCCGGCTCATCGCCNTAATCAATNTTATCGAAATAAAGTTCGATCGAATCGCCNNCNCTCAAATCTGCCCAAGGCTGGTTACCCACGGGTTGCTTCTCGATCACCGCCACTTCCAAAAGTGCCNTCAAAGGGGTCACGATCGCCCGGTTACTGCCNGGGGTCGGAACGCCCATGCATTCGACAGCAGTCACCTGACCATCGACAATGACAGAGGATGACNCTGCNAGTTCTTCCGGNGATANNGGTGGAGTCATAGCCANGGCGCTTGGACACCACACAANGAGAAGAAGAATCGTCAATGACCGCATATCAAGCCCCCATCATAGGGTACTTTAGACGCTCATTCTGTCGGCTGCCAAGCNCCAGCCAGTTCGAGATTGGCCCCAGTCACTTGATCAGCCTGGGGAGACACTAAATACAACAGGGCTTGGGCAAGTTCNTCNAGCCGGCACGCTCGGCCCGAGGGAAGGTCACCATCTTCGGGCAGATCGACGGAGTTNTCCAGTTGCCCCGGGCTCAACGTGTTCACGGTTAATCCTGAGCCAGCATGGGCTCGAGCCAGACTTTGACCGAGCAGATGAACTCCCGTTTTTGCGATTTGATAGGCAGTACCTTTGGCGGCAGGACGAAAACGATCACAACTGGCATAGCCCAGATTGACCATCCGACTCCGTGGATGCGAGAGAAGTTGGCTCATGAAGGCTTGAGCGCAGTAGAAGGTCGCATCAAGGTTGCCAGCAAAGGTCCAGCGCCAGTGACGAGCGTCGATGTCAGCAAGCGGCTTCGGGTCATAGACTCCCACATTGTTCACGAGTGTATCGATAGAACCAAACTCATCGCTTACCATCTGAGCCATTCGCTGAACCTGGTCCGGATCGGTAACGTCTGCTGCGACGAAGGAGGCAGAAGGAGCACCGACGTCCCGGAGTTCATCGAGTAACTGTGGGACGTCGGTCAAAGTCTGACGACCATGAACACAGACCGATGCCCCATTCTCGGCCATCTTCAGCGCCAAATATCGCCCGGTGCGGACCAAGGACCCCGTGATCAAAACCTTACGACCCGCCAAGATCATTCGGGGCGACTCCGCTCCATTTCAACGCCGACCCAACGGGCGTCAGCAACCGCCTCGGGTTTCTCGATCACGAGGCGGATGTGTTGTACCGTGAAGTCTTTAAAGATCGCTGCGCAAAGATCCTCACCCATGGTTTCGAGCAGGAGATATTCACCTTCGATCGCAAGGTTCACCGCCAGTTTCGAAACCGCTGCATAATCGATGATATGGTCGTAGTCTTGCGGATGCTCGATCTGTGAAAAGTCGACTGTCAGGTCCAAATCCAAAGACAGCGGCTGAGTACGCACCCGCTCATGATCCAAAATTCCCACAACCGTCTCTAACTGTAACCCACGTATTAAAACTCGATCAGACCGCTTCAATGGCGTCCCCTTCCGATTCCTGGGGATAGGCATCCCCCAAGATAGACTTGATGATCCACACCCCCAGGTAAACCAGCGGTGTGTCTAGAATAGCCAGCGCAATTTTGTAGACATAAATGGTCGCCATGATGGTGACACCGGTCCAAAATTCCATCCCAAAGCCAATGTAGAAGAGGATGGAGTTGACCACAGCGGTATCGACCAGTTGGGAGACGATGGTGGAACCGTTGTTTCGGATCCACATGTGCTTACCCTTGGTCAGCCGACGCCAGAAGTGAAACAAGTAATTATCACACAACTGGGCACACAAATACGCCGCCATACTACCAAAGACCAAAACCCCATTCAGTGCAAAGACGCTTTTGAATGCTGTCTGGTACTCATCGGCGCTCTCATAGAAGCGGAGTTCGGGACTGGGTACCCAGTAAGGGTGGGGGTCAACAGCAATGGCCAGTTGCACGACTGCGAGCATAACGAGGCTTAGAACGAATCCAGTGATGACCATGAAGTCTGCACGCTTCTTTCCAAACACCTCGCTGACGAGGTCGGTGAACAGAAAGGTGAGCGGATAGGTAAGTATTCCAGTCGTTAACGCAAACTCAGGATTAAAGGGTGCTCGGAAGAGCTTGATCCCGATAATGTTTGTCAACACCAGGACAACGCAAAATCCGGCCATCAGAAATGCGTAGACTGCCTCGCGTCGATTCAGTGTAAGTCCGTGCAATTGCTCTCTCCATGGGTCGCACGCTAGTGGCGGAATCAAGTCCGGGTCAACTGGCCTTGCCGCAGTGAAGCTAGACCGCTAGTTGCCCCTTGCTATGACCTATGAACACCCACTCGCCAGTCGTTATGCCAGCCAAGAGATGCAGGACATCTTTAGCCCTCGATTTAAGTTCACGACCTGGAGGGAACTGTGGATTGCGCTCGCCGAGGGAGAACAAGCTCTCGGGCTTGCGATCAGTGACGAACAAATCAAGGAACTAAAGGCAAACAAAGAGACCTTCGATTTCGATGCCACCAAAGCCTACGAGAAGCAGTTTCGTCACGACGTAATGGCTCATGTTCATCACTACGGTGATCTTTGTCCCAAGGCTCGCCCCATTATTCATCTGGGTGCCACCAGTTGTTATGTTGGCGACAATACAGACCTCATCCAACTGCGAACCGCACTCGATGTAACCATCACCCGCTTGGCGAACCTCATCGCGGCCCTCGCTGACTTCGCCGAAGCGCAACAGGATCTCCCCACCCTCGGCTTTACTCACTATCAGCCGGCCCAGCTGACCACTGTGGGTAAGCGAGCCTGTCTGTGGTTGGCCGATTTAATGGTGGATCTGCGGCAGTTGACTCGAGCCCGGGATGAGTTGCGCTTTCGGGGGGTCAAAGGCACCACAGGAACCCAAGCGAGCTTCCTTGCTCTCTTCGATGGTGATCACGACAAGGTGGAAGCCCTCGATGCGTCGGTCAGCGAAGCCATGGGCTTTCGAGACCGACTCATCATCTGCGGACAGACCTACTCACGAAAGACCGACTTCGATGTGCTGAATGCGCTGGCCTCCCTTGGGTCTAGTATCCACAAGATGGCCACCGATCTGCGCCTGCTGGCGAACCTGAAAGAGATCGAAGAGCCTTTTGCCAAAGACCAAATCGGCTCATCGGCTATGGCTTACAAACGCAATCCGATGCGCAGCGAGCGGGCCTGCAGCTTGGCTCGATTCCTGATGAACTTGGCCGCGAACGCAGGCCAAACCCACGCCACGCAATGGATGGAACGGAGTCTCGACGACTCGGCGAACCGCCGGCTCTCGCTCTCCGAGGCGTTCCTCTCGGCCGATGCCATCTGCAGCATTATGCACAACGTTTGTTCTGGACTGGTCGTCTACCCCGCAGTGATCGCTCGACGCATCACCAGTGAACTCCCCTTTATGGCGACTGAAAACATCATCATGGCCATGGTAAAGTCCGGTGGTGATCGTCAAACGGTCCACGAAGCGATTCGTGTGCACTCCCTGGCGGCAGCTCGCGTGGTCAAACAAGAGGGCGGCGACAACGATCTACTCCAGCGAATCGAGGCAGATCCATACTTCAGCCCCATCCACGCAGAGCTGGACGCATTGCTCAAACCCGACAGCTTCGTAGGACGGGCGCCACAACAGGTTCGAGCCTTCCTAACTCAAGAAGTCCATCCAGCACTCCAACATCTAGCCGACCGCCTCTCGGAGGCGAAAGCGCTCAACGTCTAGGGCTGGCTTCCAGAAAAAACTAAGCTGTCGGCGGAGTCTGATCACCGTGCGTATCCTTTCGATCGTTGCAGCCCTCGTGTTTTTGACCGCTTGCCCAGAGCAAGTCGTCGTCCGTGAAATCCCTTCGGAATGTGGGAATGGAAAACTCGAAGCCAAGGAGGAATGTGATGATGGCAATATGGATCAAGGGGATGCCTGTACCGGTGCCTGCACGTTGGCCCGTTGTGGCGACAACATTCAACGCACCGACCTCGGTGCGGAACAAGCCGGCTCTGAGGAATGTGACGACGGCAATACCGAAGAGAATGACAGTTGCCTCAACAACTGCCGGCTCGCCCGTTGTGGCGATGCTTTCGTACGCACGGATCTCTCCGAAGATCATGTGCAGTTCGAAGCCTGCGACGATGGCAACGCGGAAGACGACGATGCCTGTCTGAGCAACTGCCTCCGAGCCCAATGTGGTGATGGCGTCCTGCGGACCGATCTCAGTGAAGGTGAGCCGGGCCATGAGGCCTGTGATGATGGCAACTTGGCTGACGATGATGACTGCCTGAGCACCTGTCAGCTCCATGTTTGCGGCGACGGCATCGTCGGCCCCTCAGAAGGCTGTGACGACGGCAACGAAGATCCAACCGACACCTGTGCCAACTGCGCTCTGGCCAGTTGTGGCGATGGGGTGGTGCAAGCAGGCGAGCGTTGCGATGATGGTAACCTGGCCGATGACGACGAATGCCTTTCAACCTGTGTGCCGGCTCGCTGTGGCGATGGTCAGATCTGGGCAGGAGAGGAGGATTGCGATGATGGCGATCGGGTCGACTCCAATGCCTGTACCAACAGTTGCGAGCCCGCCCAATGCGGCGACGGCGTGTTGCGCCGGGATCTAAACCCGGAAGATGAAGGCTACGAAGGCTGTGATGATGGCGGCCAGAGGGAGGGCGACGGTTGCAGCGCCGCCTGCCGAGTGGAACGCTGTGGCAACGGTCGCGTGGATGCGAACGAAGAATGTGACGATGGCAACGACGTGCAGACAGATCGATGCACTAGCGCATGCAGTCGGGCCCGTTGTGGGGATGGAGTGACGTGGGCAGGCATTGAAGATTGCGACGACGGCAACTTCGAAAATTCAGACGCCTGCACCAATGCCTGTCAGCTAGCACGCTGTGGCGATGGCTTTGTCTTCGACCGCCGTGAGGACTGTGATGATGGCAACAACGTGGATACGGACGCCTGCACCTCCGGCTGCCGTCGGGCTCTCTGTGGCGATGGAATCACTCGCGCTGGCGTTGAAGAATGCGATGATGGCAACCTAGAAGATACAGACGCTTGCACCC
>NZRT01000065.1 GCA_002696345.1 Myxococcales bacterium
GTCGGGCGTCCTTCTGGCATCCTCGCAAAATTGGGCGTCTTCGGTATCGTTTTGACCGTTGTCGTCGCCTGTTTCTGGGGGATCGAAGAAATGGTACTTCGAAAGCCGACAGGCGTTGATGCCTACATCTTTGACGCTCGGTTGAAACCCTGGGCTGGTACGCTCTTGGTGGTATGGACGATCTTCTACGGCGTTGTTACCTGGCTGGCTTTACGTCCGGTCACAGCGCCCTCGACTCGACATTTACTCCCAGTGATGTACGGCTATGGGATCAATTTGCTCATTATCATCCACGACAGTCAGGTGGCGTCGGGAGCTCTCGAAACACCCTTTTTAAGCGGTTTTGGTAATGTGATTCTTGCAGTCACCTTTGTGATGAGTGCCGAACTCGCCCTGGCATCGGATCTGCGGCGGATGACTGCCTCCGATCAAGTCGAAATGGATGAGTTGCGTTCTCGACAACAGTTCCTGGCAGGGGTTAGCGCTGAACTCCAGAAGCCGATGCTTGAGATGGTGACGCTACGAAGTCGACTTGATGAGTATACGCTCGATGGCGACACCCATCGACTGATCGCTCTGTTTGACACTGCGTCGGAACGTTTAAAGAGCACACTGTCTCAACTGGTGGATTTCGAACGTCTCACACGGGGTGAAGTGACCTTGCAGTGGGCACCAGTCCATCTCGGCCCAATGCTTCATGATGTTCTCGAGCAAGGACACCGTTTGACGGAGTCTGCAGGGTTAAGATTTTTGGTCGATGTCGATGTGGCAGAGGATTTGGTTGTTCAGGGAGATGAGGAGCGATTGCGCCAAGTCCTCATCAATCTGATCGCCAACAGCGCAAAGTTCACACTTGAGGGTCAAGTGCTCTTCCGACTCCGAGCCTATACTCAGAAAGACTCCTCGAAGATCATCTTACGGTTTGAAGTTGAAGATACAGGAGTTGGTATCGAGGATCATGATCAATCTCGGATCTTTGGAGCATTTGCCCAAGCCGATGAGGGATTAGAGAGACGTTTCGATGGCGTTGGGCTTGGGCTGGCTTTTTGCGGAGAACTTGTCCGGCAGATGGGCGGAGAGATCCACCTCGAAAGTCAGATTGCGAGGGGGACTGCCGTGCGGGTTGACCTTGGTTTAGAGAGAAGTTGTCAACCGGCGACCGGGAACCGACTCGGTTGACCTAATAGGCTTCACCTCGAACCAGGACGAAGTATTGCCCTAAGTCCTTGTTGCCTTTGCGCGCCTTCCCCACGCAGACGCCATCGCAAATGAAACGCATGTCGTCCTGCATGCCTGCATACACAAGCTTTGACACCCCAACCTCGTTGGGCTGTCGCTTGGGCCATCCGGGGATGTCCTCGCCGGGAACCGCCCTGTAATCGATGAAGAGTTCACTGCCCTCTTCGGCTGGATGAACCACAAAGTAGCCCGGACCCGTAATCCATTGATTCTGTTGTTTGTTGTATCCCCACAACTCATCCTCCCGGTTTGTAGCCCGGGTGAAGTGTTTTTCGAAGGTCCGAAAAACAGGAAGTGTATTGATTCCCAAGTGGGGAATTCGTGCATCTGAAGGCAGCGATGGAGGAACGAAGTCGTCGAGTGTCATCGGGCGTTGTCCCGTCATCTTTCGATACAAATCTCCGACCGCTTTCCGACTCAGAGATCGAACTTCGTCGGTTCGGTCGTCGACGGAGAGAGAAACGAGGTGATCCCCAATGGTTTTTGCTGGAGCGTCTCCATTGATAAGGTTTGCGAGGTGACTCATTCGTTTTGCTCCATTAATCGGGTCGATATTCTGCGGGCGAGTGCCATGATGGTGTGTTGCGGATTGACGCCTAGGACCGAAGGGATAATGGAGGCATCAGCCACGTAGAGCCCCTCGGTGCCATAAACCTTACCATCGAAATCACAGACACTACTGCGGGGATCAGCGCCCATCGTGCATCCGCCGAAAAGATGGGTCAGGATACTGGTCCAAGCTCGAGGGTCAAGAGGCGCATTTTCTAATTGATGCAGTTGGTCGGGGCCGAGGGCGTAGGGCAAACCATGAACTCCCGGCATGATCGCCTTCGCACCGACTGAGAAAAAGAGCCGAGCCAACTGGATGGATCCTTCCCGCAAACGAATCATATCCTCACGGTTCATCGTGTAAAACACCTGGGGTTTTCCACCGAAACCAGGACGTATAGACCCCACACTTTGAGCACGTACAGCTGCCACCCAAAGGGCAAGATGACGGTATTCTCTGACTCGCTGCATCAGGGTTGTTCCTGCTCCAGAAAGTCGACCTGCGATGAGTTCAAGGGGCATGTTTAACGTTTCGAGTTTGAGTCCAGGCTCGTTACGGAAATGGGTCGAAGCCATGCCTTGAGTTGCGCCAAAGGTCATATCAACAGGCGCATCGAATGACCCCAGCGTGGCTGTGCCTGGGTGGGCTCGGAATCCTTTGCCAAGAGCTGGTGACTTTAGACCACTTCGCCACAAGATCATCGGGCTGTGCGTTACGGATGCTGCGACGATGACGGCTCGTCGAGAGCGAACTTTAAAGCGGCTCCCCTTTTTTCCGGTTTGCGGGTGGATAAAGCGCCCCTCGACGCCTCTTACATGCCCTTTTTTGTGCATCAGTCGAGTCACTGGAGCACAACTCAGTACTGTGCCGCCACGTCTTCTGACTTCCGGGATCCAAGTGACATTCGTACTTTGTTTGCGACCAGCTCGGCAGCCCTGAAGACACTGCGCATGACCGATGCAACCTTTGACATTTCGTCGAATTACATG
This sequence comes from Myxococcales bacterium, assembly GCA_002696345.1. GTDB lineage: Bacteria > Myxococcota > UBA4151 > UBA4151 > UBA4151 > UBA4151. The sequence goes on from NZRT01000065.1 coordinate 2,779, forward strand.
GCGCTCGATGCCTAAGTTTTCTGCGGCTTGGAGAGCGAGTTCGTTGCTTCGGCCCAAGGCTTCACTTGGAACAGGACACACGGAGAGTTCCGCTTCAATTTGGTCTTGGTATGTCCAAACCGATTTCGCCATCGTCGGATCGTTGAGTCCGACTTGGTCCACCCACAAATCAAAAATATCGCCCGGGGTTCTGACGACAATGGCTGAGTTGATGACGGTGGTGCCACCCATTGTACGAGCCTGTAAAACTGGAGAGAGCGCTCGGCCCATGGTGACCGATGCACCCCAACCGTCAAAGAGGTCTCGAAATGCGCCGTAAAGTGTAAATGGATAATCCTCGGGATCCCGCCAGGCACCGGCCTCAACAACGGCGACCGACCGGCCCCCTCGGGCGAGGGTTACGGCAGCGCTTCCGCCTCCTGCACCACTGCCGACCACCACGTAATCCACCTCGATCTCGAGGCATTCGGGGCTCGACTGAAACGCATAGTGAGTCAATCCGTTCTCCAGGACCCAGGATCTTTACCATAGGGTTCGAGCCCGAGCGCTTTACGAACGTTTGGATCGGCACCCCAGCACATCCCAGCCACTGTTTTTACCATAAGCAGCGACTGGCGCAGCCCGTAAAATCGTGACTGGCTGAGGTTCATGACATGGGCGTCTAGCTTCGACTTAGAAAGCAGAAACGCAGGCAGAGGCCGGAAGACGGTTAAAATGGGCGTAAGAACGAGTACCCAAGCAGAAAGGTAGAAGCCGACTCTAAAGATCAGCGGGGCTTCTTGCTTCAGTTGCCGTAGAAATCCTTGGAGGTCACAGTCTTGGGCGCCCGGGAGTCCATCGACTCTCGGAAGCACCGCACGGAGACAGAAAGCATAGAGTTCGTGAAACAGGGGTCACAGATCCAGACTACGGCCTGCGGATTTTAAGTCTCTCGCCGCCTGTGCAATTCGATCTGCCATCCCTTGCTCGCCTTTCTTGAGATACGCACGGGGATCATAAGCCTTTTTAACGCCGACTTCTCCGTCGATTTTAAGCACACCTGAATAGTTGGTCATGATGTGGTCCACGATGGGTCGGGTAAATGCATACTGGGTGTCCGTATCGATGTTCATTTTGATCACTCCATAATGCAGTGTCTCGTGAATCTCTTCCAGTCCGCTCCCGGAACCGCCATGAAAGACTAGATCAAAGCGTGCTTGGTCGCCAAAACGTTCAGCGACGGCGGCTTGACCATCCCGCAAAATGGACGGCTTCAGTTGCACATGGCCCGGCTTGTAAACACCATGAACGTTACCAAAGGTGGCGGCTAACATATAACGGCCGCCGATGGGCTCCAAAGCTTCCCATGTTGCGACCATATCTTCAGGCGTCGTGTAGAGTTTCTCAGCTGGCTGACCGGAGTTGTCGACACCGTCTTCTTCGCCGCCGACGACACCAATCTCTACCTCAAGGATCATCTCATTGTCTTTGCAGATTCGCATCAGTTCCTGAGATGCTGCCAAGTTTTCCTTGAGAGGCAGGACGGAGCCGTCAAACATGTGTCCGTTGAACAAGTTTTTCTGTCCCCGAGATCGTCGAGCGACTGTTTCAGCGATCAGAGGTCGCAAGAATCCATCAACCTTCTCGGGGTGGCAGTGGTCGGTGTGAAGCGCAACGTTGATATCGTAGTCTTCAGCGGCTCGGTGAATATACTCTGCCAACGCGATGGCTCCGTGGGCTGCATTTTTTACCTGCAGTCCACTGGCAAATTGCCCTGCACCCGTACTGACTTGTAAAATCCCATCACTCTTTTCAGAGGCGAGTCCAGCCAGCGCTGCATTGGCCGTTGTCATGCTTGATATGTTGATTGCGGGATAAGCATAATGCGCCTCATTCGCTGCATCGAGCATGGCACAAAAGCCCTGAAAATCGACCACTGGCATGGGAAGTTCCTCCGGAGTAATGACAGGCGCTCCTAGCCAGGAGTAGGGAACAGGTAAAGGCTTGGTTGCCATGTCGGCGGCGCAGCTTTAACAAGACGTGTGATGGAGAGGAGTTTCCGATGACGATCAAGGTTGGATTTATTCTGAGTGGTGCAGGCGTCTTTGATGGCGCAGAACTCCACGAGAGTGTGCTGTGTCTTCTTGCTTTAGATCGGGAGGATGCAGATGTCGTCTTTATTGCACCGGATAAAGACCAGTTCCATGTGGTCAATCACCAAACAGGGACGCCTGAAGAAGGTGCTCGATCCGTCCTTGTTGAGGCGGCTCGACTCGCAAGAGGACCCGTTCGCCCGATGGCTGAGGTGTCCGCAGATGAACTGGACGCCGTTCTGATGCCTGGAGGCTTCGGCGCCGCAAAAAATCTGTGCACCTGGGCTTTTGACGGGGCAGCCGGAGAAGTGGATGCAGAGGTGACTCGCCTGCTGAGTGAAGTCCACGAACAGGGGAAATGGATCGCTGCTTGCTGCATCGCTCCAGCCATCCTGGCCAAGTTGTTTGGTTCGAAAGGCGTCAAAGTCACTCTTGGAACCGGTGAAGATGATGCCGCGGAGATTGGCAAGACAGGTGCACACCACGAAGCGTGCTCTGTGGACAATCTTTGCATTGACGAAACCCATCGGTTCATCACGACCCCTGCTTACATGGAAGCGACCCGTATCCGCGATTTGGAACCCGGTATTAGTAAGATGGTCTCGCAGTTGCTAAGCCGGGCGACGTGAGATCCTCGTGCGAGCCAGCAGCAGCTACGATCTTGTTATTTTCGGGAGTGGCTTTCTTGTTCGGTTAGCAGGCTGTCTTGTGGCGAAAGCCGGTCAACGGGTTTTGCGAGTACCCCTCGATGAACCCGAGCCTGAGGCAGCGCAGCCATGGCCCACATTGTGGCCCATGGATTTCACAGCCATTTCTGGGCCTCGAGAACGAGCACTCGAAATGGGGTTTCTCGTCCCACTTCGAGACCACCTCGAAGATCGGGAGTTGCTGGGGCAGTACGTCTCTCGAGAAGGGACCGCAGAGCTGTTTTGCGATGTTGAATTATTGGCGAGTCAAACGGAGCGATTTCCCACGAAAAGCCCCATCATTTCGTTTCAAAAGAAGCTTTTAAAACGACGGAGTTGGGAACTGCAGCAAAGCGACCAGTCGCCTGGTGGGAGCCTGTTTGCGCGCCCTAGACTATTTCGCGCAAAGCCTCGGCTTAGCCGGATTCCGAACACGAAAAAGACGCTTCATGCTCTCGATTCAATGGTCGCTTCGCACCCATGGACGAGTCGATCGGACGGTGGACTTGTTTTGGGAGGCGGCCGTCGTTTGGATGGTCAGGTGGTTCGTGATCCAGTGCACCGTTTTCTTGAACTTGCGGAAGGCGTTTCCCAGATGGACGTGATGGAGCCGGGTATGGTTGTCGATCTGGACATGAAGGGCAAACGAATCGAAGCCCTCGTCACCCCTCGAGGACAACGGATTCACGGCAGTGAGTTCTTGCTGTCAGGAACTCCCCGTGACCTTCCCTGGGGGCCGGAAAAGAGAAGAGGTCAACTCAGCGCAAGTTGGGATGAAGACTTGGGTCAATCTTGGCGCCTCATCGAGTTAAAACTCACCTTTGCGCCCGGGCAATGGCCACCCTTCTTGGTGGGACCGCTCCTCCTCGAAGAGTTGGGTGTGGGAGTGTCCGTTACCTCGTTTCCGGATCGGGTCGTTCTCGACGCTCGATTGAAGGACGAGCAAGCTGTTGAGTCTCTCCTGAGGGAACTCGGTCAGTTCCTGCCCTGGCTTCAACTACCTGCACCTGAATTAACGATGATGACGCTGCCCCAGCGGAAGGACCCGACGGCCCCGATACCAAGTTTCCGTGATTACTGTTCAAACCTCTTGTTTGCGCCGGACCGCCTCATCTTTGGTTTGGGGATCAACCAGCCATTTTACGCCGCTAAATCTTTGGCTGACTTGTTTATTGCGCCGTGAAATCCAGCTCGATCAGGCTCGAATTTTTCTGGGTTTCAAACCATCTTTTCAAACCATCCGAATCACCGGGCTTCACGCAAAGGTAGGGGAGTTGAAACAGTCTAGCGATAGCACGGTGGTCAAGCTGTTGGGGGGTTTGAAAGAAGCGCCTATGATCAGCCGGGCTCATGGTTGAGGTGGCGGGTAAATGGTCAAAGATGCGGCCACCACCGTTGTTTAAAACCACCACCTGAACGGGAATCGAACTCTCTCGCACGAGTTGGAGGCTGTTCAGGTCGTGAAACAGACTAACATCGCCCAGCAAGCAGGTGGTTCTTCGTCCCATCGCCTTGGCTAATCCCGCGGTGAATGCCAGTTGGCCATCGATGCCACACACGCCTCGATTGCAATAGACCTGTTCCGGACCATGTCCGGGTCGAACAGCTTCATCGAATCGTCGCACTGAAAGGCTGTTGCCAAGCACAAGAATGCTGTCAGGTTCCAAGCAGTTAGCCAGTGTCTCGAGAAGTCGGTCTTCTGGAGGCAGTCTCCGGTTTATCGACCGAGTTGGTCCGAGGTAGGTGTGTAGCTCACTCGAGGGTGCACAGAGCGTTGCAAGTTGGGACCGGATCGAGCCTGGGAGGAAAGGGGCATCCTTTTGCAGTGGGTTCTTCTGAGCTTCCGGTCCGATTCCAATGATGGGCACCCCCGCATCGCTCCATTGTATCAGTGCGTTACGCCAGGGGGTTGCTGTCGGCCAGTGCCCCATTCTGAGCACCCAGGCTGGTGTTGTCTGCGGTGGGGTCAGTTCTTGGAATCCTTGAAGCCCGGGGTGATGACGGAGACCAGATGCACTCTCCGCTAGGAGCGTTGAGCCTGTACTTTGCAAAAAGGTAGCGAGTCGATCAGCGCAATCCTCCCGATGGGCTCGGCTACCGGCAAGAACCAAGCCGGGACCGTCAAGTTCCTGCCTGGGCTGAAGTTCACCGGAAGCTTGTTCGGGTTCAGGGCTCAAGTCCACCTTAGGAGGTGGTCCATCGTCCAGAGCGAGGGGTTTCGCTAGAGGAACATTGAGATGGATCGATTGTGTTTGCGGCGTCTGGCTTAAAAAATGACTCAAACGCACCAGTTCGGCCTCACCATGCTTGGCGTGAAATTCGAAGAACGCGTCAATCTGGGGAGCGAAAAGATTCCGTTGATCGATCGTTTGGGGAGCGCCCCGTTCCCGAAGGTCAGCCGGTCGGTCGGCACTCAACAAAATGAGGTCCAACTGACTGGCTGCTGCCTCCGCAAGGGCCGGATGCCAGTGACAGGGAGCCGAACCCGACGTCGCGATGAGCCCAGGTCGTCGTCCGCCCTGACGGAGACCCAGCGCGTAGAATGCTGCTGCTCGCTCATCGGCCACCGCATGGAGTTTGAGTTCGGCGCGCTCCAGCGACGCCATGACCAACGGTGTGGATCGAGAACCGGGCGAAACAATGAAATCTGTGACACCTCTCTGAATCAAGAGGTCGATGAGCCCACGGATCCCGCTCGACTGCTCTTGATGTCCTGAACGATCACGCAAAGTACAGCCCTGCTTCGGCCAGAATCGAGTCTCTTTTGAGTTGGATTTCTTCCAGTTCTCGGTGGGGGTCCGAGCCGGAGACGCACCCTGCACCAGCGATCACTTCGAGCACATCATCCTGTTGCTGAATCGCTCTCAAACCCACAACGAGTGACCCTGAAGAGGGGGTAAACCAGCCGATCACACCACCATACAGCCCTCGCGGGAAACCTTCGACCTGATGGAGGTGACGCAACGCTTCGAGTCGGGGTGTTCCGCACAGCGCAGGTGTTGGATGCAGTTTTGCCGCCATGATCAGCGGATGGATGTCGGGATCAGTCGCATGAATATGGGTACAGAGATGTTGGAGTTGGGGGAGTTTGATGACTTGAGGTGGTTCGGAATCGCAGAGCCAGTTGCAGTGGGCCGAGAAAATCTGACGTAAATGGGTCACAACGCTCTGGTGTTCCAATCGGTCTTTCTGGCTCTCAAGGAGTGATGTCGCCATTCGTACGTCGTCCGCAGGGTCGTCGCTCCGGGATGTCGTACCGGCCAAAGCCATTGTTTCTAAACGCCCGTTTTGCCAACGCAGCAAAGCTTCAGGGCTCTGTCCGTAGAATGCTCGATTCGCTTCCTTAAGACTAAGATTCCAAATCGGTCCGGATGATTCCTTTAAGCCATTCCAGTTGGCAGGAGCGTCGAGCCTAAGGCGCTGCGCCAAAACCACCTTTGACAGGACGTCGTCATCGAAAATAGGGCGTAAGTTCGCAATGGATTGAAGCAGTTGGTCGTCGTTCGGTTCGACGCCATGGTTTTTGATGGCGAAGGACCGTGTCCTTTCGGACAACGCAGAATCAACGGGACGAATCGATTCTGGAGACCATAACTTTGCGTCGAATCCTGCCACCCCATCTCGCAAATCGGGGAAGTCGAAGGTGACAAGAATCCGGGACGAAAAATCAGCTTTGGCGATTTGAAGAGCGCTTTCGAGCAAGGGGACGAAGTCCTCTTCGACGTGAGCCAGTCGAACCCATGTCTCTCCAACCCAGCGGCTTCCTTCGGCGACAAAAGCCTCTTGAGCGGCTGGTCCACCAAATTGGAGACGGGGCAGCATTCAGGGGCACCGACCTGTGTACAGGCGAGCAGCGCCGAAGGTCAGGGGGCGATGTTCAACCGCCGTGAAGCCAGCCTCTTCCAGATACCCGCAGAACTCCGAGGGCTTGGGAAACTGAGCAATGGAGTCCGGTAGATATTTGTATTCCTGGGCTCCAGACAGCAAGGCACCCAGTTGAGGAAGGATGTGATGCATGTAGAAACGCCCTGTAGGCCCAACGATAAAGCCTTCGGGTTCGCCACCTTCCAAGATGGCCAAACGCCCTCCAGGTCGGAGCACACGGCTCATCTCTCGAAGTGCACGTTGTCGATCCGCCACGTTCCGAATTCCCCAAGCGATCGACACGCCATCGAAAGTGTCGGTTTCGAAGGGCAGGCTCTGTGCATCCCCTTCTATCAACTGAACTCGAGGTGATAAATCGGCGCGCTCTACTTTCGATCGCCCCACCTCCAGCATCGCAGGACTTGGATCGACGCCGACTACTTCGAGATCGGGTACCCGATGGGCGGCCATAATGGCGAGATCAGCAGTGCCGGTCGCCAAGTCGAGGAGTTGATCACCGGCCTTCAACTGCAGCGACGTCAAGGCACGGCGCCGCCAGCCTTGATCCATGCCAAAACTTTGCAATCGATTCAGCAGATCATAGCGCCCAGCAATGCGGTCAAACATGGCTCCCGACCCACCGAGGATATCTCCCTCGGTCATCGGCTGACCCACTGGATCTCCTTTGTATGTCATGATGTCCGTCCTACCAGGAGTTGTGTCATTAAGCGCAAGGCGGAGCGAGCGACCGTCTTGGGAAGACGGTCCAGATTGGAGTGCGCTTCTCTTAACCGATCCTCAATCATCTCTCGAGAGGCATCGATCGCACCGGATGAAGAGAGCACTTTTCGCAGTTGTTGGACCCGCTCGATATCCATCTTTTCCGGGGCACAATGGGTGAGGGCTTGGATTGTGCTACGGTGACGAGGTTCTCGGTGCAACAGCCAGAGGATGGGTAGGGTCAGTTTGCCTTCTGCCAGATCACCGAAAAGCGGCTTACCCGTCTGTTTCGGGTCGCCAATGAGGTCCAGCAGATCATCTTGGATTTGAAAAGCGACGCCCAAATGAGTGGCGAAACCCGTGAGTTGTTCTCGTTGTTCGGTATCGAGCCCAGCGAGATACCCGGCGTAGGTAAAAGCCAAGCGAAAAAGTGATGCGGTTTTGCCGTCGATCACCCGCAAGTAATCTGCGGAGCTTTCCTTACCGCTTTGGCTCAACTCAATTTGAAGGATTTCCGCTTCGATGAGTTCATCGATGCAATCGAGGGCGGCAGGCAGTGCCCAGGGACTGCCCGTTTGATGAATCAATCGGAGTGCTCGGACGAGCAGCCAGTCGCCAGCAAAAACAGCCACAGTGTTGCCGTGAATCATTCGAGCCGTGGGTTGACCACGACGCTCCACAGCAAGGTCGACGACATCATCATGCAGCAGTGTTGCGTTGTGAATGTACTCGACAACTGTTGCGAGTCCCACGGCATGCTGCGAGGGCTCCTTGTCGCCGAGTCGACTTGCCGCCAAGAGACACAACGGCCGGATCCGTTTCCCGCCGGCAGCGAGCAAGGGTTCTGCCACGCCAGCGGCACGGTCTTGGTTGAGTTCTGTCAAGAGATCTTCGACCGCCGCTAAATCTTCCGCAAGCCATTGCCTTAAGACGGCCAAGCCCTCCGCCTGAGTGGTGTTTTCAACCGCTCGTGCGAAGTCTTCGAGTCGTTGTGGAATCGCTTCGGTCACGGGAATCTCCAGGTCAGCAAGAGCACCGACTGAGACCGGCGTCAACGCTTTCTCAATAAGCTTCTAAGATGACCGGATGATGACGGTCTGTCCGGTCTCCGACGCCTAGTTGTCCCCACGAATTACGTCCCCAGCATTGAATGATTCCAGTTTCATCGACGCTACATGTCGCTTCATGGCCAGCGGCGATGGTACTGATATTCTTCAAATCCATCACCTGGACCGGCCCTGGTCGACAGCCTGCGGTGACTCCGTCCGGTGGGATACAGAGATCCCCATCTGTGGTTCCATCCCCCAGTTGCCCCCTTCGATTATCACCCCAGCACCAGACCTTACCGTTGGTTCCGAGCGCACACGTGTGACGAGCGCCGGCTGCAATCCTCTCGATGGTCGGGAGTGCGGCGACAGTGACTGGCCATCGGTGACAATGGTTCCGACTGCTCTGTCCGAGTCGACAGCGCCGAGGGGAAGGGATCTCGCCTTGACCCAACTGTCCGTAACCATTGTAGCCCCAGCAACTGACTTTTCCTTGATCATTGAGAGCACAACTGTGGCGATCACCAAGCGCCAACTGTGCGACTTCGCTGAGATCTCTGACAGGGACTGGAACAAAGGCATCCTGATCTGAACCGTTGCCAAGCTGTCCTTCGGCATTACGCCCCCAACACTGGACGGCTCCTGTGGTCATCACGGCACAACTATGGAAGCCGCCAAGTGCGAAGTCGGCGATCTCATCGAGATCCTCAACATGGGTAGGGACGTCCCTCTGGGATCGACGCAATGGGTCGCCCAATTGCCCGTGGAGATTGGACCCCCAACAGCTAAGGTCACCTCGGTGCAGGGCGCAATTGTGGCTTAACCCGGCTGCCATCGACTCAATGCCAGTCAGGCCCACATCACCGCGATCGTAACGACACGTTTCCCGAGTTGTCCGAGCACAACCCTCACTTTCCTCAGGGCCTGTTTGCCCTGCGGATGCGAGCCCCCAACACGATCCGGTACCCTGCGTCATCCATTCACATAGATGCCCCCCTCCAATAGCGATTCCTTTCGGGCTTTGTTCGAAGACAGGGCCTGGGGCCAGCCGATCTTCTCCGATGGGTGGTCCATGCACGCCATATCGATTGTTGCCCCAGCAGCGTAGATTGCTTGACCGATCATAGGCACAGGTTGTCGCACCCGAATCACCGCCGCCCATCATGACTCGGTTCCACAACAGCGTCGGCCGTAGGCATTCATCGGTGCACGTCGCGGAATTTGGTGAATCGCAGGCTTCGTAACCTGTTTCATCCCGGGTTAAGTCGATACGCTGAATACCATCGCCACAATACGCCAAGAGACAGTTCGAGGTACAAGCGTCCTGGTCATTTTTATTGCCATCATCGCAGTCTTCGCCCCGACTCAGTAGACCATCACCACAGATGGGTTGCAGGCAATGCTCGGTGCAATCGTCTCCGTTTTCTAAATTCCCGTCGTCGCAGGTCTCTGCGCCCGAGACAATGCCATCGCCGCACACCGGAGTACCGACACCGCAGGCCGATGCAACGAGCCATAGAGAGAGGGTGGAAATCCTCAGGGGTCGACGCAAGTGAGCCCCTGTTCTGGCATACAGTTTTGACCGACCACCCGTCCGGCAACCCGCACGGGCGCGCACAGGAAACCGCTGGGGCAGCTGGGTTGTTCAGGGTCGCAGGCTAAACCGCAGCGGTAGCTGGCACAGATTCCCCCCGTGCAGCGTCCGGGTATATTGTCCGCTGGCGTTGCCCCTGTGCACTCCTGTCCTTGAGCACACTCGCGTGTGAAAAAGCATGGGTAGGCGGGATTGCAGTAAAAGCCATTGCCGCCACAATCCGCATTCGCTCTGCAAGCGGTCCTGCTGGCCTCACCGATACAAAAGTTACCGTCGCCACAATCTCCAAGAACGCGGTGATTACAAGCTCGACACAAGCCACCCGGTAACCCATCTCTACAACGTCCAGCGTCGTTATCGCAGTATTGACCAGGCTCGCAGAAGAGATCAGCCTGGCACGCTTTGGCGCAACGTCCCTCAGTATCGCAAATTTCGTCGCGACAGGTTCCGGAGACACAGGCTTGATCTAACGGGCAGTCTGCATGGCGATCACAGCCTTCCACGCAACGCCCGGCTGTGCACCGTTCGCCCAAGGGGCAGGCTTTGTTGGCGCTGCAGCCGGGGACGCACAACCCAGACCGACACACTGTTCCTTCTGGGCATGTCGCATCATCGCCCTCAGGACAGCGATTTGGGGGTTGGCAGTAACCGTCGAGACAGCGCCATTCCGCCGGGCATTCCGCGTTGCGTTGACAGGAGACGACGCAGGCGCCCTCGAAGCATGTGCTGCCGCGCGGGCAGTCGACATCAGAGCGACAAGCGGGCGGCAGGGAACAATCACCGAAAGCGGGGACGCATTGAGCAGCTGTACCGAACTGCCAGCAGACGGATCCCGTCGGGCACACATCTGGATCTCGGCTGCAGTCTACGCCGCAGGCCCCGCCGGGAAGGCACAAATCTTGGGAATGACCACATTGGGAACTGTTGTCACACGGTGAGCACAACCCCCCCCTTGGTCGACATTGATTTTCGCTGCTGCAGTAGAGGGCGACGGAGCAATCGCTATCGACACGACAGCCTTCCTCAAACTGCTCACAGCGGCCTGTGTACGGATTGCACCGCTCACCCTCGTCACAAATATTCGAGTTGGCGCACACACACAGACCTGTCCAAGCATCGCAGGCTTGACCNGTTGGGCAGTCTTCATCCGCAAGACANGCGATGGTCGCCTCGCTTCCAGTCCGTTGGTCATCGCCGCCGGCACANCCTCCAAGGACGACTCCTANAGTCATCGTCGACACAANACANGTCAGTAACAGCGGCTTCAATCGCCCTCCACCCTAGGAAGCATGCCCGATCACGACCATAAGTCGAGGTTTGACGAGGCAGGGNCGCTGTGTCAACGGACGGTCGCCCGAGCCTGGAGAGTCCATGACGCATGATGATCTGGAGAAGGTCTTTCAGACCGCAAGACAACTGCTAAACCGCAGTTGGTCGGTTGAGGCAGAGCAGTTGGTCAGGACAGCGATCAAAATGCATCCCAAAGCCTCGGAACTTCATGACCTGCTTGGAGAGTGCTTGCTGCGACAAGGGCGCTGGCTCGATAGCCTNGCTGTTCTGCTGGACGGCGTGCGAACCTTTCCAGAGGATGAGGGTCTAAAGCTGAGACTTGGTCAGTTTCTTGCCGGGGAAGGCTTGCACACGGCGATGGAGGTTTTCCGTCAAGTCGAGGAGTCCCATGGCAGCGATCCACTGGTTCTGCTCGAAATTGCGATGACCCTCGCAGATCTCGGGGATCCTGGGGAGGCTGAGCGATATGCACAGCAAGCTCTTGAGNTGGACGCAACGTATTACGATGCCTGGATTGAGTTGGCGCACATCCGCATCGATGCAGGCGATTGGCGNGGGGCGGTTCAGCCCATTCGNCGTGCGCTCGAGTTGGGAGAGCCTCGNGCCGACCTTTACGTCGATCTGGCAGCCTCCTACCTGCATCTTGGCTTTNATGGAGAGGCGGAAAAATCACTCGATGAGGCGGAGCGCCTCGACGAAGGCCATGTTGGGCTTGCCTATTATCGTGCCGCTTTGTCCGCATCACAGCGAGACCAGCAGCGAGCGCTGCGTCATTTGCGTCGGGCNTTTTCAGGACAGCCTGAGCGTTTGCGGCGACTCTTTCAAGTTGATCGTTTCTTCGACAGCGTTCGGGAACTTCCTGAGGTGCTTGAAATTATCGGTACGGAAACAACCAGCAGCGATCTGAAGATTCTAACACCTCGACGGCGGCCGAAGCGATGACAGAAGGCGGACAAGCNTGGCTGTGGGGCGCGATCGGACTCGTCGTTTTGTTGGGTTTAGGTTGGGCTATCACCGCAACTTTGAGAGCTCGGCGACGAGACGACGGTGGCGAGGGGTGGGGCTATCAACTCGACACGGCCTACGATGCGAAGGAGGAGGCAAAGCGCCTCTCTGAACAACCGGACCCGCCACCGGATCCCGTGGTNGAAGAAAAGGGGCCAGAGCCGGANNAAAAGCAAGNTCGAGCGCCTGAACAATCGCTGTCCGAGTCGGCGGTTGTTCCTAAGGATACCGTCGAAATCCGAGTTAAAGACGNCGAGCCAGAACCTGATCCNGAGCTTTCGGATGAGGCTCGGCGNCAGCGGTTTGAAGCGGAGAAAATAGCTCGGCGAGAGGCGAAAGCGGAAAAGCGTCGNATTCGAGAAGAGGCGGCTGAGGTAGCTGCGGCTCAGAGGCTCGATGACTTGGAAGAGGACAGGCAACGCTTCGAGGAGGAGCGACGGCAGGCTTTTCGTCTCGGCCTGACAAAAACTCGGGAAGGATTACTGGGTAAACTTGGGGGTGTCTTCGGCTTGGGTACTCAGGTCACCGAAGCCACCTTTGCCGAACTGGAAGCTGTTCTGTTTACATCAGATATCGGGGTTCGCACAGCAGACCGTTTGTTNACGAAACTNCGGGAGGACCATGCGGCGAAATCGATGAAGAATCAGGGAGAGTTGCTCGCCGGTCTGCGNCGCGAGATCGAGGCGATTCTCGATCTCGAGCANACACCGCTATTTTCNGGCGGTGAGCCNGGTTCACCCAAGGTGATTATGGTGGTNGGGGTCAACGGTGTTGGGAAGACNACAACCATNGGGAAACTTGCGNACAAAGCGATNGCNGAGGGGCATAAGGTACTCGTGGGTGCCGGNGATACCTTCCGAGCAGCAGCGGTNGAGCAACTCGAAGTGTGGGGNGAGCGAAGTGGTGCGACGGTCGTCCGCGGTAAGGCGCAAGCAGATCCGAGTTCGGTCCTCTTTTCTGCTGTGCAAAAGGGCTGTGAGCAGGGAGCCTCCGTGATTATCTGCGATACCGCAGGCAGACTTCATACNCGCGCTGAANTGATGGAAGAGTTGAAAAAGATGCATCGCGTGATGGGCAAGGCGCTACCGGGAGCACCCCACGAGGTNCTTCTCGTGCTCGATGCAACGGTNGGNCAAAATGCAATCGCTCAAGCACGAAGCTTTAAGGAAGCGGTTGAGGTNACNGGCATCGCCTTGACCAANCTGGATGGAACCGCTCGAGGCGGCGTGATCGCAGGCATTTGCGATGAAATGGGGGTGGCCGTCCGGTTCATTGGTGTGGGTGAGGCCATGGAGGACTTACGGGTCTTTGATGCCGGTGANTTTGTTGATGCCCTTTTCGCNGATGCGGAGCAGATGGTACTCGGTGCTGACCATTAGTCGGGTATGTATTTTCGGTCCAAGGCGTTGACCAAGCCGGGAGCGACAACTACCGTGGGCGGTAGAGGGGGAGCGATGAGCGAACGTGTGGAGGTCCGAATCGCCGATTGTCGGCTACGTATTCAGCCAGGAACTCATTCTGTTGAAATGCTCCATGAGGCAGCTCGAAAGGCAGATCTCTCCCTCGACCGGGTCATGGGCCGACGGTCCGGTGATTCCAGACTCACCTTGCGGCAACTCGAACCTCGCAAGATGGTGCAGGCTTTATTTACCCTGAGCCTTACGCTGGAAAATCTTAGGACTGACCTGCGCAGCATGACTCATGAGTTGGCAGCCGAGGTGGAGGCACTTCGGCGGGAAATTGATGAACTTAGATCCAAATCTGGAGGGAAATCCTGAGTCTCGCCGTGCTCGTCCGAGAAACAGCGCCGACCGCAGGTAGATCAGGGGAGCTGGTTTGAAAGTTGTGGAACGAAGGCACGGATAAAAATGCCGGGCGTACGGTAGAAGCAACTCCTCCAGCACCCACCTAGGCAAGCGGGTCTAGGTCGTGTTGAGGACGGGGCGGCAACTCAGGGCCTCTTCAGGTGGATCTCTCGTTGGACATCATCGATGTTCGGAGAGATCGTCATGCGAGAAGAGAAACAGCGGTTCCGGCAAGAGCAGCGCGCCCGTCGTCGCCATCTGTCGTCGGATTACTGGCAGCAGGTCGGTCACGGTATCACGGATCGTCTTTGCGTTCTGTTGAGCGATCAACGGGTGAACCAGGTGGGTCTTTACTGGCCGCTCGCAGACGAGCCAGTGATCGGCGAGTTGCCCTGCTCCTTGGCCTTCCCACGAGTTGAGGGACAGTGCATGCGTTTCCTGCAGTGTGAAGCATCTGCTTTGCGCCCTGGTACCTTCGGTATTGAAGAACCGCCGGCAGAGTGCGAGGAAGTGATTCCTGAGGTGCTCATTGTTCCCGGCCTTGCTTTCGCTCAGGACGGCTCTCGCCTAGGTCGAGGAAAGGGTTTCTACGACCGATATCTCACGGCTCAAGAGCCGTGGAAAATCGGAGTTATCGACGAGGCTGGTCTCGTCGCCAGTCTGCCGGTGGAAGCCCATGATGCCCGAATGGATGTGATTATCACCCAGGAAAGGGTGTTGATGAGAAAGGATGACCGCAGATGAGTCTTATCTTAGCCGGATTAGGAGGACTCATACCAGGAGTCATCATCGGCTGGTTCGTTGTGAAGAACAGGGCTGCTTCCGCTGCAGAGAAAGCAGAGAAGGAGCATCAGAACAAGTTAGCCGAACTGGAGACAGAGCAAGCCGAACGCCTCGATGCCCTTCGCGATGAAATAAAATCCGCTCAACATGCAGAGGAAGACGCTCTGAAAGCACAAATCGCCGAGGTTAAAGAACGTGCACAAGTTCTCGGCGAGGAGGAAAAGAGCCTCAAAAAAGCGAGACAAAAGCTCAACAATGAGATGAGTCGAGTGCAATCTCAGACGGACTCAATGACTGCGAAAGAGGAACAACTTCAACGCAGCATTCAATCGATGGAAGCCCGTGAAACCGAGTTGGAAACAGCTTTAGAGCGGGTTGCTGGACTGACTCGTGATGAGGCCTTAAACCAACTGGAGGAAGAGTTGCGAGGCCGCGCCCATGAGCGTGCCGCCGCCGGTTTGCGACAGATTCAGCAACAGGCACAAGAAGAGATCCGAGAAGCTTCCGCAGCGTTGCTCGCAAAGGCTGTCTTTCGCTATGGAGGCGAGGTCATCCAGGAGATAACAACCACCGCTGTGCAATTGCCTTCCGATGATCTCAAGGGCCGGATTATTGGTCGAGAAGGCCGGAACATCCAGAGCTTTGAGGAGGCAACAGGCGTCGACGTTATCATCGATGACACACCAGGGATTATTACCTTGTCCAGCTTCAGTCCACTGCGACGGCTTGTCGCCCATGAGACGATGTTACGTCTTTTGCGGGATGGTCGTATTCACCCGACACGCATTGAGGAATCGGTCGCTAAGGTTCGAAAAGCGGTCGATCGGTCTTTGCGGCAAAAGGGAGAAGAGGCTGCCGCAGAAATTGGGGTTCAAGGCTTGGATGGTGCGATCTTGGATCTGCTCGGTAAGCTATCGATTCATCAGGTGAATGGTCAAAATCAACTCCACAAGGCATTGTCGTCTGCCCGTCTTGCAGAGCGACTTGCTGCGGAACTTGGGGTGAATCCGAAGCCTTGCCGTCGGGCTGCGCTCCTCAGTTTGATCGGCTGTGCCGCCGATCATCAAATGGAGGGGTCGACCGGAGAAGTTACGGTCGCTCTTGCCCGCCGATATGGAGAGGCGAAGGCAGTCATTGCCGCTTTGGAGGATCTCTGTCGGGACAGTGGCCCGAAGACCACAGCCGGCATTGTGGTGCAACTGGCAGCAAAGTTAGCATCGAGTCGCCCTGGGGTCCAAAGTCAGCAACTGGCAGAAAGTATTGAACGCCTTGAAGCTCTGGAGCAAATGGCGCTGGAGGAAGAGGGAGTGCGGCAGGCCCATGTACTTCAAGCGGGCACTGAGATTCGAGTTCTTGTCGACCCAGCCGAGGTTAGCGAAGGAAAGCTCATGGCGCTGGCTCAGCGACTGGTCCGACGGATCGAGGATCGAGCCGACCGACTGGGCGAGGTTCAGGTGCATGTCGTTCGAGAAACGCGGGTTACCGAGACGGCGATGTAGTTTCTTTGGTACCGATTTGTTCTTTGACCTTATCCAAGCCCATGGCTTCAGGTCGCTCGCGCTCGTCAATGAGCTTGAGTTGGTCGGTTTGGCGAGCGATGATCTCACTCAGGTCGAAATAGATCCGACCCTGCCACTGCTTTCCGCAGCGTACGATTAAGACATCATGCCAGCCCTCCGAAGTGTCGAGGCCGGCACTTTCGAAGGAAAGGTCGAGCGCGCAGGGAGGCGTCTCGACAAAGGAACGAACAAAAGCACGTTCGGCGGCGGCGGCTGGACCGGTCTGGACGAGAACAGCCGAAGCCTTCGTTGAGCCTTCGTTCGCCTTCAGCCAGAAGCCGTCCTTGGTTCGGACTCTCTGCCCATCGCCTGCCTTGACGATGAGCGGAAACCATCGGGGACCCGTATCGTGAACTGGCGTCGTCGCCACCGGTTCAGCCGGGGGAGGGGATGATGGACAAGCGACGAGCAAGCTCAGCAGAAGCGGAGTGCGTCTCATTGGACTCGAATCTGAGCAAAGTTACGTTTGCCCGCTCGTAGGACGTAGTCGCCGGACTCGACTTGGAACAATGCACTGGTGATCTTTTCGCCATCCAATTTGACGGCGCCCCCATCGATCAAGCGACGGGCTGCACCCCTGCTTTTCACCTGCTTCTCAAAGCATCGGCAAAGGCAGTCGACGATGGAAATCGGTGCCTTAAATTCGAAGCAGGCAAGGTCATCGGGGACTGCGTCTCGATGATGGCTGATTCGATCGAATTCCTGTCGCTCTTTTGCACCGGTTCCAGGACCGCCGTATCGATCGGTCAACTCTTCTGCCAAATCTGCTTTCGCAGCCCTCGGATGTAGGGTTCCCGAAGCGACCGCCGCTTTTTTTGCGGCGATCGCGTCTAGGCTTAGATCACTTAGCAGTTCGTAGTACCGCCACATCAGCGGGTCACATACTCGCATAAGCTTGCCAAAAATATCCCGGGGCGCTTCGTCAATACCAACGGCATTACCCAGCGATTTGCTCATTTTGGCGCCAACGATTTCACCTCCCTCTTCTCGAGCATCGATTCCCTCGAGTAGAGGATTGGTCATGACTACTTGAGGTGGCAGATCACGACCCGCCTGATGGTCCTGTCGCATGAGCGTTCGGCCGAGCAGTAAATTGAAGAGTTGATCGTCACCGCCCAACTCGACGTCGGCTTGCAGTGCGATCGAGTCGTAGGCTTGTACTAAAGGATAGAGAAACTCGTGAATGCTGATCGAGACGCCCTCGGCGTGGCGCTTGGCAAAATCGTCCCGTTCGAGCATCCGCGCCAGGGGGTAGCGGGATGCCAGTCGAATCAAATCTGCGGCGCTCATTCCAGCAAACCATTCTCCATTAAAGCGAACTTCGGTCGTTTCGGGATCTAGAATTTTAAAAACCTGTTTTGCGTAGGTCTTTGCATTGGCTTGAATCTCTTCGTCTGTGAGTGGAGGGCGAGTTTTTGAGCGCCCTGACGGATCGCCGATACGAGCGGTGAAGTCGCCGATCAAAAAGATCGCTTGATGACCCAAGTCTTGAAAGCGCTTCATTCGCTGGAGTAAGACAGTGTGACCCAAATGCAAGTCGGGTGCGGTGGGGTCGAAACCCGCTTTCACCCTGAGCGGGCGACCTTCCTCAAGTCGCTTCTTGAGTTCTTCTGGGCTGTGGAAGCTAACACAGCCTCGAGAGAGTTCTTTAATCTGTGTGTCTACATCGATCGCCATGCCAAGCTCCTGCATCTCGGGCTTTGCCCCCTGGGCAGAGGGAGATCAAGGCTTCTGCTGCTCAGGGGCATTTTCCGGGTTTTGCTTTCGCCATATCAAAGGGTTCAAACTTCATGTTGCTGCCACTCACCTGAACCCGAGTGCGGAGCGCAATACCTGAGGCTTTGTTGTGTATGCAGATTGCCAGTGACCCGGCGGGAACTTGAGCGCCTTTGACGGGCGCCATACCGACGGCACGACCGTTCAGATAAACCATTCCCCAGTCGAAGTGGCGATTACGCTGCTTGATGTCTACCTGAACAGAAACGGTTTTCTTTGCGGCGGATTGACCCATTTTAACCGCTTTTCCTGCCGTCGAGACTTTCGCCTTTCTTTTCATTTTTGCTGGAGCGGCGGGTGCGCTTTTGCTGGGTGAAACGCCTGATCCCGTACCTGACGAAACACGTGTCGGCACAGGAGCGTCCGGGGCTTTGGCAATTTCATTGCGAATCGTGACGGTCTCCGGCGCTTTCACGGGGGCTCGAACAACCGATTCAACAGGAACTGGGTCTGCTGTGATCTCGGCGTCAGGCTGTCCACTTCTTAGATTCGTCGCCAAGGCGAGAACGACGATCAGCCCGGCGATAAGTGCCCCCCAAAGCATCGCGGGATATCGTTCCTCGGTATGGCTTGTGACCTCGGTTCCTGGCGCCTTTTCTTCCGTCCGGGGTCGATGACTTCGACTGGCAGAGCGGAGTCGTGCTGCCCGAGTGGAGCTTTGAGAACTGAGGCGGGTTAACTCCTCTCGAAGTGGTTCCGATTGATTTAAATCATCAACGGATGGGAGTTGGGGCAGAACGACGGACGATTTGAGCATCTCCTGCACCCATGTGCCCACCTTGTGGTGCCCGCCGCGCAAGCCCAGTTCATGGAGACATGTCAGCAAAGCCTCGGAGAGCGCGTTGCCATCGGCGTAACGATCTTCTGGTGCCCTTTGTAGGGTTTTATTGATCACGACTTGGACGGATTCGGGGAGATCTGGAGCGATGCTCAGCAAGGGTGGGATATTGCAGGCGACGACTTTCCGCATGACCGCCATGTCCGAGTCACCTCGAAACAGACGGGCTCGAAGCAACAGTTCATACAGAACAATCCCCAACGCAAACTGATCGCTTCTGCCATCCAGATCCCGACCTAATGCTTGCTCTGGGCTCATGTAGCCGCTTTTGCCTTTGACCATTCCCGTTCGTGTTTTGACCTGGTTTGATTCGGCTCGGGCGATACCGAAATCCACCAGTTTCGCATGACCGTTACGAGTCACGATCACGTTGTGGGGGCTCACATCCCGATGAATGAGGTTGAGAGGTCGTCCCTGGGGGTCGGACAGCGTGTGGGCGTAATGGAGTGCGGAAGCAACATCCGCTCCGATTTGAAGTATAACCTCTAAAGGAATTGTCTGCCGCATTCCTCGGGCTCGGCGGGCGAGATCCCGAAGATCAGCACCATCGAGGTACTCCATCGCCAAATACCAG
The DNA here is from genome assembly GCA_002696345.1 of Myxococcales bacterium. Classification (GTDB taxonomy): domain Bacteria; phylum Myxococcota; class UBA4151; order UBA4151; family UBA4151; genus UBA4151. Next base: position 22,391 of record NZRT01000065.1, read on the forward strand.
GTGCCGTCCTCTTTTCCGAGTTCTTCCACGCGGACGGCATGGGGGTGATTTAACTGGGCTGCCAGGCGAGCCTCGTCTTCAAACATGCTGAGAAAGTTCTCATCATCAGCGAGATGGGGCAGGATTCTTTTGATCACAAGTTCCCGCTGGAAGCCCTGAGGCCCTTGTAAGTCGGCCAACCAGACTTCGGCCATCCCCCCGAGGCCGAGGCGGCGTTTTAAATGATATTTGCCTGCGAATAATCGATCAGTCACGGCAAGTTCCAGTCTTGCTCCAATGCTCGCGCGTGCGAACACTTTCGGCAAATTCTGACACACTAAAATGCTCGTTTGACCCGTTGAAGCCCTGTTGGCCTTGACCCTGTGGATTGGGCGTGAGCATGGATCGCCCGCCCAAAGGGCAACACTAAGGATGGATCCAATGACCAAGAAGATCGTTCATGTCGTCGGTACTGGGACCATTGGGGAGCCACTCATTGGGCTTCTCTGTCATTTCAAGGAAGCCTTCGGGATTGATGAGGTGACCTTTCACAAGCGCACACCGATCCGTCGGGAGCGAGCAAAAGTTGAGGCCTGTCTTCGGCGGGGTGCACTGCTCTCAACCGACCCGGACGTCAAAGCCGATTTTGAGGCTTTAGGGCACCGGGTCAGTATGTCCCATGCGGACGCTCTCGAGCGGGCGAATGTCGTCATTGATTGCACGCCTGCCGGTAACGCCAACAAAGAGCGTTATTACAAGCACCTCGACGGCTCAAAGGGATTCATCGCACAAGGTAGCGAATTTGGTTTTGGTAAGATGTACGCCCGAGGGATCAATGATGAGTCGCTCGTGCAGGGTAAGGACCGATATATTCATGTGGTGAGTTGCAACACCCACAACCTCAGTCGAATCGTCACGACGATTACCGAGAACAAGAAGGGAGGTATCGATCTGGTCGATGGTCGTTTCCTCCTCTTGCGTCGGGCCAATGACATCAGCCAGGATGGCAGCTTTCTGCCCAGCCCTGAGGTGGGCAACCACAAGGATGGGCATTTCGGTACCCATCATGCGCGGGATGCCTGGCATCTACTGAATACGCTCGGCCATGATGCCAAGCTCTTTAGTTCGGCCATGAAACTCAACACGCAATACATGCATTCGATGCACTTCAATCTGCAGTTGGCGCGGCCCTTTACGCTGGACGAGGTCAAAGACCGACTGCGTCAGAACCAATGGGTTGCGATGACGGATCGCAAGAGTGCAAACTCGGTGTTCAGCTTTGGTCGAGATCATGGATTTTTCGGTCGTATTCTAAACCAAACGGTGATCGCTGAGTCGACACTCCACCTTCGCAATGATCGAGAGTTGGCTGGTTTCTGCTTTACGCCCCAAGACGGGAACAGTCTTCTGAGTTCCCTGGCAGCCACCCTTTGGTTCCTTTACCCAGAAGGTTTTCAGGATCGGATCAACGCTGTCGCACCTTTCATGTTCGACGAGATTTAATGCCCGGACTGCTGCTCTTACTGCTATCCATTCCAGTCACGCCTCAAGAGGCGATCCGAGGATTTCTAAGACCGGATCACGGTCAACAAATCGCGGGACTGATTCGGTTAGAGACTGCCTGTGCCGGGGCTAGACGCCACGATTTTCGAGACGATCCCCGCTTGTTGAAGGCAGTGGCCCGACTGCGTCGGAAGGTATGGGCCGACAACAAAGCGTCTCGGCAAGACGTTTTGAAGGCGCTGTTGAGAACCCAACGGTGCTTCAGTGCAGCCAAACTTGTTGTTTTACTCAAGCCGCTACTGATCGATGGTGACCCGGCATTGGAGGCCCTCGTCGTTGAAACCCTTGCGACCACGGGAGATGTCACGGTCATACCAGCGCTTCTCGCTCGGTTTCAGGCGATGGAGGGTCAATGCCTCGCAGAGGGCACTGCCGAGCCGGTTCGAGAGGTCTGCGTTTGGTTAGCGTACGGTCTCGGTGCTGCTCTGCACCAAGCTGCAACCGAAGATCCCCTCCGGGCGAAGGTCGCTCGTCAGGTCGCTCCGTGGTTGCGCTCACCCTACCGCAAGGTTCGTGAAGTCTCGGTCGAGACCCTCGCAGCGGCCGGTGACTCCTCGGCGATCGAGCCCTTGGTTGAGTTGATTAAAGCGGAACGAAAGAATGCTTTCGCTGAAGTAAACAGCCCCGCTTTATTAAACCGATTCGAGTTGAGACTAAAGACGCTCAAGCAGCGTGGCCGCGGCTCGCAGTAGAAGCGATCGATAAACTCTGTTAGGGGCGGCCCGCCTTCGGAAAGGAGGGTCGATGAACCTACGACGTCTCGGGCCAGAGTATTACGATCGCCTGCCGATCTATCCGCCCGGTAAGCCCATCGAAGAGACTGCACGAGAATTCGGTTTAGCAGAGGACCAAATTGCCAAACTAGCGAGCAATGAGAATGTTCTCGGACCATCCCCTAAAGCCGTCGCAGCGATCCAAGCTGCGCTTCCCAAGCTCAATCTCTACCCTGATGGTTCCGCATTTTATCTGAAAGAGGCGCTGTGTCGCCGATACTCTAATTACGGTGTGACCTTCGATCATCTCTTGCCGGCCAATGGGACGAACGAGGTGATCGAGTTGCTGATGAAGTCGATCCTTCAGCCGGATGAGAAGATCGCCGTCTGGACACCCACCTTCATCATCTACGAGTTATGCTGTCGCTCCAATGGTCGACAGGTGGTCCACGTCCCGATGGATCCGGATTTCACCTATGGCGTCGATGCGATGATTCAAGCGATCGAGTCCGACCCGAAGATCAAGATGGTCTTTCTCGCCAATCCGAACAACCCGACCGGTAGTTGGGTGGGGGCGGATTGGATGGGGGAGTTCATTCAACGTCTACCGTCGGAGATCGTCTTTATTCTCGACGAAGCCTACAAAGAGTTCGTTCGAGCCGAGAACCAAGCGGACGGTATCTCCATTGCGCTCGGCCGTCCTCGGACCTTGACGATGAGAACCTTTTCGAAGGCCTATGGTCTTGCGGGGATTCGAGTGGGCTACGGAATCGGTGATCGGGATATGGTCGCATTGCTGAACAAGGCTCGCGCACCCTTCAATTGCAACTCGTTAGCTCAAGCAGCAGCGGTCGGAGCACTGGAGGATGAAGAGTTCCTGGTTGCGTCTCGGGAACTTGTAGAGAATCAACTCCCGGCCTTGCGACGGGGCCTTGAGGGGTTTGGGGTGAAAACCTGGGACTCCCAGACGAACTTCTTATTGGGTGACTTTCAGCAGCCTTTCGATCCACTCTTCCCCAAGTTTCTTGAGGAAGGGGTCATCTTACGACCGATGACGGGCTACGGCTTACCGACTTTTGCTCGGGTGAATATCGGCACGGAAGCGAACCACCATCGGTTGTGGGCTGCATGTGAAAAGATCTTGGGGTGAGCGCCGGCTTCGTGGTTGCTGTGGACGGACCTGCGGGCAGCGGGAAGTCCACTGTCAGTGATCAGGTCGCTGCAGCGCTTGGCTTTGTGAAGGTCAACACCGGTGCTCTGTATCGTTGCATCGCACTTGCTGGACAGCGTGCGGGTTTATCTCCCGATGATGAGCTTGAGATGGGTGCTGTCGCTCGCCGCATCGAGATTCACTTCGATGGCGACCGGGTTTTCCTCGATGGCGAAGATGTGAGCCAGAGTATTCGAGCGCCAGAGATTAGTTCATTTGCTTCCATCTCAAGTGCGCTCGGCAGCGTGCGCTCAGCCATTTTGGAGGAGCAGAGGCGGCTCGGTCGCCAGGAACCTGGTGCCGTTCTTGAGGGGCGCGACATCGGCACGGTGGTTTTTCCGGATGCTGATTTAAAAGTGTTTTTGACAGCCAGCCCCCAGGAACGGGCCCGACGTCGTCATGAGCAGTTGAAGGCTCAAGGCGAGCATCACGACCTGGCGGAATTACTCGAGCAGATCATCGCAAGAGATGCTCGAGACCGGAGCCGATCAGAGGCACCTCTGGTGCAAGCAAAAGATGCTCGCGAGTTGGTTACTGATGGATTGACCATTGACCAAGTCGTTGATCTCATCGTCAGTTGGGCTCAGGAGGAGCAAGACCCATGAAACGCCATGTTCTGCCCTTTGAACGGCCCGCTGTTGAGCTGGCGGACCGTCTCTCTGAGTTGGCCCCGATCGCTGCCCGGGATGAGGATATCGCCGCTGTGATCCCCCGCCTTGAAGAGGTACAAGAGAAACTCGAAGACCGGTTAAATGCCGACTTGGGACGTTGGCAACGGGTGCAATTAAGTCGTCATCCCCAGCGGCCCTATACCCTTGATTATGCGGACCTTGCCTTTGAGGGGTTTCTGGAACTTCACGGGGATCGGCATTTTGCTGATGACGCAGCGATCGTTGGCGGATTGGCGCGTTTGAGGGGGCGTAATGTGATGTTGATCGGTACTCAAAAAGGCCGAAACACTCACGAAAACATGCGCCGGAACTTCGGTATGCCTCGGCCTGAAGGTTACCGGAAAGCGCTGCGTATCATGCGTGTCGCTGAGAGATTTCAGTTACCTATTGTCTGCCTCATTGACACTCCCGGTGCTTACCCTGGACTCGATGCAGAGGAACGGGGTCAGGCCGAGGCAATCGCCTACAACCTTGAGGCAATGATGGGTCTCAAGGTGCCGGTGGTTTGCATCGTCACAGGTGAGGGAGGCTCGGGAGGTGCTTTGGCTATCGGTGTGGGCAACAAAGTCTTTATGCTGAGCAACTCCGTCTATTCGGTCATCAGCCCGGAGGCAGCCAGTGCAATTTTATTTCGAGAGCAGGGGCGAGGGCAGGATGCGGCGGAAGCCTTGCGTCTGACGGCGAGCGACCTGAAAGATCTCGGTGTGGTCGACGATATTATCGAAGAGCCTCGAGGCGGAGCACACCGGGATCATCAGCAGGCAGCTGATGCCCTTGGCGACCGAATCGTCGCCGCATTGGATGAGTTGTCTGATCTCAAGCCTGATGAACTGGTGGATCAGCGCATTCGGCGTTTCAGGGCTTTGGGCGTGACCGAAAGTTCATAGGCAGAAGGGTCGACGTTACTCACCGAGCAGGAGCAGGATGACCAGGTAAAGTTCGCTCCCCGGATCAAAGTCACCGATGTAGCGACCTTCAACGTCGTAAAGCATGGCAAAATCGCCAAGCCCAAGGCTTCCTCGGAAAGATGTCGGTTCACCATTGGCCCAAGTGAACCGATAGCGACAGCCGTCGAGCAGATCTAATTCAGAGAGGGCACCCGTCGGCCCGTAGCGCAAAGCAAAAGCACCGCCACCCACGCCTTGTAGGATATCATTCCGGTCGTAAAGCACAGCAGCAACGTCATTGATCGTACTGGGTCGTCCATCGGTGTAGCGAATTGTTGTACCAAAGAACGCTGCCGGACCCATCGGACCCCATGTGGCTTCAGAGCGACGCTCGGTGATTCGATCATCGATCCGCTCGGCGACCGTCATCGCGATGGGGCGATTCACTGCATCGTACTCGAAACGCCACTCGATGGATTCTTCAGCATCCCCCATCGATGCGGAGTCGAGCCGGTCCCCTCGAAAGGACCACTCGGCCTCTAAAGCCCATCCGTCGACATCGCTGCGGGCACGGAGCGGTCGGCCCGCTTCTTGGGTGATTCGCCAATCGAAGACGGGAAAGCCAACCTCTTCCACTTGGATGCGGGTCAAGGCGCCGTCTCGCCAGGTGAAGGAAGCTGACGAGATTTCTTCGCCATCACAAAAGAGTTGCCGCTGCTGGAGTAAGCGACTTCGTCGCAAAGGAGGCTCGACGGGATCGAGTTCGCCAGCATCACGTTCACTGATCGTTCCGGTGTCTTGGCGCTCCAGTGGACCTGAGTCAGTCGTGGGTTGGTTCCTGTGGGTATCCCCATGTTCCTGGGTATCTCGACGAAGAAAACCCTGGTCAGGGATACGGAGGCCGACGTCGGGGCGGAGGGGGCGGTTGTCGAAGCCTGAATCAGCGGGGATCCCGGGACGGTTTTGATCTCGCCTCAATCCGGCGTCAGCGCGGAGGCTTTCCACGGGGTCATCACTGCCACAGGCACTCAACAGCATGCCAACCGTGAAGATCATTCTGTGCATGAAATGTGATCCCCGTTTTGAATGATCGGCGCTTGCCGCGTTGCGTTGCGTTTTCTTTGGGTGAACGCAAAGGGAAGAATGCCTGTTTGATTTTCATTGCTGGTCCTACTGGAGTGCCGTAAACGGCGACGCCCTCGACTGCACCATGCCGCGGTTGGGGCCACAAGATGGCATGGCTAGGAGTAAACAAATGGCGATTACCAAGATTCAACGTGAGGCGATCCTCGAGAAGTACCAGCGTCACCCCGGTGACACAGGCAGCCCAGAGGCGCAGATTGCGCTGATGACGGCCCGGATCCTCGATCTTCAACCCCACTTTCAGAAGAATCACAAGGACCACCATAGCCGGCGCGGTCTGCTGCGGATCGTGTCCAAGAGGCGCCGTCTCCTGGATTACTTAAAGAAGACAAACCTCGAGGGCTACAAGACCCTGATCGCCGATCTCGGCATCCGGCGATAAGCCCAAGACATCGACAGCACCCAGTGGTTGGGTGTTGATCTTTCGCCCCTGACCGGGGGCTTGCGGGTGTCCACCTGACCGGGATGAGAAGGATGTTGTGTGGGCCGTATGGTCGCGACCCATCCAACATTCTTTTCGCTCTCCCCGCAGGTGCACACCCCTTACATAGACCCTGATTTGGGGTCAGAAGGGGACGATTATGTCCATCTGTCGTAAGGAGATTCCCTACGGAAACTCCACGTTGGTCCTTGAGACCGGCAAGATTGCCAAGCAGGCCTATTCGATCATGGCCAGCAACGGTGAGTCCCAGTTCTTGGTGACCGCCGCACGCAGTGGGAAGCCCATCGATCGGGACTTCCTTCCGCTGAGCGTTGAATATCAAGAGAAGCAGTACGCTGCAGGCAAGATTCCTGGTGGTTATTTCCGCCGTGAAGCGCGCCCTCGTCCCGATGAGATTCTCATCGCCCGGATTATCGACCGCACCTGTCGGCCGTTGTTCCCGAAGGACTGGCGTTACGAGGTTCAGGTGATCTCGACGGTCATCGGCTACGATGGTGAGTATGAAGCCGACGCAGCCTCTTTGACCGCAGCGTCTGCTGCCCTCGCCATCTCGGATATCCCATGGGGTGACGAGAGTCCTGTGGCCGGCGTGCGAGTGGCACGAGTCAACGGTGAGTTCATCATCAATCCCACGTTTACCCAGCGGGGCATTGCCGACATCGATATGATGGTCGGTTGTTCTGATTCAGCCATCGTCATGGTTGAAGGTGGTGCCAACGAGGCCGCCGAGGCGGATGTGATCGAAGCCCTCTACTTGGCCTTCGATGCAGCCCAGCCCATGATCACAGCGATTCGCGAGATGGCCGCTGAAGTGGGATCCACTAAAATCGAATTTGTGGATAAGGATCTCGACCAGGAACTTCTCGCGTTGGTTGAGAAGACAGCCATCAGCCACGGTTTGGCGGATGCCTTGCAGGTACCCGTCAAGTTAGACCGATACGCTCAGATCGCTGTGGTGAAGCAGGCGGTCAAAGATGAGTTGTTTGCCGATGAGGCTCTGGCTGCTCGCAGCGATGAGGTCAGCACCTGCTTCGGCGAGGTGAAACACCACATGATGCGTGGCTCCGTCCTGGAGACGAAAAAGCGGATTGGTGGACGTGCTTATGACGAAATTCGCGCCATTGACACCGAGGTGGATGTGTTGGGCCGTACGCACGGTTCGAGTATGTTCCAGCGTGGCGAGACTCAAGCTCTGGTGGCGGTCACCCTCGGCACGGGCCGCGACGCTCAGCGGGTTGAGTCCCTGAATGGCATGGAAGATCGCACCTTCATGTTGCATTACAACTTCCCCCCCTTCTGTGTGGGTGAGACGGGTCGGATTGGTCCGAATCGTCGCCAGCATGGTCACGGTGCTCTTGCTCGTCGGGCACTGGCGCCGCTGGTTCCTAGCCAGGAAGAGTTTCCCTACGTGGTTCGCGTGGTCAGTGAGATCACCGAGTCCAACGGTTCCTCCTCCATGGCCAGCGTCTGTGGTGGTTCCATGGCGATGATGGCTGCCGGTGTGCCGATGGCTAAGCCGGTGGCGGGTATTGCCATGGGCATGATTAAGGAAGGTGATGACTACGCCATCCTTTCGGACATTCTCGGTGATGAGGATCATCTCGGTGACATGGACTTTAAGATCTGCGGTACTCGGGACGGTATCACCGCCATCCAGATGGATATTAAGATCAAGGGTCTGGCTCGAGAACTGCTGACGGAAGCTGTAGAACAGGCCCGGGCGGGCCGTCTGCACATCCTGGGTGAAATGGCGAAGACCCTGGACGCTGCTCGTGAAGAGTTGAGTCCTTACGCTCCTCGTATCGACATCATCGAGATTCCTGCGGACAAGATTCGCGACATCATCGGACCGGGCGGCAAGAAGATCCGGGAGCTTCAGGAAGCGTCCGGTTGCACCATCAATGTGGACGAAGACCACAGCCGTGGTGTGGGCATCGTCCATGTAATGAGTAGTGACGGCGCTGCACGTGCCATCGCTCGGGAGTTGATCGAAGAACTGACCGCTGTCCCTGAAGAGGGCAAGGTCTATGCGGGCAACATCGCTAAGATTACCGATTTTGGTGCCTTTGTGCGCATCATGCCCGGCATCGATGGACTGCTGCATGTGAGTGAGATGGCCTACAGCCGTGTCGAGCACCCCTCGGATCTCTTTGAAGAGGGCGACGAGGTGGAAGTGAAGGTCCTCGAAGTTGACGAGCGAAGCGGCAAGGTCCGTTTGAGTCGCCGCCCGCTGCTTGAGAAGCCTGAGGGCTGGGATGAAGAGCAGGAACGGCGACGTAAAGAGCGCGCAGAGCGCGGTGATCGTGGTCGAGGTCGCGGTGATCGTGGTCGTGGTCGCGGTGACCGCGGTCGCGGTCGTCGTGATGGCGGTCGGGAACGGCGCCCTAGCTAGGGAGCTTGTACGATGGCGAGCCTTCGTTCCGTCAAAGGCATGAACGATCTCTTCGGCGTCGAGGCCTCCAGCCTCGGCGCCGTCGAGGCGATCGCTCGTCAACTGGCGAAGCGGTGGGGGGCCGAGGAGGTCCGAACACCGATCCTTGAAAAGCTTGATCTCTTTGTTCGCAGTGTGGGTGAAGCCACCGATGTTGTGGGTAAGGAAATGTATACTTTTGAGGACAAAGACGGCAGTTCGCTCTGCCTTCGTCCAGAGGCGACCGCCAGTGTTGCTCGTATGGTCGTGCAACACGGAATCCTCCGGGACAATCCTCGCTTTCGAGCCTTTTACGCGGGACCGATGTTCCGTCGCGAGCGCCCGCAGAAAGGGCGTTATCGCCAGTTTCATCAGGTTGGTGTCGAATTTTTTGGTGAGCCTGATCCCAGCGCTGACGTCGAGGTGATCGCACTCGCTGCGGCCATCCTGGATGCTCTTGGCTTGGACGACGTTGTGGTGGAACTTGGAAGTGTCGGCTGCCCAGAATGTCGCCCCTCCTATCGCAAGAAGTTGGTGGAGTTTTTGCGTCGAGAGGCGGTCCAACTTTGTGATCTGTGCAACCAGCGGACAGAAAGCAATCCGCTTCGTAGTCTCGATTGTAAATCGGCCTCCTGCCAGGTTGTTTTTCAGGATGCACCGCTTCCATTGGATTCGCTTTGTGAAACCTGTGAAGTGCACCAAATGGGGGTCGAAAAGGGACTGGACCAGCTCGGTCTTGACTATCGAGTGAACAAGCGTCTGGTTCGGGGGCTTGATTATTATCGACGGACGGTTTTTGAGTGCACGACCCAGAAGTTGGGTGCTCAGAGCGCGGTGATTGCGGGCGGGCGCTACGACGGGCTTCTTGGCAGTGTCGGTGGTGATGAAGGGGTCGCTGCTGTCGGCTTTGCTGCCGGGACGGAACGACTTCAGTTGTTGGCTCGGGAGGCGGGGGCAGAAGCAGCGCATTCTCCAGCCGATATCGCCATCGTCACGGATCGAAACCAAAGGGTTGAAGAGGCACTGGTCCTCATGCAGGGCTTGCGATCGGCTGGCTTGGTCGTGGTCGCAGACTTGAGTGGCCGTGGCCGCAAGGCAAAGACAAAGTGGCTCGGACGAATCGCCCATCGACACAGTGTTTTTCTTGAAGCTGATGGCTCTGCTCGTCTTCGAGTGGAGGGGATGGAAACCCAAGCAGTCAGCCCGGAGGCCGCAGCGATCCTGGGGGCGCTCCCTGTCGACTGAACAAAGAGTGGATCACAGCGTCAGAGGAAGCAAGTTGCCCTCAAGGCTGCTGGACAGGCCCTGGTACCTCCGCTAGGGGTCGAAACGAGTTCTGGAAGGAGCTTATGAAGATGTTAAAGCATCGCCTTTTGATCGTGGCTACCGCCCTTTTAATCGCATCGCCTTCGGTGGCGAAGAAAAAGAAAAAAGCACCGAAGAAAGCAGCACCTGCTGCGGAAAAGATCGAACTACTTCCTGTGGGCGCCAAAGCTCCTCACTTTACTTTGAAGCCGATCAATCGTGGCTCGATCGGTGCTGGCTTAGGCGATCCGACGGCCAATCGGTTTGGCGCCACGGTGCTTAAAAAGTTGGTGGGTAAGAAACGCAAGCCGAGTGATGTAAAGCTTGTTGTGCTTAGTTTTTATGCCACCTGGTGTAAGAGCTGCCAGAAAGAGGTTCCCTATCTCAATGAGTTGACCAAGGAACTCGCGCCGAAGGGATTACGGAGTTTTGTGATCGCTGTGGACAAGGGTGGGGATGGTAAAAAGCTACTGGATGCGAAGTTGGCAGAAGGTATGGGGCCCAAAAAGACCAAGATCGAAATTCCGATCTTTCATGATGGCTTCAACATTCTTCAGAAGAAGTTCAAAGCTGCTGCCTTACCGACGGTCTACATGATTAACGCAGAGGGAAAAATCGTGTTCACGAAACATGGTTTTAACGAGAAAAAGGGCGATAAGAAGAAATTGCGGGCGGCGGTTCTTAAAGGGCTTGGCAGTTGATGCGCTACGGCGCCTTACTCGCCTTGCTTGTGGGCTGCGCAAGCACGCCAACAGCCGACGTTATGGATCAGGCGAAATCCCCCAATTCTGGGTCCTCGGGTAAGTCGACAGGTCCAACGATCGATGCCACCGTTATGGTGGCTGGTTTAGGCGAAACCAAAGCTATTGGCGCCAGTGGAGCCCATTTGGTCGATGCGTGGGCTTGCGAGGCTGCTGAGCGATACGACCAGCGCATGCAAATCCGTTGCAAGGACGATGTCGAGGCCATTCTCCAAGTGAAGGCGATGCAGGCGTCCTTCGCCATGGAATCCGGTGAAGACATGGACACCGAGGCCATGGTGAAACTGATGAAGGCGAGTCACTTCATGGCGATCTCAATCGACAAGCAGGACGATGGAGACCTTGCTGTGACGGTACTGCTTGCCGACGAAATCGGTCGACCTGTCCACAAGCTCAGCGAGTCTGCCGCTGGACTCGAGGCTGTCGAGGCGATCATTATGAAGGGGGTTAAAGAAGCCTTCGAAGTTCTGGCTCAGACTCAGGCAGCCGGTGGTAACGCAGGCGACTAAAGCCCCCCCTAACCCCCCGATCCCCAGGGCGCCGTTGGATCATTGATTTGGTCCATCGTGACGAAGACTTCTCTCGGTTTGGCGCCACGGGAGGGACCCACTAAGCCCTCTTGCTCCATGCGGTCGATGATTCGACCTGCACGATTGTAACCAATCTTTAGGCGACGTTGGAGCCAGGACGTGCTGATACTGCCCTCTTGAGCAGCAATCCTTAGGCATTCCATCCATTGGGAGTCATAGGGATCATCGTGGTTTACACCGCCTGAAGCGCCCGCTGCAGCCGCTGAGGCGAGAACGCTTTCATCATAGTCGGGTTCCCCTTGGGCGCGCAGGTGATCCAAGATGCGCTTCATCTCCTCCGTGGAGACAAAGGCACCTTGGACTCGGGAGGGATCCGATGCGTTGGGGGGGATCACGAGCATATCTCCATTACCAAGGAGGCGCTCCGCTCCGGTCCGCTCGATGATGGTTCGGCTGTCTTGGACCGCACTGACTCGGAAGGCCATCCGAGAGGGGAAGTTGACCTTAATCACACCGGTAACCACGTCTACAGAAGGCCGCTGAGTCGCCAGAATCACATGGAGACCAGCGGCTCGCGCCTTGGCTGCTAGCCGAGAGATGTGGCCTTCGACTTCTTTGCCAGCGGTCATCATGAGGTCGGCGAACTCGTCCACGACGATGATGACGTACGGCATGGGCTCAGGGTCTTTACCGACCGCCAATTCATGATCGGCGGGAAGAGAGCGCTGATTCTGCAGACTTGCTGTGGCATCGACGACCTCATCCTCCCGCTCCACGACCTTCATTTGAGCCGTTTCATCGGCTTCGCCTTCCTCCACGACCATTTTGAGGTTGGGACCACTTTCTGCGCGCAACTCAGCGTGAACAGCTTCCGCCTCGAGACGCATTTGGTCGAGAAGTTCGAGTCGCGCTTCCTTTCGGTCTTTGCGATGGCGTTCGACCAGTTCGTTGTACTCGCCGATATTTTTGACTCCAGCCGCAGCCAAGAGTTCATAGCGACGATCCATTTCTTCACAGGACCAAGCCAGCGCGCAGGTCGCTTTATCGGGTTCTGTAATCGGAGGCACAAGAAGGTGAGGGATGTCGTTGTACGGAGCGAATTCCAACATCTTCGGATCGACCAACAACAATCGAAGGTCATGGGGGGTGAAACGATACAGTAGACTTAGAATCATCGTGTTGACACCCACGGACTTACCGGAGCCCGTACCCCCCGCAACGAGCAAATGAGGCGTCTTAGCAAGGTCCATGTAGAACGAACGTCCCTCCCCATCCCGGCCGAGCGCCATCGGTAAAGCAGCTTTTCCTGCCGTCCAGTTGGGATCAGCCAGCAACTCTTTTAGGTACACGGTTTGACGGGTCTTGTTGGGGATCTCAATTCCCACCGTGCTCTTGTTGGGAAGAGGAGCAATAATGCGAGCGCTCCGGGCGCCGAGCGCCATTTGAAGGTCGTCAGAGTAGCCGGCAATCTTACTGACTTTGATCCCTGGACCCGGCTCAAACTCATACAATGTCACCGTCGGTCCGGGACGAATTTCGATGACTCGCCCATGTATCTTGAACTCGCCGAGCTTGCTGACAATTTTAGCTGCGGTCTCTTGCAGCCATTCCGTATCGAGGGCGGAGTCATCGGGGGGCTCATAATTAAGGAGGTCGAGGCTTGGGAGCTCCCATTCTGCTCGACTCTTCATTTTCTTTTTCCTGAGTCGGTCTCTAAGGGCCTGCCGTGCTTTCTCTTCTTCGTCTTCGTTTGCGCTTGGTTCTTCTTCGATGGGCAGCGCAACGGCCAGCGCCGGCTTCGGCATTTCGACGATCACAGGGTCGGGCTCTTCAGCTTCGGCTGTGGTTTCGGCTTCAGTCTGTTTTGCCGCCTCTTCGGATTCCGCAGCGGGCGCAAGTTCCGGTTCGATTTCCGCCGCCTGTGCCATTTCATTCTCTGCCGGCGAGCTATCCGCCAGGGCTTGAACCCAGGCAGGCTCACTGGACAGGGCAGTGCTTGGGGGGGCAGAAGTCACCAAAACGGTGGCTGGTTCACCGATCAGTGTCTCCTCCGTCTCACGGGGCATGACACTGATGTTGTCTGGGGGAATTGTGCCCTGTTGTTCTCGGTGAGCACGGCCGGCTGCTCGGCGTCCTTCGGCTTTGGCCGCTTCGAGTTCGTCGGCTGCGGTGGCTTTGATCGCCTCCCGTTTGGCCCGGTCCTCTGCTCTGCGCTCCCGACGCTGTTCTCGCTCAAGCCGCCATTGTTCTTTCAAGCGTGCCCAGGTGGTCGTCATGTTCAGACGCCCTCGAGACAGGGCTCGATGGGTCGCACTGAGGATCGCATAGGGTCCTAAGCCGAGCAACTCGCTGAACGCCAGGATAGCCATTGCGGACAGGATGATGGATGTACCCACCGTGGAGAAAATGCTGATCAGTCCACTGGAGACGACGATACCCACAAGGCCGCCGAGTTCGTAAGGCATGTCGCCACGAGGCAGCCAGATCTGCACCAATCCAGTAAAGGAGATGATCCCGGCGGTTGCGCCGATGAGCGTACGAAGACCGGTTCGACGAGTTCGGCTCATCACCAAGATGTAGGCGATGCGAAGTGACCAAAACCCAAGCAGGTAGGCTGCCAAGCCGACCGCTGTGAATAGCCAATGAGCGATGTAAGCACCTGCTGGACCGACCCAGTTTTGAATCGGTTGCTCGCCACCGGCTAAATCGGCCGGTTGATAGGAGAACAGACTGGACAGTGTGAGGGCAGCCAGCGCCAGCATGAGGACGCCGGCCAACTCTGGGGGGCTCGTCGGGAGTTGACTCGGATGACTTTGTGCCGTGGTCGCAGCTGGAGGCGCCGATTTGGGCTTGGCACTCGGTCGACGACGGGTCTTTTTCCGGTTTTTTTTCATGGTACACCCCCGTTATTGAAGGGTCGGCACCATCACTGATAAATTTTAGGGGCGTTTTGGCTTCCCTCGGCCGATGAGAACCTTCTGGATCACCACGGGTTCCAAGGGACGATTTCGGTCGGCCTCGACTCGAGCGATTTTGTTTTGGACTTCGATGCCCTCGATGAGCTTACCAAAGACGGAATGACGATTGTTTAAGTGCGGTGTCGACTTTTCCGTAATGAAGAACTGGCTACCATTGGTGCCCGGTCCGGCATTTGCCATGGAGAAGATACCGGGACCATCGTGGATAAGCCCTGGAACAAACTCGTCACGAAACGTGTAGCCGGGACCGCCGCCACCTGTACCGGCAATATCACCACCTTGAATCATAAATCCTGGAATGACTCGGTGGAAGATCAGGCCGTCGTAGTAGGGACGTTTCACAATGCGTTTTTCCATCGGTAAACTAGGGTCTAGTTTCGGATCAATAAAGCCACGAGTACCCTCTGCGAGTTCCACAAAGTTTGCCACTGTGTTCGGAACCTTTTCCCAGAACAACTCCCCGATCATGGTTCCCTGATTGGTGATCAGCGTGGTGTACAGCTTTTGTCCTGGTTTGATCTGGTGGCGTTTAGAAAATGCCGCGGCATCGACGACCTCAGGCTCTGGTAAAGGACGCTGACGAGTGGGTTGGGGGGCGTTCATTCGACAGCGATCGCCACAGAACTTTCGAGCACCTTCGTGGCAGCGCGTGAGTGCTTCCTTGCGCTCCGCCATTTCTGGAGGTGTTCGAGTCTCACAAACTCGCTCCACATCGAGTCCGTTAAAACAGTTGTCGACGCATGAGCGCTTGTCATCGGAAAGGACTTTGCCTTGGGCTGCAGGGTCCGGTTTGCCTTTGGGAAAGAGTCGTTCCGCAGGGTTATCATTTTCGAGACTCTTTCGAATGCGCTCCGCCCGTTCAGCGGGCGTCTCCCGTTGACCCGGCGGGGTCATTAGGGCTTTCATCGCTTGCTCCTTGGTGAGCTTGGGTTTGTCGCTCACCGCTGATTTCGAGGCAGTCGTTGTTTCGGCAGTATTTTGCTTTGCACCCTTTGCTGAGACCGCTTCGGAACCTGTGGCATTCTCGCCAGCTTGAGGTTGGGGCGCTTCTTTGTCGTTCGTGGCAGGGCAAGCGACCAGTGAAATCAATACGGCACTGACTAGAATCCGGATCATTTTGAAAGCCTCAATCGGTACGGGGGGAACCGGTGCCTCGCACGGCTGAGGATGTCAACGACGGAGCGGGGTTCAGTCCCTCCATCGAGAAGCTAAGGGCGCCACCAGCTGACTTCGACCCCGCGGAAGAATGGACGGGTGTCGCGCCCGTTGGACTGCAGTTGGACTTGCACATCTAAATACCGACCCATGGGAACACCGGCTAAGCTGGCAGGATTATCGGATGTCCAAGCGGTCCACGCGGCCGCATCCGTTGCCCCTGGATTGTCTCCACTTCGGAAGCGCAAGCGAGCTGATGTACCCGCTGGGAGGTTCGCCTCCCAGATCGCTTGGTGCCACACGGCATCGCCCGGTGGTCGGCCCGAGTCGAAGCGACGGGTCCATGTTCCGTTGCGCACGGTAAACGTTCGGAGGGCTTGTCCGGTCATGTCCGAGTAGGTGTAAGGATTACGTCCCACAGGGTAGCTGCCGATCACATTGCCATCCAATGTCATCTTGGTTGCCGTCGACGACCCTTGATTGACAGCCCACACATGATTGGAGTCATCGAGCGCCAAACCGATTACACCGCTTTCGCCAACGTTGTAACGAGCCACGAGTCCCATGGTGTCGGAGTTAATTCGACCCACTTGATTGCTGCTGTAGATGCCGGTGTAGACCACTCCGTCGGCGGTCACGCCCATGCCCCGAGGCATGCCCCCGGTACTCGTCCGTCGCCAACTGTTGCCGTTGGGGTCAAATCTCAGAACATCGCCACAGCCAAAATTACCGATCCAGACGCGGCCGCGAGGATCCACTGCGATGCCGTACAGACTGCCGCAGCCGGGCACATTCCAAAGACCGGTCCGTTGTATGTTTCGCACATCGATGCGAGCCAGTGTGTTGTTCCCGCGATTGCTGGACCAAAGCGTGTACCCATCGATCACAGCGCCGTAAGGATTGCCGCCCGCGGCAACGCTGCCGACGACACGACCATCGCTTCCATCGATAACGTAGTAGATGGAACTGTCCCACTCCCCCGCCCAAACCCGGTTTTCAGCATCGATGGCGACGGCTCGAATACACGATCCTCCCGGGCGCACGTCGAGTACGAGACACTCATCCGCACCCGTGTTAAGTAACTCACCACCATCGATGCGTCCGTTGTTGTTGTTGTCTCGACTGGTCTCAATCTGGCCGTTGTTGTTTCGGTCGATGCAATCAGCCTCAGCCAAAGCGATCTTGACCGCAGATCCGCCGCCGCGGAGTCCCACCCAAACGTTACCGTCAAGGTCGACGGCTGTTCGACTCGGGCTGGAAGTCCCCGAAGGCATTCGATAGCGACCGACCTCTCTGCCAGTATCCGTGTTGAGTTTTGAGACGGTATTTTCACCGGAGTTCGCAATCCAGATGAACGGCATCGACCACTGGCTCTGACCCAACGTGACACCTTGTTGAGGATCCACCTCGGTTCCCTCGCGATCGCCCGCATTCCATGCATCAACGCCTGTCCACTCGAAATCGTAACAAGGTTCGCCACAACGTCCGCACGCGTTCACTGCTCCTTCATCGATAATTCCATCGCAGTCATCGTCAACCCCGTTGCAAACCTCCTCAGGTGTCGGACCACAGCCTCCGCAGGCATTGCGAACGCCTTCGTCCACTTCGCCGTCGCAGTCGTCATCTTCCCCATTGCAGACTTCGAGGGCCTCTGCGCCGCATTGACCACAGCGGTTTGACACCCCTTCATCGACCTCACCATCACAGTTGTTATCTTGGCCATCGCAGACCTCGGCTGGCGCCTCGCCGCATTGACCGCAGGCATTCAGGACCTCTTCATCCACTTCACCGTCGCAATCATTGTCGAGTCCATCGCAGACCTCGAGGGGTTCGGCACCACAACTGCCGCAGCGGTTGAGAAGGCCTTCATCGACTTCACCATCGCAATCGTTGTCGAGTCCATCGCAGACTTCTTGGCTTGGAAGCACCTGACCTCTGCAGCGATCCTCCCAGCGCTCGGAGCAGCGTTGCAGTCCCCCTCGGCAGACACCGACATTCACGGTGTCTGGATCGCCTGCGTAGCAAACTCGGCACGCCGCGAGTTGGTTGGGTTGATCAGGGTCGCATGAAACCCAATCCGGCTGCTGTATGCAGCCGCAGTTTTCGTCGATCACCCCGTCGCAGTCGTTATCTTGACCATCACCGCACAGCTCTGCCGGGACATCACCACAGCCGCCGCAAGCATTTGCGACGCCTTCGTCGACCAGACCGTCACAGTCGTCATCGATTTGGTTACAGACCTCCTCCCGGGCTTCACAGCCCATGGGCAGGCAGCCCTCGTCGATGTCACCATCACAGTCTTCATCGACCCCATTGCCGCAGAGTTCCGGTTCTGGGATGCAAGCTGGGGCGCAGTCTTCGTTAATGCGTCCATCACAGTTATTATCGATGGCGTCGTCACAACGCTCGGGCTCGGGGACACAATCATCAGGGCCGCAGCCTTCATCGATTTGCCCATCGCAGTTGTCGTCGATGCCGTTGTCACACACTTCCTCATCTGCAGGCAGAACCTGTCCTTCGCAGGCCCCCCAAGCCTCATTGATGCAGTCTCTCAACCCACCTCGGCAGAGCCCACGACCGGCCGTGTGCGCCGGGCCTTCATAGCAAGGCTGGTTCTCTCGCCCGTCGCAGGAGAGTCCTCCTCCATGGAAGCACCCTTCGTCGACTTCCCCGTCGCAGTTGTCATCGACCCCGTTGCCGTGGCCTCCCGCACCGCATGACTCTTCAGGAAGGGGACCGCAGCCGCCACAGGCGTTCCGGAGTTCTTCGTCGACCTGACCATCGCAATCGTTGTCGATACCATCGCACACTTCGTCGGGGGCTTCTCCACAGCCGCCACAGGCGTTGACGAGTCCCTCGTCGATCTCGCCATCGCAGTCATCATCGCGTCCGTTGCAGACCTCATCGGGTACAACTCCGCAGCCGCCACAGGCATTGATTAAGCCCTCGTCGATGCTGCCATCGCAGTTGTCATCGTGACCGTTGCATACTTCGACTTCTGGCTCGATCGCCCCTTCACAAGGGGACCAAGTCCCCTGTTCGCAGCGCATGTAGCCAACACTGCATCGCCCATGGGCCAGGCTCGCCAGTGAACCTGAATAGCAGCTTTGGATCGCCCCTTCCCGACAAGGGCAATCCTCATCGACATTGTCATCGCAATTGTTATCCTGTCCGTCGCAATAGGGGCGGTTGTCGGGCGCGCAAGCCGGGTTAAGGGGATCATCGCAGGGGGGCGCATTTTCGATGATTCCAGGGTGCTTAAAGGGGTTGTCATCATCGCAGTCAGGACCGAGACAATCCGCACCGACACCGTAGCCATCACCATCCAGGTCGAGGCACACTGTTGTCGTCCCGGCGTCCGACGCTACAGAGCCCGCATCGAATCGGTTCGGGTTTGTGGCACCGTTTGCATCAACAACTTGGGAGATACCGCTGTCCGGAAGCGGTTGTTCCGGAAGGACAAAGGGGGAAGGAGCAGACCGAGGATTGCACCCCACGAGGAGGAGTAACGCCAGCGCAATGTTTTTCCTTACGTCCATCGCCTCGTCATTTAACCTGCAGTGCTATTTCTTTCTTCGCTTTGAATCGCTTGCAAACCTCTTCAGTGCACATGAAGTAGGTGACGTTTGCTTCCACCTTTGCCGCACCCGAAGCCGTTCCCGTGATCGTCGTTGGGAACGAGTAGTTCCGCTTTGCTTTGTCCGGTGCGGCGTCTTTCACTCCAAGTTTCGTCTTTTTTAGACTGAGGTTGCCCGGGGCACTCAATTTGATCGACAGAGGCGCCTCCAACGACAGCTTCCAGCCATCGCGAGCACTGATTGTCACCTCAAGTTCGCCACTCTTTCCTTTGGTTATCTTGGCAGGTCCTTTCATCTCCACATCGGCTGCAACCTTGTCGGCTGCGACCGTCGGAGNGGAGAGAAGCCCAAGGGGNAGAGCCAGTAAAAGAGCGAGTCGCATGTTCATTCCGTTCCGCAGTTTGTCCTAATAGGACCATTGCATGTGCGCTAGAAGATAACCGATTGAGTAAAGAAGCAAAAGCAAGCCGAGCAGTGCGCCCGCCGTACCCACAAGTCGCCAGTTTGAGACGTCGGCNTCTTCGAAGTTATTCTCCTCTTCTGCATGTTGCTGAAACCGAGCCTTNCGCTCGCTGTGCCCACGATAGACGAGAAGCAGCAACCAAAGGATTAACCCCGAGGCNAAAATGTCATAAGCNAGGAGGCCCCAAGCCCGTCGGCGTTGATGTTCTGCAAANATTCTTCCTTGCCTCTGGATGACTGTATCTGCCCGCAGGGGTGGCCGAACTCGGCGAGGTTGGATTCGGCGCAGAAGNGCCTGCTGNCCCAGAGAAGTTGCGGGGTGAGCCAACTCGTCATCAATATTTGAGGGCCACGGGGCATCGCCAACTCGGANCGTCGCCTGAGCGCGTCTTCGCCCTCGACTCAAGTGATCTGCAGCCCAGGTTAATGTGACCCACGTTGGGCGGTCGGGCGCNTTNAGCCGAATCTTTCCCCGCTTGTCTGCGATTTCGGCGACGACTGTGTCGGTCCATTGACCCCCATCATGAATNCGAATGGCATAGCGACCAGAGCGACGATCAGACCGCAGTAGCCAGTTGATCTCGTCACCNGGAGCGACCTGCCGGACCGAGGGCAAGATCGCCAGNTCNGCTGGCGGGTTNTGGAGCCAGAGTTCCCGTTCCACCCACTCATTGGTTCCGGGTGACTTGATTTGNAGTCGATATCGTCCACGGTTCAGGGGTTGCGCCATCACGANTTCTGCAAAGCCCGCCGTGTCGGTTTGTGTTTCAACCCCATCGGAGCGAACCGACCAACCCGCTCCGATCGGTTTTTCCTCGTCGACCAGACGGATCACAATGTTGTTGTGATGGTTACGGACCGCCCATCCCGCTTCGGGGAAAGCGAGAATGCGCGGCTTCTGTTGACTGGGTGTTGGCGGAAAACTNCGGGCGTCAGCTGGGTCCTCCCCGCCGATCGCTTGCCATGGGGGGGCGAAAACNACCTGTTCACTTGGGGTGGCCAGAGCGATTGGAATGCCGATCCGTTGTTGATCGGATCCCCANCGAGCCCAAACTTCTANCTCCGCTGGNCCCCGTCGTGGCATTCGGATTCGTTGATCTAAAAATCCATCNTTCGTGTTGCCGCTNTGCGATCCCATTTTCACATCNCGGGCGATGACTGTGGTTTCGAACTCCACGTTATCAACATANCGATGCTCCGTCGCGTCGTAGACACTCAAACGCACCATCGCCATGCTACCAGGCTGGACTTGGGGACTCATAAAGACACGAAGACCCTGATTGGGTGGGTTATGACTGAAGCCGATGCTGATGCACTGGGTCATCAGCAGTCCCGCCACGAAGGCCCATAAGATCCGTGTTTGNGNCGTATTCATGGNCTGACGAGTTCTNNNAGTANCGCATGCCCCGCCGGGTGCAGNGGGTCGAGATGGACCGCTTGGCGGGCNAGAGATCGGGCATGAGTGCGCTCTCCNAAGTCTGCCTCAAGCAANGCGAAGAGGAAGTGAACTTTGGCGTCTTGCGGTCTTTCGATCACGGCTTTCCTGTANAGCTTTCGGGCTTCAACGATTCGNCCGAGTCGATGTTCCTCTAAAGCNGCCAANAGGGGATCTGAGTGATCGCCGATTTCACCGGGACGTGAGAAAGAGGGAGCGAGGAACCAGCGTTCCAGCACCTTGGCAGCCAAAGNGCGNAGAACGGGAGGACCTCGGACGCAAANNCGGTGTTGGTAGAGCCCTCGACGAATCTGGAGACAGGGNTGCCCGGCCTCGTCGNTTTCCAGAATCGCTTCGTCNGCGCCCACTAAATCGACGCTCGGTGCCGAGCCATCGAGGCCTCGACCNAGCGGGTTTATCCTGGCTGTTGTTTTTGTATCGACCTCCACGCAAAGATCCAAAGCAGGGGCACATCTCGTTGCGGGAGTCATCGAAGAAGACGGTCTCCAGTTGGCTGGCGGTGCTAAACTCAATCCTTGCAANGGAGGTGTCCAAGAGACCCGTTCGACACCTTGAATCATGGGGATGCACANACCGACCACAGCTAAGTGTACAGCCACCGTTGGTGCAACCCANCGAGGNGAGACGCGGGCGATGCTTCCGAGCAGCAGACCGATCAGGAGACCGACAATGTGGGAGGTTTCATCCACTTCGGGCATGCGAAAGCTCGCGATCAAAGCGAAACAGGCATAGACGCGGATCAGCCAAGCGAAGCCCTTGGGAAGTTGGCGCGGGGGTAAACTCAGCAGACCACCGAGTGCGGCAAATAGAACGGGAGAGAAGCCTACGGCTGTCTTGCCATCTGCGAGATGGCCACCCAATAAACCAAGCACGAGGGCTGCCAGGGATGCACTGGTGAGAAAGGTACGGCCATAGCGGCGTTCCAAGAGAAAGAGGAGTGGGATTCCTGGAATCAGGTTCCAAAGGAGGTGATGAAGGTCCCGGTGAAGTAAGCCTGCGCTCATCAGTGTCCACGGACCGTCGAGATACAATCCGAGGGCTGTTCGACCGCCCGAAGCATAGGCTGTCGATGACTGTAGAGGGTAACCCCAGACAAACCATGCCGTCGTACTGACGACAAGCACAGCCATGCCAAGCAGACCTGAAATAGGAATGAAGCGCATTTTCCCCTCTCTTGCATTCTCTCTGGTTTCGGGCACTTGTCGAATCCGTGACCCTCGCGTTTACCACAGGGGTCAGAGCGGCTATAACGCCTTCGCCGGAGGGAGCCACATGCACCGAGCACGAGGCATCTATATCATTGTGTGTATTTTGGGGGTCGGATTGACCTCTTGCACGCCGCCCCCCACAGCGTGTCCCACTTGCGGGGATCGGATTCCAGCCGATGCGGGGGGCGTTGTCGATTCAGGGCTCTTGCCGAACCCAGTGGATGCAGGTGCCCCGGCTTGTGGTCCATCAAACCCCTGCGATGGAGACTTGGTCTGTGCTGAGGGGGATTGCGTCGAGTGTGCCGATGACCGTCGCTGCGGTACCGGTCAAATCTGCCGTCAGAACAGTTGTGTTCAAGGCTGCCGTGGGGATGTGGATTGTACCCAGGAGGCCTTACCCGTCTGTGTTGATGTGGGACCTGAGGGCGGAACATGTGGTGAATGCGAAACCGACAATCAGTGTCGGAGTCGCAGGCCTGGGACCGTGTGCAGAGAGGCTGTTTGTGTCGTCCCGTGTCGAAATGGAGCTTGCGATGAGGGCGTGTGTCTAGATGACGTTTGCGTTCCATGCATCGCCGATGGGGACTGTGAGCGAGGGTTGATCTGCTCGGAAAACGTTTGCGAGGAAGGCTGCCGTGATGATGACCGATGCATCGAAGGGCAGGTTTGTCTCGAGGGGCAATGTACTCCCGGTTGTCGAGGCGACAACAACTGCGATGCCGGAGAAATCTGTGTCGAGTTTGGTTGCGTGTCGGGCGATTGTCGGATCGATGACCACTGCCCTGAAGGTCAGGTTTGCGGCAGCAATCGCTGCGGAAACCCCTGTGGACAAGATCCTGACTGTGGTGACGGGGGCATCTGTGAAGGAGGTGCCTGTCGAATCGGCTGTCGCGCTGATGATGCTTGCGGCGTCGGTCAAATCTGCGAGCAAAATGAGTGTTTGCTGGGCTGTCGAGCCCATGGAGATTGCGGTTCGGGGGAGATTTGCATCGAATTGTCATGTCGCAGGGGTTGCCTTAACGACGATCAATGCTCTGGGGATGAACTGTGTATCGATAACGATTGCCGCCAGGGCTGCCGAGAGAATGAGAACTGTCGGGGCGGACAAATTTGTGTCGAGGAGACGTGTGTTCGTCAGTGTCGCTTTGACGACAGTTGCGGTGATGGTTCCATCTGCCAGATCGAACCGGGNCAAGACTTGGGAATTTGTCAGCCAGGATGTCGGGACGACGGAACGTGCGGCCGCAATGCCCATTGCAGTGAAGAGGGGCAATGTGCACCCGGTTGCCGNAGCGATGCCGGCTGCGATGCGCGCGAGGTTTGCCTNGAGGAGACTTGTGTTCCTCGTTGCGATGAAAANAACGGATTTCGCTGTCCCCGAGGGTCGGTTTGCNACCGAGAAGGATTNGCATGCGTCGATTGTCTAGAGGATGACCATTGCGGAGAGCCTCTGCGATGTGACGTCGTTNGAAATCAGTGCGTCTTTAGTTGTGANGTCGATCGTGATTGTCCGGGGGGCGCATTGTGTCGGGGAGGACGTTGCGTCAGTTGTAACGACGGCGCTCAGTGCCCACCAGGACTNCGGTGCGATCAAAATTCTGGCTGTGTTGAATGTTTCGAGGATGCCCATTGCGAAGGGGGCGCAGTCTGCGACCCTGTTCGTCGAACGTGTGTGACTGAGGGGCGTTTCGGACTTTGCCATCCGGGTGCTGCTTTAAGCGGTTGCAACAACACCAACCGTCGGTGCCAAGAGGGCTTAAGTTGTTTGCGGGTAAGTTCCTGGGGAACGATTCAAAATCTTTGCATGCAGCGCTGTGAAGTCCAGGCAGATTGCCCGAGAGGGTTCATTTGTTCCCAAGATCAGATTTGCACGCCGTTCTCCAGCCAACAGACCTTGAGTTGTGACAGTTATGTCGAGTTGGGTACCACCTGTAACAACAGCACTCGCTGTGGTCTCGACTGGGTGGCTGATGATGCGATCTGTTCCGGGTATGGCCGTTACAGCGACCCACCTCGGTGCAGTTGGTTTTGTGGCAGTGATACCGATTGTCCGGCAGGACATGGCTGCGAGGATCCACCGCCAGTGAACAACAACGACCCTGCACCCCGTTGCACCCCACTTCCGTAAGGGGTCTACGACATGGCTAGAATCCTCATACTCGATGATGAGCCGAAGTTTTCCACAAGTCTTCAGGGACTCTTGGAAGGGCTCGGTCATGAGGTGTCCCTGGCGAAGTCCGTACCTGATGTCCTCGAGTCGCACCTTGAGGCACCGCCTGAACTGTTAATTTGCGACTTGGTTCTTCCGGGACCTGAACCCATGGCAGCGGTGACCGCCTTGCGAGCAAAAGCTGCCGATTTGGTGGTCATTGCTGTCTCAGGTTTCTTCGATGAAGGCCCGGGCGTGGCAAGGTTCATGGAGCAAAGTGGTGCCGCTGGATTTCTCCACAAGCCGTTTGATTTCGACGTCCTTTTGGAGTTGCTTCGAAAGTCGCTTGGTCATCCTACTGATGAAGCGCAAGGGAGTCGCGAACCTGACCTCGGCGCGCAGGGGTCCCTCACCGAGACAAGTCTCGCCACGGTTTTGGTTCGAGCTGCAGCGGGTTTCGGCTCGGTCGTGACGGTGTCGTCGGATCGAGGGATGAGTCGATTCTTCTTATCGCAAGGGCGCCTTTGCTTCTGGCAGTCCAATCGGCCTGGAGCCAATCTGCCCGGTTTGTTGGGGCTGACAGAAGATCAGGTGCGGCCAGTCGCAAAGCGAGGTCGGCTTCTGGGGCGAAGTTTGCTTGCGAGCCTGCAAGCCGCTGGATTGACAACGGAACCGATGGCGAAGAGCGCGTGGCGACAGGGCATAGAGCGTTTGCTCCCTCCCTTACTGGTGGCGCCGGGCGAGGTCGAAATCCGGGAGTCTGCTGACTGGCTGGATTTCGTACCCGATTTGGATCTGGATGTCTCTGAGTTGATCATCAAAGGATTGCGACAAGTCGATCCGAAGACGGTTCAGAACTACCTTGGTCAAAGGATACACGGACTGCTTTTGCCGGGGGATCGATTCGAGGAACTCTCAACAGTCCAACGGCGTATCTTTCCGAGAGGCTTACGTTCAAAGCTCTCAAAAACAGGCATTCTCATCGATGAGCTTCTCCAACCCCTTTGGAGTGATCCGAGACGGCGGGAGGAGGCGATTGCCGAGATCTACGCTTTGCTGGTGACCGATCAAGCCATCGTCCTGGAGCGGGCTTCGGAACCTGATGTGGGCATTGCCACTGGCATGGGTGTGATTGCAGAGCGAGAGCATCAACACGACAATCTCACTGGCTTAGATCCGGAAACCCGGGAGATCCGAGAGGGGATTCGTGAGTTCGCCATGGCTCTGCCGACCATGACCCATTATCAGGTTCTCGGTGTGGATAAGACGGCTGAAAAACAGGCCATTCAGGATGGTTTTCGGGCGATCTTTGTACGTTATCATGCCGATCGCTTGCGGGATGTTGATTTGGGCAGTGACCAAGAGCTTGTGGCACAGATTCAAGCGGCGGCTGGAGTGGCAAGGGACGCGCTCATCGATCCGGACAAGCGCAAGGAATACGATGCCCAGATTGAGCGGAAAGCCAGCGGTGCGTCCTCAGATGTTGAGGCTCTCCTCGCCACGGATGGCACGATGCGCCGCGTGGAACGGCTGCTGGCTGAATCCCGCTACAAACAGGCGAGGCGCTTGGTCGACGAATTGCTTGAGGTCAATCCAGCGGATCCAAGATTCCAAATCTTTGACCAGTTTTGTGCAGCGATGGGTGGAGAGATGGATGCAGAGGCCGTTTACGAAACGGTCAAGGAGCGCCTCGAGGATCTCGTATTAGTGGGTTCCGAAAGGATGCTCGGAGAGTTAGCCCTTCGCCTTGGTCGCGATGAGGCTGCCAAGCGTCACTTTCGGGCGGCCCTTGAGCAGAACCGCTCCGATCATGCAGCGGCTCGGAACTACCGGCGCCTTGGCGGCAAGATTTAAGCGCTACAAGTTGGTGCCGAACGTGGTTTTCACCACATCATACTCCTCACCTTTGGTGGTCAACTTGAAGTCGTATTGGGTCTTTTTGCGTCCCGAATCGCTGTCCACTTTAAGGTCCATACGTATGACATCCCTGCCGAGAAGTTCGACCATCGCACCAATCGTCGACGGATCGCCCTTAAACGTTGCTAGGGTTTCGCGCACCGCATCATTGCGTTCTTGCTCTGGTAGCGATGATGCCGCAGCAATCTTTGAAACGAACTGCTTCGCCTCACGATACTCGGCCCGGTCCAGTGTCTCGCCTGGATTGGCCATGATCGCCCCGCCATGAACTCGAAAGCTACCGGTTCCTGAAGCGAGACTCGCCCGACGAGTAGGGTCGGTCCAGGCTGGAGGGGTATCCTCACCGTTGAGCGCTGTCTTGGCTGCCGCAAGCGCCGACCAGATCTCATCTTCGGACTTGTTTTCCAGCCGATCCAAGCCTTCGTCGGCGATGGTGATTTGAGTTCGAACGCTTGTCTTTCTCAATTCGTTTCTGGGGCCGATCCAGAGTTTGCGGTGGTTGTCGATCTTGCCAACCTTTTTCTCGTACTTAGCGAGATCCTTGTTTCCATCGGGACCCAGCACGAATCCGGCGAGCGCAAGTTGCTCTAACACCTCATCCTTGCTGCTAAAGCTATCGGTTTTGGATTGACTCCAAGAGAGATAGTTTTCTTCTCCCTTGATGCGGCCGAGATCGCTTCCATCTTCGGGACGAACGGTTCGGCTGTGGTCTGAGACCTCGGTTTTCGTATCGACGAACCAGCCGTCCTTTGCGCGCGTGTTGCTGTCGGTGTCGCTGATCACATTGTATTGACGATCACCGATCTCGACGGTGGAATCCTTTTTGACCTCTCGGTTTTCGGACATGTAACTCATCCCTAAACCGTGAACGACCAGCGGGCTGGCTTTCTCGTGAATGTCCGTCAGAATGGACTTTTCGAGTTTTACGCCCGGATGACCGGCGTCGTGCAGGGCTTTGATCCCGGTCCAGTCGCCTTTCATCGCCGTATCGTATGCACTCTTTACCTCATCGTCTGAGAGATCCAAGCGGGCATCCATCAGTCGATTATCGCCCTGGCTGGACTCCTTCGAGCGCCGTACTCCTACGCTCATCCATTGGCTAAGGAGCCCTTTCGCAAGACCGGTCGTGACATCCCCAATCGGACCTACGTTCTCGCCAAGGTCTGGCAGCTTTGGCGTAATACCGACGGTGACCTTGAGTCCTGCGTCCTTTGTGTGCGTGTCGCTGGCTCGAAGTGTCATTCGGGCTGAACTTTCTCCACCTCGCATGACTTCCGTACGGGTCTTACCGGTCACTGTGTAGGTGGCGTCTGCACCCGCCTTGATTCCTGCTTCTCCAATCCCCACGGCACCCATCGCAGCGCCAAAACCGCCTCCAGCCATGTAGCCGTGTGTGGTCTCACCGGAGATGGCGACGGCTTCACCTGCCTTTAGAGAGAGCAGTTCATCGGCGGTGCCAGGAATTTCAAGTTCGGCTCGGGTGGGGTGGCGTCCCAGATCTGGATCCGAATCGAGGCGAGTAAATTCGACAGCGTAGGTCTTCCCTGCCTTTAGCCCCGTTTCGACGTAGCCCGGTCCCACCGGCAACGAGATCCCCGCTTTTCCGCTCGCTCTTCCCTTTAAGCCGTAGCGAACATAGCCACTACCTTCGGGCTGGCCCGCCAGTACTTCTTCTCGAAGTCTGCCTGCTTCACCCCTGCCCGTAGCGACTGCCACCCGTTTGGTGACCTTTAAGCCGACATCGCCACCCAGCTTGCCTGTACTGGTACCAAAGACATTGCCAAAGCTGACATCACCCCCGGCATTAGCGTGCACATCTCGGTCAGTACGACCGGCGCCAACTCGCAGACTGGCGCCAATATTGTCATCGCCCAGGGCGTCGGTCACGCTGACGTTGCCTGCGACTTTACCGTCCCGACGAGCGAAACTCAGACCCGCATCCATGCTGACATCTTCGTTGAACTCGTGCTCAACACCCACGTCGGCGCGGATGTCCCGATCTCGGAGTGAGCCACCGATTCGGCCTTCGACGGCTGTGTTGTCATTGATGTTCCGGCGAATCCCACCACTCGCTTCCAAGCCTTGGTCATCGCTCCAGTCGATGTCGAAGTTTTCCATCGTTCTTGCATCGACCTTGTTGGAGACACTCACCCCCACAAAGCGGTTGTCTTCGGTTTTGCCAACTTCACCGCTGACTCGTCGACCCTCGGGATTCGAGTACCGATATTCGGCGCTGTTGGTTGTTCGTCCTGTCGCTGTTTCACTGTGTTCGATCGCAACGCTGTGCCGTCCCCCCGACTCGGTTCGGTACCTCGCGTCCAGGCGTTCGCTGTGGGCGCCCTCACTGCTGTGCCGGATTTCGACGCCGACCTTCGCTTTGTCATCCAGGAGGTCGATTTCAGCTTCATGACCGTACGTTCGAACACCCCGGTGATCGATGGAGAAACGCTCACTGGCCCTGATGTCGTCGTTGAGTTCGTGAGTGGCTCCCGTGCTGACCTTCCAGCGACCCTTTTCGTCCACATCGACCTGTCCATCGAGGCTCGTACCGCCACCGACGTCTTTGGAACCCGAAACACGAGCTTTCTTGAGGCCGCTTTTGTCTTTTCTTAATCGGAGGGCAGCGTCGTAATCATCCCCTTGACGACCCAGTGTGATGTCTCCAGAGGTTCGATCCTGAGCATCATGCTCAAAGTTGGTACGTACCGTGTGGGTGGCATGTTCACCGACGTGACGGGCGCTGGCCCGATGCTTCGTGACGTCGTTGCTTCGTGTGAGGGAGTGATCAGCCTCCCAGTTCTCACCTTCTCGATGCGCCTTTGACTTAATCTCCAGTCCCTTTTTGCGGCTGTATCGGACCCAGTGGTCATCGATGAGTTCGCCATCGTCTTTTCGCACCCATCGACCGGCGCCGTAATCGCCCAACGTGAGACTTCGGCCGGCTTCACCATCCACATAGTCGCCCACACCTGTCCGAGTTCGAGCACCGATCTTCCAACTGTCTTCCTTCTTGTGACGGGCGGTATATTCGGCCCGGGCTGTCGTGTTGTCAGAGACCTTGTAGCGAGACTTTAGACGGCCATCGAGCCGGTTGGTCTTTTCGTTAAAGTCCAACTGCAGATCAACCCAACCATCGTCACCGCTCGCTCGTCCACCGAGTCTTCCGCTGTCGTAGCCTGCATTGTCACGACCGTAGGCACCACGAACCCCGAGGTTGTCGTTAATCTCACGCTCGATTTCCACGTTGCCTTTGAGGCGTTCGGTACGTTCGTTGAATTCGACGGATCCATAAATGTCATTGCGTTCATCGCGATGACCGATTCCTACTCTTCCTCGGTGGTCTCCACGGGGATCGGTGTACACATCCCAGTCATACCGGACTCGACCGTTGTCATAGCTTGCTCGATCTCGATCGTCGCCGGTTCTGGAGCGGGTCCGCTCCCGCTCACTCACAGGGGGATTTTCATTATTGTTGCCGTTGTTTCTGCCGCCTGGGATGCGAGGCATATGAACCCCTCTCTTTCAATCTTCCGACTTATCGTCAGCGAAGCGCTGGAGATGCTCCGACGGTTGCCCTATACCCGTTCATTCCGAGGAATCGCCAGCACTCGCCCACTGCCGCACATTGTTTCTCCCGGCGCCTTTCGCCTCATAGAGCGCTTCGTCTGCCCGAGAGATTAAACCCTGCACTGTTTCATTGGCTCGCAGCATCGCTACACCAAGGCTGACGGTGACGCTGATGTCTTGATCATCTTCGAGACGGAACGGCGTCTCCTCGACGGCAATGCGAATCTTCTCAGCCAAAGCCACCGCTCCTCGTACCGGTGATTCAGGTAGAATGAGCGCAAACTCCTCGCCGCCATACCGGGCAAAGCATTCGTCTCGTCGAACAAAACTTCGAACCCTCGATGCCATTTGCTCCAACACTCGATCCCCATTGATATGACCGTGGTGATCA
Organism: Myxococcales bacterium; assembly: GCA_002696345.1. Lineage (GTDB taxonomy): Bacteria > Myxococcota > UBA4151 > UBA4151 > UBA4151 > UBA4151. The sequence goes on from NZRT01000065.1 coordinate 52,866, forward strand.
TTGAGTGACTTAAAATTATCCACGTCAAAGAGGATCAAGGACAGGGGACGTTCGTGCCGAATTGCCCGTCCGTGTTCTCGATCCAAAAACTCCACGAAGTAACGCTTGTTGTGTATCGCCGTCAGACCATCAATGATGGCCATACGATAAATTTCCTCGTGGTACCGGCGCTCCAAGTCGGCACCTCGAAGCACCTTGAAAATCACCCCCCCTAATCTGAGTGATTGACCACCTTCGAGTGGCGTAGGGCCACGAACGCGCCGCTCATCGACGTAGGTGCCATTGAGGCTGTCAGAATCTTGAACCGTGATGGTGTTGCCAACCCAGCGCAACTCAGCGTGCTGGCGGCTGACGGTATCGCTGTTGATCAAAATGTCGCAGTCGATACCCCGTCCAAGCACCATGCCATCGACGTCGATATCGATGAGGCGGCCAATCTCGGGGCCATAAATTTGGACGATGGAAATAGGCCCTTCATCTCGAATGCTGAGCAAGTCAACATTAGCAGACGCAACCCGAGTCGCCTCTTCATCGTCTTCCCAGGTCGTGTTCAAGATTCCTCTGGGTCCTCATCCATTTGGATTTCAATCTCGCCCGCTTGATGGTCGATGCTAAACTCAACTTCGAAACTGTCCGACGACTCACCCACTAACGAGGCGAGGCTGGGGCCAGGCATGGGGCGCAGTCCGCGACCGGTTTGCAGCGCAGCGTTGGTATCCCGCAGCCGGGACGAGAGGACTCGTACGAAGTTCCAAAGCAGCTTAACAGCGAGTTCAGGCTCCTGACGCACCACACGAAAAATTTCACCTCGAGCAATTCGTAGCCATCGACTTTCGCCGCGGCTGGTGACCGTTGCGGAGCGGGGGCGAGCATCCACAAGACTCATTTCTCCCACGTGATCCCCCGGGCTGAGGTCGGTTAGGTGCTGACCGTTGGACAAGACATTAGCCGACCCGGCGAGGAGCACATACATGCTGTCTCCTGTCGCTCCCTCTCGGCAAATAGGTTCTCCGTCCTCGTAGGTGACATGGCTGCAAATGGAACGAACTCGAACCAATTCAGGCAATCCCATCTCTGAAAACAAATCCAGGCTACCCAAGAACGCCAACTCGACCCGTGGGTCACGATCACTGGCGGGAAGGTCATCCGCTGACGGCATACGAACCAAAACAGCGCTCAAGTTGTCGTGNCCCCCACGGCTGTTGCCAAGCCCGATCANCTCCTCTGGTAGTCGAGAGACGTCGCCCCGCTCCAATAGTTCCACCAATTCGCTCGGTGACGAGAAGTAACTGTGGAGGCCGTCAGAACANAGCAGCAACGTATCGTGGGCCACGAGGTCGATGGAGAGGCGGTCGACCTTGACCACCGGTTGGGGACCGACACTGCGAACCAGGAGATTCCGTTGGGGACTCCGTTCGGCTTCTTCAATGGTCATCCGGCCGGTCCGCACCATTTCAGCGACCCAACTGTGGTCCTGACTCAGTTGATACAACTTTTCATCTCGAACCAAATAGCAGCGAGAATCGCCAACGTGTCCCAGGCAAGCTCGTCGACCATACACGACAAGCGCCGTGCAGGTGGTACCAATGCCACCTTTGTGCCCTTCGGCTTTGCCTCGAGCATGGACCGCTGAGTTACCNGCCATGATGCCTTGNTCTAAGGCATCACCGAGTTGATTTGCTGCTTCNTCTTCGGTGAGGTGCGAAGGGAGNTTGCCNAGGCANTCCTCNAGGTGATGAACGATCGTTTCAACGACCATTTCGGCAGCGATGTCTCCGGCTGCATGCCCACCCATTCCGTCGCAAACGACAAAGAGACCCATGTTAGGATCGCAGAAAATACGATCTTCGTTGTGCTCCCGTCGCCGNCCGATATCGGTTGCGCCTTGAGCGAGTAGGAATGCCACGTCGTCCTCCCCCATTCGTAAAATTAGCGATGCCGCATTGGGAGTGTTAAGGTCGAACACGCCCCGTGCACGCGGGCAATCGAGGAGTGTGTGAGTAAGCTCTTATCCGATTATTTTGCGTTTGCCATCCCCGGCAAATCCGGCTGCCTTCAAATTGGCAGCAGTACGCTCCACGTCCGAGCGGGACGAGTGGTCGGTTTTGATTGTGCTTCGAGTTCCGAGAGTTTGATTCCTCAGTTGGTCGATCAAGGACTGGTTAGTGATCGAGAGGCTCGGCTGTTGGAGTGGGCTGGATCCGAGGCTGGCGACGCCGGTTCTTGGACATCGGTGGATCAACTNTTGGGTCCCGATGCCTCCAAAGAAGTGCGAAGCCGTCATCTGCTGGAACAGATTTCGAANCAGCTGATTTCAAATCAATCGCTNACCATCCGTGAGGGCGCTNCCAAAGCAGGTCAAGATNTGGGTTATTCCGTACTGGAACTCCCATTTCTTGGATTGATGACCCTGTCGTTGGAAGCTCTNCAGGAACTTCTTGCCTCGCTGGCACCGCCCTTTCGTCGAACGCACCTCANGGAGCCTGGACTCGCCGAACTCGGACTCCCGGAAGCCATGATTCAGCAACTGCATGCTGCGGGTCCAGGATTGGGTGGACTAGCTCCACCCGAGTCAGACCCCGTCGGTATCGCTGCTTTCGTCGTGATGTGGGCCTCGGGGTTGCTCGAATCCGAAACGACACCTGCGGTTGCGTCGGTCCCCTCGCCATCGGCTCCGATTGGCATGGGAACCCTTGGTGGCTTGCCGAGGATTCGACCACCTGGAGCCTCGACCGGACGGGTTGCTCCTCCAGTTGCTCCTCCNCAAGCTAGAGTCGATGCAGCNGTTGCGTCTGTCGCNGTGTCGGACAACTCACCGGCGCCGCCNGTTGGANCGGTGGAACCCACTGTGGCACCGGTCGCTCCCCCCATGGCATCGGTTGCTCCGCCCGTTGCATCGGTCGCTCCNCCCGTTGAGCCGGTCGCTCCACCCGTTGNNTCGGTCGCTCCNCCCGTTGAGCCGGTCGCTCCNCCCGTNGAGCCGGTCGCTCCACCCGTCGAGCCGGTCGCTCNNCCCGTTGAGTCGGTCGCTTCGCCTGTTGGGTCGGCCGCTCCCCCCATCGCCTCGGTCGCGCCACCAATTGGCTCGGTTGCGCCGCCGGCTGAGGGGATGGGAATGGTTGATATCGGCAAACGTCGGAGCGTGGACACAGAACCTGCGATTTCGCCGCCAACTCCATCGCCGTTTCCGCCGACCACCTCGGCATCGTTTTCTGCACCCCCACGGATGCCGAACCAGCGGGTGAAACCCCCACGGACCCAGGTGATGGACCCGCTGCCGGGTCCTGATACAAGGCCTCGGGCGGGTACCGGGCGAGACCGATGGACGCAGTCGACGGGGATCCGAGATGCGATGCCCGCGACCGAAGACCGCCCGATTCTTCAGGATTCGACGNGCCCGACGGAACCAGNCGGTCCAACGGTTTTGTCGGAGTCTGTTTTGGAGGCCGAGAAGCCGGCCGAACCGGAGCCTCCCAAAGTGGCTAANGGGCCCGATACGGATCAGAGTTCCATGGCGATTCTCCACGAAATCTTGGAACTCATGCGCAGCCATCACGTGTTAAGTGCGAGGGATAAACTGCGCAGTAGCGGCTTTTCGGAGCCTCGCCAGGCGATCATCGAACGCTACCTGGAGACCTTAGATCCCGGTAGTCATGATCCGGGGGGGGCCATGAACCGAGCGCTCTCGGAGATTCAAGTCTACAGCCAGGAGAATGAGGCCGACTTCGTTGCNCCNTTGTTGTTGTCCCGCATCTATGCTCGGGCTGAGAACGAGAAATTGGCGAAAGTCTTTCTGGCTCAAGCCCGTCGGCTCGCAGACGCATGAGTCTCTCGTCGAGCCAGCGCAGACACCTTAAGGGGCTTGCTCATTCCTTATCTCCTTCCGTTCAAGTGGGAGCCAATGGCCTGACTGAGGCTGTTTGCAAGGCGGTAGATGTGTCTTTGGAAGCCCATGAGTTGATCAAGGTGAAAGTGGGTAAAGATACGGGGGTGGATCGGAAGGCTGATGTTTACACCCTGGCAAAGCGAAGTCGAAGCGAAGTCATCGCTGTCATCGGAAGAGTCTGGGTCCTCTACCGGCCTCGGGAAGACGATCCACGCATCCAGTTGCCCTGATCACGTTGACCTGATCGTTGCAGGCGGCGCCCAAGGCGAAGCATCACCTCCAAACCTTCAGCGGGTTCGCCCCATTCAGCAAGGGCGCGTGCGAGATAGTAATCTACCGCTGGCATTCGCTCCCGGTACGCAACATCTTTCGCAGCTCTTTGCAGTAAGGTGATCGAAGCCGACAAATCCTCCATGTGAAACTCGATGTATCCGGCGAGAAGTTGATGTCCGGGGGATCGGTTCGCAAGGCCTTCCTCTTGGATGAGCTTTTGCTCAGCAACCTTCGGCCCTTCATAGAGCATCGCTTCGGCGACTTGTCGATAAGCCGGGTCTGTTTCACTGAGCCCCTCGTCGAGTATTGAGACTCTGGCGGATTCTTCCATTCGATCGAGTATCCAAAGAAGGTCGGGGTCGCCAACGTCGCCCATCATTGAGCGTGCGTCTTCATATCGTCCTGCTCTCGCCATTCCCCATGCCATTGCGCTTCGCTCTTCGGCCCATCCGTAGGTGTACTTATCCACCATCTCTTGTCGTCGCCCATCGAGGACATCCAGAAAGGGTAATTCCGCATTGCTGTCGGCATAATGCAAAAGATCCACGGGACCGAGAAACTCAACCAATCCGTTGTCGTCTGTATTCAGTGGACCTTCTCCCACCCAAGTGACGATTTCATCACGACCGAAGATGAGTCGAGGCAATAGATCCACGGGTTCGGGTAATTTCGCAGCTTCGAACCAGTGCATTCGTGCTGCGGATGACATGGCTTGGAGCAGGGCATCTCGCTTCAATGTGAGCTTGGATGAGGAGCCGATGAGAAAGATGTCGTTGCTGGTCGGATGGGCGGAAAAGACCAAGATCTCTTCAAACACCGAGGCATAGGTACGCAGGAGTGATTTGATTGCTTTAGGACTCAGTTCGTAAAGTTGAATCCATTGCAAGCTTACACCACCGGGCTTGAGACGCCCTTTAAGAATCTGGAAAAATTCCTCTGTAAACAATGCAGCGGCACCCGACATCCATGGATTGCTCGGCTCGCTAATAATTACATCGAAGGTTTCGTCACTGCTCTGCATGACATTACGACCATCGTCATAAATGATCTGCATCCGTTGATCATTCTCCGGTGACTGATTGACGTCGGCGAAGAATTGACCTGCGTCGACAACAGCCTCTTCGATCTCGATCATTTTGACGCGTTTGACGGGCATGGACAGCGTTGCACCGGCGGTCACACCGCTGCCCCAACCAATGATTGCGACCTGATCTGCGCTGCCATGAAGAACCAGGGGTAGTAGGCCACTCAAGACCTGTGTGGGCATGTCGCCATGGCTCGAAGCATCGACCTTTCCGTTGACCTTCAGGAGGGTCACCTCATCACTGCGCTCCACCGTGACCGTCGTCGCGAGCCCGTCACGATGGTAGAGGAGGCGCCCAAAGACCTGCGCAGCGTCCTCGCCAAAAACCCGAGCGACGGAAACTCGGAACATACCCAAGCTCCAGCGTGAGATATCCCAGGGAGGAACGATCCAGATGGTTCCGGCGAGGGCGAGTGCAAGGAAGCCATGGGAGAGACGGCTTTCTTTAAGTAAGCCGGATTGACGCTCCCGCACGATCAGCAGCACTCCAAGGCCGATATGTAAAGTGTGTCCCATACAGAGGCCATTGTAGACGCCGAAGAGAGGAATGAGGAAGAATCCAGCCCCCGCTGAGCCAACGATCGCGCCGATTGTATTGGCTGCGTAGGCCTCCCCAACGGTGGCACCTAAGCCCGCAGAAGGTCTGAGCCCACGCACCACATAGGGAAAAACGGCACCGAGTAGGAGCGTCGCCGGCAGCATGGTTAGGGAACACAGGCTCAAATGGACCATATTGAGACCTAAGGTGGTCAATTCGGGATCGACAACAAAGCCTTGCAGCCAATGAGGCATTTGATCGATCGCTCGAGTGCCCAGAAATCCGAAAACTCCGGCGAGGACCAAAAGGAGACCGAGCCGTCGGGTCGGGGCTCGATCACGATCTGCAGTTAAGCTTGCTACCGCCGAACCCACCGCAAGACCCGTCAGAAACACCACAAGAATCGTCGTAAAGGCATAAGTCGATGCGCCGAGCACCATCGACAAACCTCGAGTCCAGAGAACTTGCAGTGCCATGGCAATTCCACCGGAGATTGCGACCACTGCAATCAGGAGGTGGGAAGGATCACTCTCGGGAATGAATTTTGGCTCATCGAAGCGCTGATTCTCTTGGGGTCCAGGCGGCTCCAGCACGGCTTGAGTAGGGTCACGCTGTCCGAAACGAGGCAGCAACAGAACCAAGATAAGAGCCAGCACAATATCGAGGCCTGCTGCCAGTTGGTTGGTGAGGTTTAAGCCCAGCCAGGGCAGCAGAAAAAATCCGACCGAGCCCGCTCCAGCCACTGCACCGAGCGTATTTAAACCGTAGAGCATACCAACGGTTTTTCCAGGGCCCCATCCGGAGCGAGCGATCGCTTCTGCAAGGAGGGGGAAGGTGGCTCCCATAAAGGCAGAAGGGGGGACCAAGATCGCTGCAACCACAGCGAGCCGAACCAGGGAGTAGACAATGAATTTACTGTCATCGGCAGGCCAGGCGTTGCGCTGGACCGTGATGGCGAAATTTAGGAGGCTGGGAATGGCGAGAGCGTAAACCCCAATACAGGCCTCAAAGACAGCATACCAAACGGCAGGTCGCCGAATGCGATGCATGACTTTACCAATGAGGTGAGCCCCGATCGCGAGCCCCCCCATAAAACAAGAGAGTGTTGTGGCGACAGCTGGGGTTGTCGCACCGAAAACTTGTCCCAAGAGTCGGGACCAGATTACTTCAAAGACGAGGCCTGTAGCCCCGGAGGCGAAAAAGCAGATCGCAAGAAGGAGAGGCACCTAAAAACTTCTTTGCTGTCCGGAGACCGTTGCGATCACACAAGAGGTTGCCGTCATCAAGTGCCGACGAACAAGAGATAAGAGAGAACGAGAATCAAGCCCACAAGTGCGCCAGCGAGGACGTTATGGAGCAGTCCCTCGGGCTTGTTCGACTGGGGGGCGTCTTTTGCTTGGACCCCACCTGAATTCATGGCGTCGAGGTCGGCTTGCGTTGCTGCGGGGGGTAAAGGATTGAGCGTCTCATCCGTTGCACTCTGTGACGGATTCCGTGGCGAGTCATCCGGCGCGGAATCCTTGACCGGAGGTGGTGCTGGAAGACGTGCTTCCTGAGCGACACCGCCATCCGCATCGGCGACTGTTGCGAGTACGTCGTTGAGGTCAGCAGAGAGACTAGCCGGTGGCCCTGAAACCACCGTTGAGTCAGGTTTGGAGGGACCCAAAGAAGTCGTTTGCTCCGTTCCCGGTTCCTCGAGATCCAGTGGTTCCAAGTTAAGGCTGTGCTCGAAACTCACCGAAATCTCACCGGTGCTGGGCGCCTGAACTTGACTCAACATTGTGTCAACCCGCCCCTGGGGGACACCGGCAGCCTCTCCATCTGCCGGTTGGAGGCCGCTTTGTTCATCGTTGGCTGGGATGAAGATTTCACCCACGTCACGTACCACCATGGTTCCTTCACCCCGCGACCGCTCTTCGGCGAACAGAGACTCGATCCAGTTGGCAAGATCTCGAGGCCCTGGGGGATTTTCCTGTTTGTAGAGCCACCGCTCCAAAGGTTGCGCCATCGCATTTGCATCAGCGAACCTTTTGGAGCGGTTTTTGTAGAGGGACCGCCCCATGATCTTCACTAAGTCAGTCGGTAGAGCAGGGTTGAATTGACGAGGGTCCGGGGGCGCCTCGGCAACAATGGCTTTCAGAGTATCGATTGCCGAGTCGCGTCGAAAGGGGCGTTGATTGCACAACAACTCATAGAGAAGAATACCGCAGGCGAAGAGATCACTACGGCCGTCGACTCGGAGCCCCTGACCGGCTTTGATCTGCTCAGGGCTCATGTACGCATACTTCCCTTTGAGAACACCATGCCTGGTTTGAGCCACCTGGGTACTGGCTTTCGCAATTCCGAAGTCGACCAGTTTGATTTCGCCATCGACGCTGATCAGCACATTTTGCGGGGTCACATCTCGATGCACCAAATTGAGTGGCTGCCCCGAGAGGTCCTTTTTGCTGTGGGCATAATCGAGCCCCCGAAGCACACCGACAATGATTTGCACCGCCAACTGCGGTGGGATGCGTCCTCCCCTCTGCCGCAGGACCTTCATGATGGCGCTGATACTGCGTCCGTTGACAAATTCCATGGCGAGAAACGGTTGGTCGTCTTCCAGACCCAGTTCATAGATTTGAGCAATGTTGGCGTGGGTTAGCAGTGCTGCGACCCGGGATTCGTCGAGGAACATGGTGGTGAACTCGTCATCCAAACAGAGTTCTTCACGGATTCGTTTCACCGCGACCAGTTTCTCAAAGCCGCCGGGACCGGCCTGCCGACACAAATACAGATCAGCCATTCCGCCGGAAGCGAGATGTCGAAGGACCTGATAGCGACCGATGGTCTCGGGTAAGTTCGGGGTGTTCACAACCCCATGGAACGATTGTTGGCCGCATCGGTCAAGTGGGTGCTTAATTTGCGCGGGTGATACTCTCGTCGAACTTGATCCCCTCGAAGAATCGCCAGTAGCGCTTCTTGGCATAGTCACCCACTTGTTTCAGATTGATCGACTCCAACCGAGACCCTGAAATTTTGGCTTCAAACATATTGTTTTCGGTCTCAGCCTTTTTGCGGGCAAAGACCAAGAGTGTGCCCGCTGCTGGCAATACCTCACGGACGAGAGCGCCGACAATGGCACTTTCTTCTTCGACGAAGCGATCGTTGAACCAACGCCAACTAACCCAGACGATGACATGGTCCGTATTGTCTACATTCACTTCAACCCAGTTGATGCGCTTGGCAAAGATACTCTCTTTGAATCCAGGCACCAGATCGCCCCGTTTGCCCATTCCTTTCAGCGCTGCTTTGAGACCCGTCTCCCAGCGAGCCTTGAAGTCCGCACAGGACCCGACCCGTTCGCCCGTTGTGATCAAAGCGTCGAGCACAGCAGCCTTCATTTTGTAGTTCTTTGCGAATTTAATTTTCGCCCGTTCCGGTGTCTTGAACTTTGTCCACTCGCCGCCTTCAGACATGAAGTTTTTGAAGGCACAGTAGGTTGCAAACTGTTCTTTAGTGAACTGCAGGGGGTCTGAGGGAACGCTCGCTTGCGTCAGCGCCGGTCCGAGCAAAAGCATGGCAAAAAGAGAGAGTCGCATCGTGAAAATCGCTCCTGTAGGCACCCATCGGCTCAACGCCGGCGAGCCCTTAGCAGAAAAACAGAGGGAGAGCCCACCGCTCGCATCCGAGAAATGACGGAGTCTACTCGACAGTAGATTTATGTAGGGGGAACATCGAATCAATCGCATAAGCATTCCGGAGGACTTGTGTTGCTGACGCTAACCTTTGCTAGCCTATTCACAATAGGTGATCCATCGACCGTTGATCTGGCACTCGATCCCGCACAGGTGCGTCAACCGCCTGCGGGTTATCGCTAGGAACGTGAGACGCCTGTGGACAATGGCTCCATCTTCCGATTTCGCCGAATTTACGAGGGTTTAGTCGTCCTTGACCACGAACTGATTCGTCGCTGGGACGAAGACCGGGGTCTGATCTATCAGAAAATAGCAAAGCCGATTCGTGAGGTTCTGAGCATCGCTCGTTTCCAAGTGACACGCGACGAGGCTCTTTCTTATGCAGTGGCACGGGGGCCTAAATTTCCGCATCTTGACCCGTTGCAAGCTGGGAAATGGTCTGCTCGACAAGCCTGGCGCGTCGTCGGGAAGGGGCTTGCCCCGACGTGGGTTATCCACCTGAGCTCGCCCTTGCCTTACGAACTTCTTGAGTTCCGAATTGATGCCGTCAATGGGGAGATCCTTGAACGACACAACCTTGTGAAGAAGGCGCAAGCGCACGTTTTTGAACGCAGCCCAGGCGTAAGCCGTAACCTCACTGATGTGGTCACAGTGGATTTGGAACCTGAACCCGCCGGACGCGTGTTGCAGAGTGACGAATTTCAGATTCGAGCCTGTTGTATCGAGGAAGGGTGTGAAGCGGGGCGAGGGCCCGTAAAGATTACGATGCCCTTCGGTGGGTTCAACGTCACAATGCCCTTCTGCGATGAGAGGCCCGAAGCTCGCCCCAACGAAGATGGCGACTTTCTCTACAATGCCAGAGTGACCAACTGGATGCCGAATCAACCCGGGTTAATGACTCGGATGTTACCAGCGGATGTTACCCTGGCGGATGCTCCTCATCGGGACTCTTTCGCTGAAACTCAGGGATATTATCACTCCCATTTATTTCTCGAGTTCATTCGCGCACACGGATTGGATAACTTCAGCCTTTCTGATGGCGGGCGGGGCTTCGCAATTACAGTCAACTTTATGATTCCCTCCATTCCCTTCGGTGGACAAGAAGCGATCCAAGCGCTCAGCGCCGCTGGCTGCATCAATATGTTAGCTCAAGAGGTGAGTTGCTTTATGCCGATGGACAACGCTGTCTTCATACCTGCGATCGGTGAAAGCTCGGGGCAGACACCGTTTCCAATGGAGCGGGACTTTGATTCTGTGCTCATGTTTCACGGGACGGTGGGGCCGTTCGCCTATGATGCTGATGTCTTCTACCATGAGTTGACCCACGCAACGATCTCAAGAACTTCCGAACTGGGCGGTGCACACCAGAATCGTTGGGGGACTCATTTGACCCCGGGCTCCTTGCATGAAGGATTTGCGGACTACATACCCATGGTGATGACCGGTGATCCGAAGATGGGGCAGTTTGTGGGAGGCGCCGATGGTATTCGAGACCTCAGCGAACCAAAGCGTTGTCCTGAAGATCTTATCGGTGAGGTGCACCACGACGGGATGCCTTTAGCCAGCCAGTTATGGGCGTTTCGTTCGGGGCTTGCTGAGGCCGATCGAGCTCTATTCGATACGGCGGTCGTTATTGGAATGGCAGCGATTCCAGTACAGTCTGCAGGTTATACTGATGCAGTCGAAGCGATCGAAGCCGAACTCGAACTTCAGTTGGATTTAGAGAGGGCGGAAGCATTCGTTGAGCATATGAGCAACGCAGGGTTGGTTAATTGCGAACAGGTGCTTGATCTTCTGAAAGTCGTGGAACACGAGGGGCAGAGACCGGAACTGGTGTCGACGGGGCCCGAAGAGGTTTATCTTGCTGGTGCACAGCAAGTGGGAGTTCGAGAGGGCCAGCATGCTCCGACCTTTTTCCAGGGGCGCATCATGATGCCACCGGGTACGGTGAGCGTTCAACTGCGCTTCGCCATGGGTGGTGGTGGTGGATTCATGGGCGAGGAGCAGGATGCTCCGGAGTTGACTGCCGTACTCCGGGACGGCGCACCCATCGACTTTCAGTTTGATGACGGACGCGTCACATTTAACGACGATGCACGTCTTTATCCCATCGTTATGCAAGGAGAAGACGCTGTGTTGGACGTGGGGGGACTGGATACAGCGTGCGGTGGGCCCCTGTACGTAAGCCTTGGCACCAAGACCGGTGGAGGGCGCTTGAGTGACTTCAATGTTTCTGTCGAGTGGGACGATGACCTGGCGCGCCAGTGTGAGCCGGAGCCTGATGAGGAACTACCGTTGACGCCTGAGGGTGCAGTCACCCCTCAAGGTTGCGGCTGCGCTGAGACCGATTCATCGGGACTCTTGGGGCTCTTGTTACTGCTTGTTGGATTGAGGGCTCGGAAGTTGTTGTTCGCTTGAGCCTCGGGTAGCCTCCCCTCGTTCAGTGGGGGAAAATCCATGGCATCTCGTGCTCTCTTGGCCTTGCCGTTGCTTTGGCTCGTCGCTTGCCCTGGTGGTGGCTCACAGGAACGGACCACTTGCGGTAATGGCATTCTTGATCGGGGCGAAGCCTGTGATGACGGCAATCGCTCGCCCACCGATGGTTGTTTGAATGACTGCAAAGAAGCCAGTTGTGGTGACGCCGTCACCCGGCAGGATTTGACGCCTGGGGACGAGGGCTTCGAAGCCTGTGATGATGGCAATTCGAATGATGATGATGCCTGTCGAACAGGTTGTGTTGCAGCGCTGTGTGGCGATGGCATTCAACGCCTTGACCGAGCGGAGGGAGAACCAGGCTACGAAGCCTGCGATGACGGCAATCAAGAGCCCGGCGATGATTGCACAAATGCGTGTTTGCGCGCTCGATGCGGTGACGGCATTTTGCGGATCGCCGCAGACGAAACTGGGCAGATACCGGTGGAGGAATGCGATGATGGCAATGAGGACAACGACGACGACTGTGTCGAAAACTGTCGGGACGCCCAATGTGGTGATCGCTTTGTCCAAGAGGGCGTCGAAGATTGTGACGACGGTAATGACGATCCAACAGATGCCTGTGTCGACTGCGTGAACGCCCGGTGTGGTGACGGTACGGTTCAGGAGGGAGAGGTTTGCGATGACGGTAACGATTCAGACACCGATGGTTGTCTAAGCACCTGTGTCGCAGCCTCTTGTGGCGACGGATATCTTCGAGAAGGGGTGGAGAGTTGCGACGATGGTAATCTCAATGAGGGAGATGCCTGCACCAACGTGTGTCGCCCCGCACGTTGCGGCGATGGCGTTCGCCGTACGGATGTTGCCGTGGAGGATCCGGCCCACGAAGGATGCGATGACGGCAATGAATCCAACGAGGATGGCTGCACTGTCGACTGCCTGGTCGCTCGTTGCGGCGACGGTCATATCTGGCTTGGGGAAGAGACCTGTGATGATGGCGACCGGGACGGCGGCAATGATTGTACCAACGAGTGTACTGAAGCCGAATGTGGTGACGGTATTCTGCGGACAAATATTCCCATCGGTGAGCCGGGATATGAAGAGTGTGACGATGCCAATGAAAGCAATGTAGACGCTTGTGTTGCTGGCTGCCGCGCCGCTCGCTGCGGCGACGGGTTCGAATGGTTCGGTAATGAAGCCTGTGACGACGGTAACGATCGTCCGGACGATGCTTGTCTCGACAATTGCGAGGAAGCGGTCTGCGGTGATGGAGTGATCGCTGTGGGCGTTGAAACCTGTGATGATGGCAATGAGGAAGATGCCGATGCGTGCACCAATGATTGTCAAACGGCGGTGTGCGGCGATGACGTCGTTCGACGCTATGCCTGGCTTCAAGACGAACGGGTTGAGTTGGCGCCAGGAGAGGCTGGTTACGAAGCCTGCGATGATGGCGACCGCCTCTCGGATGATCGTTGTACAGAAGCGTGTCAGAGAGCAGTCTGCGGTGATGGATTTGTTCGCAACGGAGATGTTGAGCTCGGTGATGAGGCTTATGAGGGTTGCGATGATGGCAACGACGAAGACGCCGATCAATGTACCAATGATTGCACGATTGCTCGCTGTGGCGACGAGATCGTGAGGCGGTTTCGAACCGTCGACGGGGAACAGCAAGAACTCCTGATGGGGGAGGATGGGTACGAAGTTTGCGATGATGGAAACGAGGAAGATGGCGATCTCTGCGCTGCCGATTGCCTGAGTGAACCTGCGCCGAACGGCTGTCGCGAGCGGGAGGCTGAGCATCCGGCGTTTACGCCCGCCAGTCGGGATGCTGCGCTTTGCGGCGGTGAATACCGACGCGAGANCGTTGATCAAGCCTGCGCCGAAGGATGGAGCGTTTGCACCCTCGCCGAATGGGAGGCCCGATATCCTCGAGGGCAAAACCCTGGNGGGACGCAGGCCACTTGGGGAGAAGCGGTTGATCAGCGTTGTTCAGGGCGCTGGCTCTACGCCTGGCCTGACAATCAGCGAGGTGCCAACAACCAGAACTTCTGTGGCAATCCTTGTTTTCCCATGAGTCACGCCAACGGAGACCCGACCTCAACCGCCGGCAAGTTCCTGTACAACAACAACCGCCAAACACTCATGATCGGTGATCAGAATTGGTGTGGTTGGGACAACGGATTTTACGCCGAAGGAAGTCAGGATAACTTCGGTCGCCGGCGTGACTTTACCAACTCTCGAATGGCTGTCTTTTGCTGCCGACCCAGGGCCGATTANTCGAAGGCTGGATNGNCCTGATAGTCCGCTAATGTTTGGGCATGGGCATCCTTAGGAGACAGGATGATCTGGNTTAACGGATAGGGCCAATCGACNTTAAGGGTTGGGTCGAGCGGGTGAATGCCGCTTTCCCCNTCNGGGGACCAATGAGCGGTGCATTTATAGAGGACCATGCTGTCGTCCATCAGNCTTAAAAAGCCGTGACCAAATCCTGGCGGAACCCATAGNTGGTGTTTGTTTTCGGCACTGAGAATGACGGTCTCTGACTGCCCGAATGTGACCGCACTCGGTCTCAAGTCCACGACCACATCGAGGATTTTCCCGCGGGTGCAACGAACTAGTTTACCTTGGGGCGGATCCCATTGGTAATGNAANCCGCGCAGGACGCCATTGGCGGAACAACTCTCGTTATCTTGGACAAAATGAAGATCCATACCGAGTGCCTTTGACAAGGTCTCATCTCGCCAGGATTCCATGAAATAGCCTCGTTNGTCTGCAAANGNCTNAGGCTGCAGAACGTGAACAAAGCCGTCGAAAAATGAGCGAATAATCTTCATGTCATCCTCCTCATGCCCGAAAGCAAAGGGGCTGGCGAGTCTGGAGCGGGGCGACTATTGTGNCGGCGGGGCTTGGTGTCATGANCATTGAAATGAGGTTCATCGAACCCGAGGGCGCCTGGTATGAAGCCGAAAAGCAATTGAGAGAGGATGTCTTGCGACGTCCTATTGGNCGCATTTTCGATCCGAATGAGTTTGTTTTTGAAAGCGAGAGTNTGCACTTCGTCGCCTTGGANGGTGACCGCATGGTGGGATGCGTGTTGTTNCATCGTCGAGGCCGATCGGGCCGGCTCTACCAAATGGCGGTTGCACCTTCACACCAAGGACAAGGACTTGGTCGAGACCTAGTACTCGGACTNGAAAGGCATTTGGTCGCAGAGGGTGTTGAAGAAGTCGTGCTGCATGCCAGATCAACAGCGACCAATTTCTATCGTCGTCTNGGTTACCAGTTTAGTTCGGAGGAATATCTTGAGTTGGGTATTCCTCATCGGGAAATGAAGCGTCAGTTGGTGCCATGATCAGCGCTGTCGGGTTTTCATTGGTGCTGTTCGGCTCGGCGCTGGAACGNCANCAGTGGGCGGGNCGATTCGCNGCNCTCGCCCAAGCCTTGCCACCCCTGCGCCAGGGAATCAGCCGCGCTCGAGGTCAAGCTTACCGCCGGTTCTACGGCTTGGATTCCATCCGTTCTCATTGGCGACTNGGGGTGGTTCCCGTGGACGGGCAGCAGATCGCCGTTCAAGTCCTCACCCCACAAGCCGCACCCTCGGGAACCGTCGTCATCGTCCATGGTTACTTGGATCATATGGGGAGTTACAGCCCCTTGGCGAAGCGGCTTTTACGGGAGGGGTACCGCGTTGTTCTCTATGATTTGCCCGGCCATGGATTGAGTTCAGGTCCCCGTGCAGACATCGAAAGTATGGTGGACTACTCAAGGGTCTTNCAAGCGGTTCAAAGGGCCCTCAAAGGCTTGCCATTTGTGCCTGGCGCCACCCACTACGTGGGGCACAGTACGGGCGCTGCNATTTTGTTGAACGAACTGGATCAAGGGCAATCATTGAGGGGCAACACTGTCCTCCTCGCNCCGCTTGTCCGTTGGGCTCACTATCGTAAATCGGCCATCGCCAAATTCGCAGTATCTTGGTTCATGGATTCGGTGCCACGACGCTTTCGGCGTTGTTCTAGCGATGCTGAATTTATGAATTTCTTGCGGCACAAAGATCCTTTGCAGCAACGGCGAATCCCCTTTGGATGGCTGCGAGCATTGGCGACTTGGCAGTCTCAATTCGCCTCTGGTAGACCCCTCGAAAATGNCTTCNTGGTGATCCAGGGAACCGCTGACGGAACGGTCCATTGGAAACATAATTTACGGGTGTTAAAGCGAAGGTTTCCCAACNTGAAAGTGATGCGCCTCGATGGGGCTGATCACCACCTCGTTAATGAGGGAGAAGAGATACGGTCGGATGTTTTGGAAGCCATCGCCAAAGCGCTCGCTCATCCTCCACGTAAACAGCCGGTTGGACGGTGACGCACAACGCGGTAAGCACCTGTCATGCTGCAGAACCACCACGCCCTTATTTTCGTGGGGGTGCTCATGTTGGCACCCCAGATTGCTGTTGCTGATAATGGCGGCTTACCCCCCCTTGTTGGATTGGATGGTGCNCCGAAAAATAAAGAGCTCGTGGTGGGGGGAAAGCAACCGAATAAGCTNCCGCAAGTTGCAATCATGGAGCCTCAACTGGGACCAGGCATCAAAGGNAAGGTCGGTCGTCGATTTCTGAAACGATTGGCAAAGGCCATGGACAGCACGAAGCGCCTGGCGCCGGCTTTGCAGCCAACTCACCTGCGTTCCGCCCTGTCCCTCGAGGACCAAGCACGACTTTTGGCCTGCGCCAGCAAAGAGTGTGTCCAAACCCTGAGTCAACTGGTTCGGGTTCAACTCGTGCTGGTGGTCAGTATTCGTAATGTTGCCCGTGCGCCGCTCGCCATTGTTCGTGCCCTCGCTCCCGACGGCAGTGAACGATTCGTCCACCGGCAGGCGCTACCCGGGGGTCAACTGAAGCCTGACACGGCGGTTGTGTTAGCGAATCGTGTGGTTTCAGTGGTCGAACGTTGGAAACCAACGACGCCAGCNGCATCGAAGCCTGAGGTTCCTCCGACCGAGNCTGTCACCGCCGTCACNAAGGCAGTAGAGGGNCCAAAGCAAAGCCGTTGGTTGAAATCAGTGGGTTTTGGGATCGGGCTNGGGGGGGTCGGCTTGATCGGTTCGAGCTACGCAACATTAAACAGTGCCCAGCAATCCTTTGACGCGCGGCCGATCACCCGTGACTCTGTCGATACCTTNGCTGCAGCGGAGGCGCGCGCTCGACTTCTTTGGGGAACAGGGCTCGCCCTCGGGGGCCTCAGCGTCGTGTCTTTGACCNTGTCACCGTAGCGGTCATCCATGACCGCTCCCATTTTAATCAGCGTGGGCGAGGCCAGCGGGGACCGCCAGGCGGTGGCACTGATCCAGGCNCTGGGACCGAATCAGCCGTGTCTCGGGAAAGTGGGTCCNTGCCTTGAGGCTGCGGGCGTCGAAGTGGTGTGTCGAGCCGAGGGNGCGTTTGGATTCTCCAATTTAATCGGTACCTACCGCACTCTGCGGAAGCAGAGAGATCTCCTGGTCGAACGGGCGCTCCAGCGTGGTGTACGGACGGCGATTCTGGTCGACTATTCTGGTTTTCACCTTCCTCTTGGAAAAGCGCTCCGTNGTCACGGAATCCGGGTCATCGGCTTTATTCCACCCAAATTGTGGGCGTGGGGGGGCTGGCGTTTGGCAAGTGCACGCAAAGCTTATGATGAGTTGTTCGTGATCTTACCCTTTGAGGCGGATTGGTGGCTGCAGCGGGGGCTCAACTGTNACTATGTCGGTAACCCCATCGCACAGGATTGCCAGCCCGTTGAATCGGAGGTNGATGGCCCCGTCGCATTATTGCCGGGGAGTCGCCCTGCCGAACTGGGATATGTCGGGCCGTTGTTACGGTCCTGTGCCCAGCGAATGATCGAGCGCCATCCCGAGGTGACCTTTAGAGTACCNGTGGCTCCCACTTTGGATCGCCACCAAGTGGAAGCCTGTTTTGATGACCTGCCCATCGAATGGGTCGATCGAGTGCAAACCGCCGTTGCGGGAGCCCGAGTGGCGTTGGTTTGCAACGGGACGGCGACGCTTGAGACCGCTTTGATTGGCACACCCCAGGTTGTTGTGTTCCGAGCGCCACCACTCACCTGGATGATTGGTCGGTCTTTGGTTCGTTTGAGACAAACAGCACCCCCAAACCTCGTTCTCGCCCCGGGGCCATGGCCTGAGATGTTTCAGTCGGCTGCCCAACCCGAAGCAATCGTTGATGCGGCTTTACGTTTGGCCACCCACGAACATCCAGAGCGACAGGTGCAGTTGGAGGCTTCTCAACGCCTTCGACAGGCGATGGCCGGCGGTGTGGGTCTGGACGCTGTCGTCCAAAGCGTATTGAGCCAGCCTTGATTGCTTTGATGCTTTCTTCGAGCCCCTCTTCAGCGGCAGTGTTTCCTGTGGATCTGACGGGGCTTCATCTTCTCGCCGGTAAGGGGGATCAGTTTG
Organism: Myxococcales bacterium; assembly: GCA_002696345.1. Taxonomy (GTDB): domain Bacteria; phylum Myxococcota; class UBA4151; order UBA4151; family UBA4151; genus UBA4151. The sequence goes on from NZRT01000065.1 coordinate 71,204, forward strand.
CCTATTGGCTGACCCATTTGGGCGAGCCATGGCTGTGTTTACCTCTTTTGTTTCTGGGCCGACGTCTGTTGAAACTTGAGGCCGGACTCTCGTGGCTCCGTATCGGCATCTTTGCGTTGGTTTTGCTGGTGGTCGTTCAGGGGCTGAAATTCGGTATCGACCGGCCACGGCCAGGCGCTGTTCTGGAAGAGGTTGCCATGCTGCCTGGTGGCGACTTGAAGGCGAGAGCGATGCCTTCAGGCCACAGTGCGACCGGTGCGTTTATTTTCGCAATTTTAGGCGGCTTGCTTTGGCGTCAAAGGCGCTCATTTCTTGCGGTTGCTCTGGGAATCGGTCTGCCCGTGACGATCGGCTGGAGTCGAATCGCCATCGCTGCCCACTGGCCAAGCGATGTCTTCTTTGGTCTTCTCATCGGTTTTGTGCTCGCCATGATGACCCTCGGTCGGGCATCGAGTCCTACCGAATCGACGGGAATGAGTGAATGACAAGTCGTCCGCTGGTCTGCATGCCGACCTACAACGAGATGGAGAATATCGAGTCGATCATCCCTGCAGTGCTGGCTGCAGCGCCCGTGGATATCTTGATCATCGATGACAACAGCCCGGATGGAACCGGCGAACGGGTGGCTCAAATGGCGGAGTCGGAGCCGCGGCTCCATCTGTTGGCCCGGGAGGGCAAGGGGGGGCTCGGTCCCGCTTATCTCGCTGGGTTTCAATGGGGACTTGAGCGCGACTACGATGCATTGATCGAGATGGACGCGGATTTTTCTCACCGGCCCCGTTATTTACCAGACATGCTTGCCACCCTTGAAGACGCCGACGTGGCCGTCGGATCCCGCTGGGTGCCCGGTGGTGGCGTTGAAAATTGGGGGCTCTCTCGCCGCTTGATCAGTCGGGGGGGGTCTCTGTATGCCCGGACGCTTCTTGGGGTGAAGGTGCGAGACCTCACGGCTGGTTTCGTGGGGTGGCGCGCCGATGTTTTGCGGCAGTTGGATTTAAGTTCCGTTGCGGCGAAGGGCTATGTCTTTCAGATCGAAATGAAATATCGTGCACTCCGTGGGGGCTACCGAGTTCAAGAGTTTCCGATCGTTTTTCCTGACCGTGTCGCCGGCGAGTCCAAGATGAGTTCTGGGATTGTGGTGGAAGCCATGTTGAGCGTCTGGGGGCTGAGGAGCAAAGTCCGCTCATGAGCAGTTATCGGCGCTTGTTGCGTCTGATCATGCCCTATCGGCGACTTTTTCCGGTGACGATCATCGCCATGATGGTTCTCGCCATGACCACCGCCGCCTATGCCTTTTTGTTGGGGCCAGGGCTGTCCCACTTGATCACGGGCGGCGACCGAGGCTTTCACGTGCTTGCAGCGGAGTTTGAACCCTTTAACCGCTTCCTTGCAGAGCATGGAATGAAGGGCATCGCCTGGCTGCTGGTGAGCATCGTGGTCGTGAAAGGCATCGCCTATTCGGTTCAGTTCATCTCGATGCGCTGGATCGGCTCCAACGTGGTCGTGGATCTCCGGGACAAACTGTTCGACTCCACGCTCGGACAGGAGAAAGCTTTCTTTGATCGTCGCCGTGGGGGCGATTTACTCAGTCGCTTCACCACTGATGTGGTTCAAGTGGAGTATGCGGTCGTGGACGCCATGGCCAGTGGGCTGCGCAGTGGTCTAGTGATCCTGGCGTTGGTGCTGCAGTGCTTCCTCTTGGATTTCTGGCTGGCTGTGGTCGCCTTTGCAGCGGTGCCTCTGGCCGTGATTCCAATCAGTGTATTTTTGAAAACGATTCGCCGAATTGCTCGGCAGTATCTCGACGCTTTGGGCGCGGTGACGGACCGCATCGCTCAGGCCTTGGGTGGGATCGAGCTTATCAAAGCCAGCGCGTCAGAAGATCGTGAGCGAACTCGGGTGAGTGAAGCCCATCAGCAGTTCCTCGGTGTCATGTGGCGTTCTATTTTGGCTCGAGGGGCCTATTCGCCAGTGATCGAATTACTGGGGGTGACTGGCCTGGCTGCGGTGCTTTGGTACGCTCAGGGCCGGATGGAATTGCCGGAATCCCATGCCGATTACTTAGCGCCCGAGTTTTTCGTTAGTTTCTTTGCCACGCTGGTCCTGATCTATGCTCCGATTAAGGAGATCGGTCGGATCTCCACCTTCATAGCGACGGGTATGGCCGCCTCGGAGCGTATCTTCGAAGTGATCGATCGTCAGGCAGAGATCGTGGATGCTGCAGATGCCCAAGCGCTTGCTGGGGTCGACCAAAGCTTAAGTTTCGAAGCGGTCGAATTCGCCTACTCAGAGGCGGATGGCGAACGTCTACCGACCGTTCTTAAAGGGCTTAGCTTTACCGTCCCAAAGGGGGAGACATACGCTTTGGTGGGACCCAGTGGTTGTGGCAAGTCAACGCTACTCCAACTTGTGCCGCGATTTTATGACGTCACCGAGGGAGCCATTCGAGTGGATGGAACCGATCTGCGTCAACTCAGCCAACAAAGTTTACGACGTCAGGTGGCGGTGGTGAGCCAGGACGTTATTCTTTTTCACGATACGGTGCGGGCCAACATTGCATACGCAGCCCCTGGGAGTTCGGAAGCCGCCATCATCGAAGCGGCCAAGGCGGCTCAAGCCTGGAATTTTATCCAGGAGTTACCCAAGGGGTTGGACACCCAGGTTGGGGATCGTGGAGTGCGTCTGAGCGGTGGTCAAAGGCAACGGATCGCCATCGCCAGGGCACTGCTCAAAGATGCACCGATTCTGTTGCTCGACGAAGCAACGAGCGCTCTCGATTCTGAGTCCGAGCGAGCCGTGCAGTCCGCCTTAGAGCAACTCATGGTAGGACGCACCGTGCTGGTGGTGGCGCACCGCTTGGGCACCGTTCGGCGTGCACACCAGATTTTGGTGCTCTCGAGGGGGCAAGTCGTGGAGCAAGGAAGTCATCAGGATCTGATGGCTAAAGGCGGCTACTATGCCCGACAGGTTGAACTTGAAGAGGCCTGAGTCCGGATGGCCTTCTCAACATTTTGGTTCGATTACCCCTCGTTGCAGGCGGCCGGCGCGTGGTGAAAGTCCTCCGTAAGGGATGCTACCGACGGCGATCTTGTGTGGATCGATGAAGTCCGACAGGGCGCGACCGACAAAATCCGTAAGAAACCGCTCTTGACCCCCCCTTTGGCGCCCCATATACGGCGCCCGCTTCAACATGCATAGCGTACGCGAGTAGGAGAGAAATGAACCTCGACACCTGGCTTTACCTCGTTCCAGCCGCCGGTATTCTCGGCTTAATTTATGCCTTCCTGACCACGGGTTGGATCAACAAGCAGGACGTCGGCACCGACCGAATGCGAGAGATCGGCGCTAACATTAAGGATGGCGCTCGTGCCTTCCTCGCCGCTGAGTACAAGGTGCTCGCCATCTTCGTCGTGATTGTCGGTGTGCTGCTTGCCATCGGCAACAATGGACTCGAGCAGTCTCACTGGATGGTGGGCTTGAGTTTCGTTGTGGGCGCACTTTGCTCGGCAACAGCAGGTTATGCTGGGATGATGGTGGCGACCTCAGCCAACGTTCGTACGGCGAATGCGGCGCGAGACGGTTTGCCTCCAGCACTCAAGGTGGCCTTCCGAGGTGGCGCCGTGATGGGCATGAGCGTTGTCGGTTTGGCGCTCCTCGGTTTGGGTGGCCTGTTCATTCTCTACTTCAATGGCGTCGCAGGACTTCCGGGCGCTCAGTCGGCTGACGATTACAAGGGACTCAGCCGAGTCATTCAGGTCCTTTCTGGCTTTAGTTTGGGCGCCAGTTCGATCGCCCTCTTCGCCCGTGTGGGTGGGGGGATCTTCACCAAAGCGGCGGATGTTGGCGCTGATCTCGTGGGTAAGGTGGAAGCCGGAATTCCTGAGGACGACCCCCGCAACCCCGCGACGATCGCCGACAATGTGGGCGATAACGTGGGTGACGTGGCTGGCATGGGTGCCGATCTCTTCGAATCCTATGTGGGCTCGATCATCGGTGCCATGGTGCTGGGCGCCGTTGCCGGTGGCTTGGCTGGTTACAAGGCCGCCCTGATTCCTCTCGCTGTGGCTGCAGTCGGCGTTGTTTGCTCCATCATCTTCACCTTCTTCGTGAATGTGAAAGAGGGTGGCAACCCACAGCGTGCGCTCGATGGTGGTACCCTCGGCGCTGCCGCCGTGATGGTCCCGGCCACGTACTTCATCGCCAAAGCCATCCTGGGTGGAGAGACGCTGGCTGTCGGGCCTGAGTCCATTGTCGATGGTGTGAAGACAGCAGCGGCAGTAGGCCCCATGGAAATTCTCTATGCGACCATCGGTGGTTTGATCGCCGGTATCGCCGTGGGCTTCACCACCGAGCATTACTGCGCCACCGATAAGGGGCCCGTGCTGAGCATTCGGGCGGCATCGAAGACGGGGCCGGCGACCAACATCATCGCCGGTGTCGGTGTGGGCATGGTGTCCACGGCTCTGCCGATTGTTTACATCATCATTGCGATTCTGATTTCCTACAATGTGGCCGGTCTTTACGGTGTTGCCCTGGCTGCTCTGGGCATGCTGTCCACCACGGGAATTCAGCTGGCTGTGGATGCTTATGGTCCGGTGGCGGACAATGCCGGTGGTATTGCCGAGATGAGTCATCTTCCCCCAGAGGTGCGTGAGCGGACCGATAAGTTGGACGCAGTGGGCAACACCACGGCAGCGATCGGAAAGGGCTTCGCCATCGGCTCAGCAGCTCTGACGGCTTTGGCTCTGTTCGCTGCCTTCCAGAGCGTCGCTGGGGTCGGTGCCATCGACTTGACCCGACCAATGGTCGTGGCAGGCCTTCTTTTGGGCGGCATGCTTCCCTACCTCTTCAGTTCCATGGCCATGAAGGCCGTGGGTGAAGCGGCCAACGACATGATCGTTGAGGTCCGTCGCCAGTTCCGGGAGATCGAAGGACTCAAGGAAGGTAAAGAAGGGGTCAAAGCCGAATATGCGAAGTGCGTGGATATCTCCACCAAGGCAGCCATTCGACAGATGATCAAGCCCGGCCTCCTCGCCATTCTGGCGCCTGTTGTTGTGGGCTTCTCCCATAAGTTTGGTTTGTGGAGTGCTGAAGAGGCTAAGATCATGCTGGGCGGCTTGCTCGCCGGTGCGTTGGTTTCTGGCGTGTTGCTGGCGATCTTCATGTCCAATGCTGGTGGTGCATGGGACAACGCCAAGAAGCAGATTGAAGGTGAGGAACAGAACCTCGAAGCCGACGAAGGCAAGGGGAGCGAATCCCACCACGCCGCGGTTATTGGTGATACGGTGGGTGACCCCTTTAAGGATACCGCCGGTCCTGCACTCAACATTCTTGTGAAACTGATGACGGTGGTCGCCTTGGTGATCGCGCCGTTGCTTGCTGCCGCTTCCTAGTGTAGTTGGCACCGCCTTTTAGGCGAAAGATCCACTCCTTGCGGCGTTCCTTGAGGGCGCCGCCACGAAAGACCAGGAGGTAATTGTGGAGTTACAGAGAGAATACGAAACCGTCTGCATTCTCGATCCAGACCTTGAAGAAGAGGGGAAGCTTGATGCGCTCCTCGAGCGGATTCAAGGCGTGATTGATAAGAGTGGGGGCAGCTATTTGGGTGTTGAACACTGGGGCAAGCGCAAGCTGGCTTACGAGATCAACAAGTCCAGTCGCGGCTATTACGTGATCAATCGCTTTCTCGGTCACAAGCCAGCATTAATTCGGGAGGTGGAGCGGAACCTTCGGATTATGGACGGTGTGTGGCGCTTCCTGACGATTCAGGTGGATCAAGACGTTGACCCTGAAGTTCGGTTGGCGAGCGCAAAGGTCGAGCAGGAGAAACTCGATCAGGAGCGCATCGCTGCAGCGGAAGCGGCAGCCGCCGAGAAAGCCAAGGCCAAAGAGTGGACACACGGTGCCAACGAGGTTGCCGAGGTAGCAGCTCAAGCCGAGCCTGAGCAAAGCGCTTCAGCGGAAGAGGTTGATGGGGAAGGCGAAGAAGCCGACGCTGTCGAGGCGACAGACGCCCCAGCGGTGGAGGCTGCGGCTGAAGCCTCCGATTCCAATGAAGAAACCCCGGTCGAGGAGGCAGCTGTCGAAGCTTCCGCTGCGGTTGAAGAAACGTCTGAAGCAGAGACATCAGAGGAGGCCGAAGATGCCTCCGAGACGAAGGAGGACTAGATCATGGCTCGTGAAGAAGAAGGTCAAGGTCGCGTTTCCGGTCGTGGTTTAGCCCGTGGGCGTCGTAAGATGTGCCCCTTTCAGGCTGATCCCAACTTGAAGATTACCTACAAAGATCCAAACATGCTGCGGCGCTTTATTACGGAGCGGGGCAAGATCATGCCTGCACGTGTAAGTGGCGTTAGTGCTAAGTATCAGCGAGTGCTTTGCCGTGAAATCAAGCGTGCTCGTCAGTTGGCTCTGCTGCCTTACTCTGGCCAGCAGCATTAAAGGAGGCTCGCTATGCAAGTCATTCTTCAAAAAGATGTGCCAAAGCTGGGAACGGTTGGTGAGGTTGTCAACGTGAAGCCTGGTTACGCACGTAACTACCTAATTCCTCGGGGCATGGCCTTGATGGCCGACGCCGGCTCTGTTCGCTCCATTGAACATGCGAAACGGCTCACCGAGCACGCCAAGCGGAAGGCTAGAGCCGAAGCGGAAGCGTTAGCTGAGCGGATGAAGGACGTGAACGTCACCCTTCCGGTTCGAGTGGGTGAAAATGATCGTCTCTACGGTTCGGTAACCGCTCGAGATATCGCTAAGGATTTGGCGCTTCAGGGCTGGCCAGTTGAGGCCAAACGAATCGTTCTCGAGAGTCCGATTAAGACCCTTGGCGTCTTTCAGGTTCCGGTTACCTTAAGTGTGGGCGTTGTCGCCGAGATCAAAGTCTGGGTTGTTCAAGATCGCAGCGCTCCCGAGCCTTCAGAGAACGAAGGCAGTGACGAGGAGGGGTCGGAATCTGGTGCGACTGACGCAACAGTTGCTGCGACTGCCGAAGCGGATTCTGAAAGCGGCGATGCGGGAGCATTTACCGAAGCGAGTGGCGATGAAGCCGCCGAGGCGGAGAATGCTTCTGACGTGTCAGATACGGTGGTTGAGTAAGTCGTTCGAATACGGGAAGAGCCCTCTCACCGGAGGGAAATGCTCCGCAAGGGGCGCCCGTCGAAACTGGAGGTGTCGTCAAGATGGCACTAACACTACCTGGTCTAATCATCATCTCCGTCCTGTTTTTGGGATTGTTGTTTGTCTTCACACCTTTGCTCTATGGTCCCTATCTGCGGGTCCTTGATGATCGTGAAGCCCTCGAAGCTGGTATCGCTCGAGATGGGAACGAAAGTCCGGAACTCGAGGCGATGGAGCAAAAGATTCAGCAGGCACTGAATGAGGCTCGAGATGCCGCTCGGAGCGCCACGGCCGAAGCAAGAGCGAAGACGGTCGCGAGCGCAAACAGCGAAGTGGATGCACTGAGGGAGAGGTTAGCTTCTGAAGCGGAAACGCATCGGGAACAGTTGCGCCTGCAAACCGAGACCGCTCGGCAATCGTTACATGAGGAAGCCAATGCGATGGCTGCAGAGATCGGGGATCGGGTCTTGGGAAGGACCTTGTCATGATTCGACTGCTTCTTCTCAGTAGTTCCATGATCTTCAGTTTCACTGCTTTTGCCGCAAGTGGAACGAGTGGGGACGAACTGCCGCCGCTCAGCCTGTGGTCCGGTGAAGGCTACGTTCTCCCGGTCGGGACGCTACTGGTTAACTTTACTCTGTTCGTGGGCATTATCTTCTTCCTCGTTCGTAAGCGAATTGCACGCTTGTTGGCGGACCGGGCAGATCGCTTCCAAGCGCTCATCGATGCAGCAAAGATTGCCGAGGCGAAAGCCAAGGAACGTCAAGCCGAACTCGAGTCTCGTCTCGCCGGGCTTGAGGGGGAATTGCAGGACGTTCGAGATCGTTTTGCAGCTCAACTGCAGTCGGAAGAAGACGCTGTACGGCGTCGTACAGCGAAAGAAATTGAACGACTCACTCAGAGCGCCAGCGCTCAGGTTGAGCAAGAGGCCGCCAGCGCTGCAGCTCAACTGCGGCATGAAACCGCAGCCCTCGCTCTCCAATTAGCGGCGGCTAAAGTTCGTGAGTCGGCAAACGCCGAAGATCACGATCGCCTAACGGCTGGCTTCGTGAGCGATCTGGAGGCGAGCCCATGATTCCTGCATCGATCTCCCGTCGTTGGGCTCGTGCGCTTGTCGAACTCGCCCAAGAAGAAAACCGCTTGGAAGCTGTGGCCGAACAGCTTCAACAACTGGCGCAACTTTCCCAGTCCCATGGGGAAATACAGCAGTTGATTCGTAACCCAGCGTTTTCAACGGCGTCTCAGAAAGCGGTCTTTGCTGAGATTCTGCAGAAGATGGGTGCAGATGATCTTCTGAAGCGGTTCGTGAGTGTGTTGATTGAGAAGGATCGTCTCGCTGCTCTTGGTGGAATCGCCAAAGCTGCTCAGGATTTGACGGATCGGGCGCTCGGTCGTCGAAGAGCATTGGTGACAAGCGCTCGACCTTTAACCGAAGAACAGCGCACTCAGTTGAAAGCAAGCCTTGGGCAGCGCACTGGGGCTGAAATTGTTATGGAAGAAGAAGTGAACGAGGACCTGGTTGCAGGGCTTCGAGTTCAACTCGGTTCGCAGCGCTTGGAAAGCAGCGTCGCAGGCCATTTCGCACAACTGCAAAGAGACCTGGGCGTTCGATAACCCAGGATAGGGCCCCAAAGGGGGTACGGAGAACGATTCAATGGAGCTTCGAGCAGAAGAAATCTCAAAGATCCTTCGGGAGCAGATCTCGAACTTCGACGGCCAACTTTCCGTCGCAGAGACAGGTACCGTCCTCAGTGTTGGTGACGGTGTCGCTCGCATTTATGGTCTCGATGAGGTCATGGTCGGTGAACTGGTGGAGTTTGAAGCGAAGGATGCTCAGGGCAACACGATTCAAGGCATGACCTTGAACTTGGAAGAAGACAACGTGGGTGTTGTCATCATGGGACCAGACCGGGAGATTAAGGAAGGTGACACGGTTCGACGGACCGGGCGCATTGCTGATGTCCCCGTGGGACCTGAACTCCTTGGACGTGTCGTGGATGGCTTGGGCAATCCGATTGATGGCAAGGGTCCGCTGAACGCTTCATCTCGAGGGCAGATCGAAGTCAAAGCGCCTGGCATCATTGCTCGTAAGCCTGTTCATGAGCCCATGCAGACCGGTTTGAAGGTTATCGATGCCTTGATTCCAATCGGGCGTGGACAGCGGGAACTGATTATTGGTGATCGCCAGACGGGTAAGACGGCCGTGGCTATCGATACGATTATCAACCAAAAGGGCACGGGCGTGAAATGCGTTTACGTAGCCGTGGGTCAAAAGCAGTCGACGATCGCCCAGGTGGTTGAGAAGCTGCGCGTCCATGGTGCGCTGGATTATACGATCGTTGTTGCGGCAGCGGCTTCTGATCCTGCGCCCATGCAGTACCTGGCGCCCTATGCGGGTGCGACAATGGGTGAGTACTTTCGAGATAACGGTGAAAATGGCGAGCCGGGTAGCGCTGACAACCCTGCTCAGCATGCACTGATTATTTATGATGATCTCTCGAAGCAGGCGGTCGCTTACCGTCAGCTTTCACTCCTTCTGCGGCGCCCTCCAGGTCGTGAAGCCTTTCCAGGTGATGTGTTTTACGTGCACTCTCGCCTGTTGGAGCGTGCGTGCAAGTTGGATGACAGCCTGGGGGCAGGTTCGTTGACGGCGCTGCCCATTATCGAAACTCAAGCGGGGGATGTTTCTGCCTACATCCCAACCAATGTGATTTCTATTACCGATGGACAGATCTTTCTCGAGTCGGACTTGTTCAATGCGGGCGTGCGCCCGGCTGTGAATGCCGGAATTTCCGTGAGTCGAGTCGGGGGTAGTGCACAGAAAAAGATTATGAAGAAGATCGCCGGTACCTTGCGCTTGGAACTGGCGCAGTATCGCGAGTTGGAAGCATTTGCACAGTTCGGCAGCGATTTGGACAAAGCGACTCAGGAGCAGTTAGAGCGTGGGGCTCGTCTCGTGGAAACGATTAAGCAGCGTCAGTACATGCCACAACGTTTGGGTGTACAGGTGGTTTCGATCTACGCCGCCACGGAGCGCCGTAGTGAGGACAGCCCGGACACCTGGGTTCGTGACATCCCCGTCGATGAAATCGTTGGCTTCATGCAGGATATCGAGACTTGGTTGCTTGAAAATCGGGTGAGCCTGGTCGACCAAATCGAAGAGGTTGGCGAACTCAATGATGAGGTTCGTGCAGCGATCGTCGATGCCCTCGCAGCCTTCCGAGCCCAACGCGACTAACCCGAGCTTCTGGAACGACCTCAATGGCAACTCTACAGGACATCAAGAAGCGGATTCGGTCGGTCAAAAACACCGGCAAGATCACGAAGGCGATGAAAATGGTCGCGGCGGCGAAGATGCGGCGCGCAACGGAAGCCTGTACCGATGCTCGGCCTTTCGCCGAGGGCTATGACCGACTCGTGGCCAATCTAATGGCGCGAATCGACTCGGAGGCGCACCCCCTTCTCGCGGGAAGAGAGGAGCGGCGAGTGGCTGAAGTCGTCATGGTCACCTCTAATCGAGGCCTTTGCGGCGGCTTCAATACGAACGTGATCAAAGAAATGCGTCGGCTTCTCGCAGAGGACGGGTACGAAGAGGTGAAGGTGACGGCGATCGGCACCAAAGCCAGCGGGGCGGCTCGTAAGGCTGAGGTTTTGGTTGAAAGCCTTAACCACTTGATCGACGCTCCCGACTTCACTGAGATTGAGACCTTGGTTCGAGGCTTACGGAAACGGTTTGAGTCCGGAGAGACCGATCGCGTCTTCCTTTTGTTCAACCGATTCGTCTCGACCTTGTCGCAGGTACCCACTCTGCAGCAACTGCTGCCAGTGATGCCGACGGAAGACGGAGCGGGGCAAGACATCGGTGATATGATCTTCGAGCCGAGTCCTGAGGACTTACTCGATTTCGTGTTGGGTCAACGGCTCGTTGTCCAAACCCGACAGGCGATCTTAGAATCTGCGGCGGGAGAGCATGCGGCTCGTATGACCGCCATGGATTCGGCGACAAAGAATGCAAATGAAATGATTGACCGCTTGACGCTCCAATACAACAGGGCTCGTCAGGCGGCGATTACCAGTGAACTCGTTGAAATTATCAGCGGCGCAGAAGCGCTGTAGTCCCAGAGGGGAAAGAAGAGATGGAAACCCAATCCGGTAAGGTCCTACAAGTTATTGGTCCCGTGGTGGACGTAGAATTCGGCAGCGATGAGCTACCAGAAATCCTAACCGCGCTCACCTGCACGAACCCTGGGATTCTCGAATCCGATGGCAGCGTGCGTGACGGCAACCTGGTTCTCGAGGTGGCCCAACACCTTGGCGAGCGTACCGTTCGTACCATCGCCATGGACTCCACCGAGGGCTTGGTTCGCAATCTGGAGGTAACCAACACAGGTGCCCCCATCGCGATGCCGGTGGGTGAGGAAATCCTCGGGCGCATTCTGAACGTCGTCGGACAGCCCGTGGATGAAGCGGGTCCCGTGGAAGCTGCAAACAGTCTGCCAATTCACCGCGACCCGCCCACCTTCTCCGAGCAAAGCACAGAGACGCAGATGTTCGAAACGGGCATCAAGGTGATCGATCTCCTCGCTCCTTACAGCCGTGGTGGTAAAGTCGGCCTGTTCGGCGGCGCTGGTGTGGGCAAGACGGTGCTGATCATGGAGTTGATCAACAATGTCGCCAAACAGCACGGTGGCTATTCCGTGTTCGCCGGTGTCGGTGAGCGTACTCGAGAGGGACGCGACCTTTACAACGAAATGGCTGAAGCTGAGTTGGCTGATGGTTCGACCGTGTTGCAGAAGGCGGCATTGATCTACGGGCAGATGAATGAGCCTCCAGGCGCACGGGCTCGCGTGGGCCTCTCCGCACTCACTGCGGCGGAGTATTTCCGTGATCAGATGGGTCAAGATGTGCTCCTGTTCGTGGACAACGTCTTCCGCTTTACCCAAGCAGGCTCTGAAGTGTCCGCACTTCTGGGTCGTATTCCCTCTGCGGTGGGGTATCAGCCGACCCTCGCAACCGAAATGGGTGCGATGCAGGAGCGTATTACGACCACCCAAGCCGGCTCGATTACCTCCGTGCAAGCGGTCTACGTCCCGGCCGACGACCTCACGGACCCGGCACCGGCGACGACGTTCGCTCACTTGGATGCCACGACCGTGTTGAGCCGTGCGATTTCCGAGTTGGGCATCTACCCTGCTGTGGATCCGCTGGACTCCACCTCTCGTATTCTCGATCCCCAGGTGGTTGGCACGGAGCATTACGAAACCGCCCGTGCGGTGCAGAACATTCTGCAGCGCTACAAGGATCTGCAGGATATCATCGCCATTTTGGGCATGGATGAACTTAGCGATGAGGACAAGCAAGTCGTCGCACGGGCTCGTAAGGTCCAAAAGTTCCTCTCGCAGCCCTTCCATGTGGCTGAGGTCTTCACGGGTACTCCTGGGGTCTATGTGAAGCTTGAGGATACTCTGAAGGCCTTCCAGGAGATTATTGAGGGCGTTCATGACGAACTTCCTGAGAACGCATTCTACATGGTGGGTACGATTGAAGAAGCCATCGAGAAGGCCAAGACGCTCGTCTAAGGAAACCTCATGAGCCTCGCATTATCCATTATCGTCCCTGGTCGTATGCCCTACGAACGGCAGGCTGAAGCTGTGACACTGCCTGGTGTGATGGGGCAGTTCACCGTTCTTCCGAGCCACGGTGCCATGTTGGCACAGGTGGAACCGGGTCTGGTTGAAATCAAAGTCTCCGGACAGGTCGAGAAACTCGTGATCGGCCGGGGCATTTGTGAAGTTGGAGCCGATCAAGTGCGTGTGTTGGCTGGAAAGTCGGCGCTGCCCGGCGACTTTGACACAGCCGCGGCGAAAGAGGCGCTGGAAGCAGCAGAAGCCCAACTCGCTCAGCAAGCCGGTCCGGTCGCTGAGGGTTGGACTGAAGCGCAAGAGGAGGTCGCTTGGGCTGATGCCTTGTCTCGCTTGGTAGCAGGAAGCTAAGATCTAACCGGCGAGTAAAGCGTCCCAAACCAGTAGTTTGAGTCCGAGAATTAAGAGCGTTCCACGGTAGAGTCGGCGGAATACACTCGGGTTAACCTGAGTCTTCTTACCGATCATCACGCCGAGAAGGACCGACAGCAGCATCGCTGCCAAAACGCCAGTATAGTCTTGGTAGGGGAAGGGGTCCTGCCCTTCGAAGCCAAGCAATGCGAAGAGCGCCACTTTGGGGAGATGAGTTGCTAACTGACAGGCTGCTTTCGTGGCGATGATCTGTCTGCGCTCAAAGCGCTTGCCGAGAAAAAAAGGGGCAAGTGCTGGATCTGCTGCGCCGACCAGCATGGAACTCAGGGTCGCGCCGAACCCAATGCCGAACCAGCCCACGGGGGTCGGGATCATTCGATGAAAGAGAGAGGTCGTGAGACTGAGCAGAACGAAACCGCCCAGTAAGCCTCGCAAAACTGTGTTGTCGAGCATCCCCAGCAACACCCAACCCAGTGCAACCGCTGGCAATAGAGCCATCATGAAAGGTCGAATCACAGTGAAGACGGCAGCCTGTCGGAACGCGAAGAATCGGGCACCGTTGTTCACTGTTTGTATGAGACCGTGGAGCGCAATCGCCTCGAGTGGTTCAAACACGAGGTAAAGACAGGCAATGAAGAGTGTCCCGCCGCCGAGTCCGATGCAGGCTGAGAGAAAGGCTCCGGCAAAGGCGGCGCAACTCGCCAAGAGCAAAATGGTCATCAATCCTCGCTCTTGACCACCCGGAGAGAGGGTTTACCTCCCTTGTTGTCCACCTCGAACTTAACGTCGAAGCCATACTTTTCCTTCATGGCAGCCCGTTTGTCTTTGAGCGACTTGAGGAAGGCTTCTTTACTCGGGCTTTTACCACCATGCTTTGCGTTGATCGATTGGAAGCGCTCGTAGGCAGCCTCGTCGGGACTTGCACGGTTCGACTTCTCCGGTGGATTGGTCCCAGGCATCACCATGGGAGCGGGAGCCGCAGAGGGCCGATTGGTCCGTTCACGCCGAAAGGTTCCATCTTCGATCTTGCGCAGGATGCGCTCCCACCGATTTCTTAAGGTCATGAATCGTTGCTGTAGCTGGTTCAGTTTAAAGCGTTCGACATGTCCCATTTGCTTCGCAGCCATCGCAGCTTTGATCTTTTTGTCGAACTTTTCCTGCTTTGGAACGGGTGGCCGTTTCTCGAGGCCTTGGATAAATCGATCCCATTCCCGACGTAGTGACTCGAGTTCAGGCTGCAACGTTTTCGCTGGATCGTTCTTCGAAGCCATCATTAAAATCCTGAGGTACTCCCACGCTGACGGCAAGGCGGCCAAGTGTCAATGCTTCACGGGGCTTGTAGGGTCGCGTTTCATCCTCCATGATCCCCCCACCATCGGGAATGGAGTCGTTATGAACATCAACTATCTACTTGGCTTAGGCGCTCTCGTCATCGGGATGTCCGTCCAAGCTCATCACGATGCTGTGTCGGCGCCACCGACCCAGGAAGCGGCCCTTCTTCAAGGGGATGAAGAGGCACCGTCTGCCGGTTCGGAAACGGCCAGCTCAGACGCTACGTCGGTTTCGGATGGGCAAGCGGAAACCGCAGGCGAGAAAGCGGCAAAGCAGGAGAAGGCCGATGCCCCCAAAACGGGCGCTGAAGAAGGTGGGGACAGTCCCGCTGCGGCTGCCTCCACAGAAAGCGCCGCCGAGGCGAAACCCAAGACCGACGCTGAGAAAAAGTCGGAAGAGCCAAAGGAAAAGCCCAAGCCTTTGCCATTCATTAAGGGTGAACTCACCAAGGCGGGAAGCACGGTTTACATTCCCAAAACAAGCGAGTGGGGGGGGCGTATTGGTCTCGATACGATCGATCAGGATATTTATCTCAAGTTGATTCCTGAGTGGCATTTGGTACGCCCTAAATGGCGCATTGGATTATCGATGCCGTTGAGAGCACTCGCCTACAATGCAAAGGGTGATGAGCGACCTGATCTCTTCTCGAGCCAAGCCTTCAATCTGCGTGCTGAAGACTACGATGAGATGAACGATTATTTAGCGGCCCTTCTGTACGCCCAGTACGGTCGGAAAGAAGATAAATTCTTCCTGAATGTGAGTCGGGTGGGAGCGGCGAGCCTGGCCCATGAAACCTTGTTGCGTCGATACAACCCCAACCTGTCAACGGATACGACCTTCACCAGTGTTTCTTTCGATGCGTACACTAAGTTCGGTGGATTTCAGTCTTTCTTCTCCAATGCGACGGCGGCAACCAACTCGGTTTGGGGTGGCTTGGTTTTCATCAAGCCTGTCGGTGCCATCATGAAGTCAGACCCCACAAAAAGTCCTGCGGGTCCCCGGTCCCTCTCCATTGGTATTCACTGGGCGATGGACCCGTCAGCACCGATTTCAGTGAAGCGTGGTGCCTGTGATGGCAGCAGCGGGGATGAGACTTCAGGAGGTGCCTCAAATCAATGCCTGCATTTGGACAGTACAGCAGGCTACACGCCGATCGTTGAGGCCAATCAAACGGGCTCCGTCACCGGGATTGGCATCGACGCCGAGTACAAAATTTATAAAAGCGAAGATGCTAAAACCGATCTCAAAGTCTATCTCGATGCGAGTCAGCTTTCCTTTGCGGACGCATCTGGGAGCCAGGTCGCCGGTGGTCTCGGGATTACGGGGGGGCTGTTGGCCCGCTTGAATTTTGGAGAAGGTGCCGACACTTGGGCAGCACGGATTCGGACGGACTTTCGCAATATTGCACCCGGATTTGTACCATCTTACTTCGATAGTCTTTACGCCGTTCAGCGCTATCAGTTTGCAGCGCCTGGTCAGGTGGCCACCAGCAGTGACCCAACGAAGTTTCAAGCGGCTGTTGATGAAGCGTCTGCTGCTTCCTCGGTCAATGGATATGGTGTCGATCTGCAACTGGGCAAGCCACGGGCTTGGGCACTTCAGGTCGCCTATGAAAACGTACTTGGGGGCGATCCATCTCGGAATCAGCACCTGATGGTCCACATGGAGCACCCTGTGGCCTTCCTCGATGTCTTCGCTACCTATCACCTTCGGGGCTTCTCGGACTGGAGTCAGGCCTTCAAGTTGGCGGGTGATAACGAGATTCTTGTCTCAGCGGTCCGTTGGAAGCTGCTGCCCATCCTCTGGTTTAACATTCACGCTCAGAAGAGTTTCTCGACGGAAGCTTATACCGATGGGGTAGACCCTGTTCGTAAAGACAAGGTCGAGGCGGGTTACCGGAACACCTTTAGATGGGGCATGGATACCCAGTTGGGTTTCCGCTTCAAGTAATCAGAGCTGATTTTCTTAGCCGGGAGCGGGGCCTCAGTCGTCCCGCTCTCGCTTTTTTCGACGATAAACAATCTGCCCTGCGGATTTGTCGCGCAGATCAATACCTTTGCCTCTTTGATTCGTATTAAAGCTGATGCCTTCTTTACGATAATAGGCTTCGTCATCGTGGGGCCGAGCCACCCCAGGCGCATACACACCAATGATTTCCGCCGCACATCGTCGACACAAAATACGATCCAGAGAATGAGGGCGCCATGGGACTTGGTCTTGGGCGCCACAGCGCGTGCATCGTATCGAGGTTCCTACCTGGGTTCCGTGCTGGTTTCGTTGGCGTCTTACGCGCTTGCTTGGAGCTTGAGCCGACGTATACATATCGATACAGGTCAAACAGATTTGGGCTCCAGGGGTTTCGACTGGGGCGCTGCAGATAATGCATGGTTCCATGGGAGCCCCAAGGAGCGGGATGCTGCCTTTCCTGTCAAGCATAGTTCTCCTTTCTAACCTCAATGTTGTGGTGATCGACCCTGGACACGGGGGGCGCCAACCCGGTGCTGTTGCTGCGGATGGAACGCAGGAGAAGGGAATTGCCTTAGCTGTTTCGTTGCGACTCGCCAGATATCTTAAAGCGAAAACGAAAGCTCGTGTGTTGCTGACTCGTCGAAACGACCGAACCTTGAGCCTTCAACAGCGTGCGGAGATGGCCAACCGTCTCCAAGCAGACGTCTTTGTGAGTATTCATGCCAACGCGTCGACTCGTGTGGGTGCAAGGGGTGTAGAGACTTATTTCTTGTCCAGTCGAGCCACGGATCGTCGTGCGCGCCTCTTGGCTGCTCGGGAGAATTTCGAACTGATCGAATCGAAGGATGAGAAGCAGACAGACGACGTGATTCAGACCATTTTAACGGACGCTGACAAGGGAGCGATGCTTGAGGCATCCAGTCGACTAGCTCATTTGGTCCAGCATCAGTTGATCGACCGAGTTGGCGGTGAGGATCGTAGCGTCCGTCAGGCTCCTTTTGCAGTCTTGGTGAGGGCCGGCAGTGCGGCCATCTTGGTGGAGCTTGGATTTGTGAGCAATCCCTCGGAATTGAAGCAGCTGCTCGATCCCAAGCATCAAGATGCTTTGGCTGAAGCGATCGCTGATGCGATTGTCGCCTATGGCGCTGGAAAGAGCTCTAAAGCTCGCTGAAAGACGAGACAGCGTAATTGCCCATCCGGTGCACGGTGCAGTGGCCCCGAGGCCGATTGTGGCGTGCCTAGATTGGCGTAGCTGGTGGCTTTCCAATCACTCCCTTGCCAGCCTCTACCTAAGTCCCAAAGGTCTTCGCCTTGATCGTCCTCGACCACGAGGAGTGGGTCTGTCCGCGTCCCGAGGTGCTCACTGATTTGTGAGTGAGCGCTCGCCGGAAGTAGTCTCGGTCGTTGCCCACAATGGGTCGCCACCAGGTCGATCACACCCGGACGGCGTCGAACGAGACAGGAGAGTCCTTTGGACCGCAGGTGTTTTAAAAGGTGTTCGTGGGGGGTCGCAATGAGCGGATCTCCGCTCACAAGGACGACGGTCGACCCCTGCAAAGCCAGGTTGATTTGTTGATCAAAGTTCCGTGGCCACGCCTCTATTTTGATCGCCCATTCATCGCTGAAGACCTGATTGCTTGGGAGGCACCCCGTCCACGACTCCAGAAACCAGCGGTGAGGTCCCATGATCGATGGCCGGTCCTGAAGGGGGGCCCATGACGTCAGCCCAGCAAGGACAAAGTCAGCGGATGTCATGCCCGCAGTTTCACAGGTTTGAAACCCAAGAGGTCGCAACTCAAGAGTCGATATTCGACCCCTCCTATTTCACCTTCCCGGGCTCGTGCTTGATGGCGGGCTCGCCGTCCATGGAGATGGCCATAGACACATAGAGACGCTCCACTCTCCTCGATCAGTTCGGTGTAGGGCGAGGAACCACCATCTTCCGCGAAGGGTGGGTAATGGCAAAGTACAATGAGTTCACCGCCGTGAGTGCTGAGAGCCTTTTGCCCCATTTGAAGACTTAACCTGAGCCGTTCAATCTCTCGTAGGTAGACTTTTTTGTCACTGGCTTTGAAGCCCCGATGACCTGGTTGATCCCAAAGTCTCGAGCCAGCGAAATGATAGTCACCGATGCTAATCACATCATTCTGGAGTGCATAGAGGCTCGAAGGAAGCGCTGCCCGAACACGACCGATCGAGGTCCACCAGTAATCATGATTTCCTTTCAGCAGGATCTTAGTGCCCGGTCGTTCATCGATCCATGTCAAGTCCATGTCCGCCTCCGACAGTCGCATAGCCCACGAATTGTCCCCCGGCACGAGGACGAGATCATCATCGGTCACAAGTTGATCCCATGCTTCAGCAATGCAGTCGGGGTGTTCGGCCCAGTGAGGGCCGAAGATCGTCATCGGTTTATCCACTTGGAAACCAAGGTGAAGATCAGAGATGCCCCAGATCGCCATCAGACCCCTTTCTTACCGAGAGTACTCCTGACTCGAACCATCTTTTTCCCTCACTCTCAAGGCTCAGGGTGCTTGATCGCCACGGTTCGAATCAGTCGCCAACCCGTCGATTCCTTCGTCCAAGTGTCTATCCACTCGAATTGAGCCCGGACGTAAATCCCTTCCGGGAGTTGCTTTGCCGGCCTCCAAAGTCCCAATGCGGTGGATCCTTGGCGTTGCGAGCAAGTCCAAACACCGACCCAAGGAAGGGAGACCTTTGTCTCCGTTATGTTCTGCCCGGGAGTGCAGCCTTCCGGTGTACTAAATGCAGGGTCGCTGGAGGGGAGTAGAACAGATTTCAAGGACTGGGGTTCGACCTCAGTTGGCGGAGCAGGAACCGGAGGGAGGCCCACATCTCTAAGGGGTGGGCTACGGTCGATACCACCGGAACAAGCCGCAAAAACGGTGATCATGAAAACGTGCGGTTTCATGATGGGCATCTGCTGGCGATGGAGGAGGAGGTCAAGGGTTACCTCAAATGCTGGTTTTTGAGACACTGGATGAAGGGGCTTACCATGCGATTTCTTTTCTGCGGTCTCCTGGCTTACTCAACGGCCTGTGTGGGATTTTATAGAATTCCCCCAGACCAACTCTACCGAGTGAGTCAGAAAACCTACGTTCGAGATCAGAGCGGCGACGTTAAAGAATTGCGTATCGCCAAGGTCTACGCAACGCTCAACGATGGACGGGAAGTCGCGGTTTCACCCCACTACGCACAGGACCTTTTCTTCGATGTCAATCTGGACGAGTCTGCTGACTTAGAGTTGGCCGTCACGCATGATCCTGCGGCCCGTCGTTCGGCTCTTATCGGGTGTGGGTTTGGTCTCGTCGCCGCAGGGACTCTTGGCCTTGCGAGTAGTCGTTCCTGCGATGACTTCATCGATGGACCCAACGGCGGGGAGGTCGTGGCTTCATCGAATTGCAGCATTGATCTCGACGACGCCATGGGTGTGCTGGTTAGTGCTGGCTTGTTCTTTTGCCCCCTAAGTTCTGGCCTGAGTCTTCTTTGGCATCGTCATCATCCGACCGATGTCGACGTCTTACCACGTGATGGGAGCGGCTCTCCCTACAAGCTCGGTATCCACGGAGGCTCGTCGTCCTCCGGAAACTGATCGACCTTCGGTGCCGGCACTTTAAA
This sequence comes from Myxococcales bacterium, assembly GCA_002696345.1. Taxonomy (GTDB): domain Bacteria; phylum Myxococcota; class UBA4151; order UBA4151; family UBA4151; genus UBA4151. The sequence continues at coordinate 91,267 of NZRT01000065.1, forward strand.
CCCCTTGCCGATAAAGAAGATCTCAAAGCTGTTTTTACGGGTTGCTGGCGGCCGCAGCCGTTCAAAGCGTTCGAAGCGAGAGCGAATCTGGGGCACGAGGTCTTCGAGGGCTTGACCTTGGAAGCCTTTGGCGACCCAAGATCCACCCGGTGTGAGCAGTGAGTCACAGAGGAGTAGTGTTTGCTTCACAAGGTCGGCAGAGCGTTGCTGATCTACGTCTCGATGGCCCGTGGTTCGGGGAGCCATGTCACTAACGATCACATGAAACCGATCGCCCGTAGGGCTGTAATCTTCGAGGGAGAGATCAAAGATGTCTCGCTGCAAGAAGCGAGCGTAGCTTGGGAGTTCGATCCGTATCGGTTGAAGGTCGACACCTACAACCAAGCCTTCTGGACCGACGACCTTGATGAGATACTGCAGCCAAGAACCTGGCGCGCAGCCAAGATCGAGTACGCGGGAGCGCTTGCGAAGCAGTTTGAAGCGCTGATCAATCGCTTCGAGTTTGTAGATGGAGCGGGCAGCGTAGCCCTCGCGTTGGGCTCGGCGAAAATAGCCGTCCTTGCGCTTGTAGGCCAATCAGCTCTTCTTGACGGCTGCTCGGACCTCGACGAGTCCGTTGCGCGGTCCCGGTACACCACCGCGAACGAGCAGAAGGTTCCGCTCGGCGTCGATACGCGCCACCTTGCAATTTTGCACGGTCACCCGCTCTGCACCCATTTGACCTGCCATCCGCTTGCCTCGCCAGACCCGGCCGGGGAATGTACACTGGCCGATGGATCCGGCGTGACGGAAGAATTCGTGGGTACCATGAGTCTTGGTGGCAGCGCCCTTCATGTTGTGGCGCTTCATAACCCCTGCAAAGCCGCGGCCCTTGCTGGTTCCGCTGACATCGACCCACTCCATGCCTTCCATGTCGGCGACGGTAAATTCGTGTCCGACTTCCAGGCCCTCAAGGTCGTTGACACGAAATTCCCGAAGGTGACGTAGGCTGTTTTGGTTGGCCTTCTTGAGGTGACCGGCTTCAGGTTTGTTGATGAGCGCTTCACGACGATGTCCGAAACCGATTTGTACGGCATTGTAACCATCGGTTTCTTCGTTGCGAATCTGCACGATCGGGTTTGGACCGAGTTCGATCACCGTCACGGGGACTGCGTGCCCTGCATCATCAAAGATTTGAGTCATTCCAACCTTGCGGCCGATCATTCCATGAAACGCCATCCTGCACCTCCTCTTTAGAGTGGGACCGTTTTACATAGGCGGCGCCACTTATAGGGGGCCAAAGCGAAGGTCAAAGGAAATACCGATTTTCATTCGAGCGTCTTCGACGGCCTGGTCAGCGGATACAGGCATCCAGTTCTTGAAAAGCATCGCCCTCGCAGGATTCGTGGGCTTCATCGAACTGCTGCAAACAACTGGCAACAGCCGCTAGGTTGGGCGCCGCTGCCATGTGATCGAACCAATAACCGTTACGGCATGCATTGTCGTTGGGCTCGCCCGTACACATTTCATTAAGCCTGCAGTAAAGGGCGGTCACCGTGGCCACTTGTTCTCGACTTCGACTCAGACATCCCTCTCGGACATCGCACTGGCAGGCGGTCAACTCCTCGGGGGTTCCACCGGCTTGGAAGCAGTCTTGATTATCTTGCGCCTGCCGGTGGCAGTTGCCGATTCCCTGCCCCACACGGGCACCGACGGACTGGAGTAGCTCTTCGCATTCTGCGGGGCAGTTGGCTCCCAGTCGGCCCCCTTCGCATTGTGCTTGATCTGCGCAGATCCCGTTGCAGGCCTCCTCGCTCCATTGGTTCAGTTGGTTCCAACGGCAAGCGTCTCGATCACCGCATTGTCGCTCAAATACACAGGACTCGATCAACCACCATTGATCCTCCGAGTAGTTCTCGCCATTTGCCTCGCAATAAGCCGCACAGCCTTCCGGACTATCGACGGCCAGGAGAAGTGTTCGGTCTTGTTGGCAATCGGTCTGATTCCCCTGATCATCGAAGGCGATAAAGCCGTTTTGGCAAAAGTCCCTGCAGCGGAATGTTCGATCGACAGGATCCTCGCCGCCTGTATCTGGCCGCCGACCCTTATCGACAGGACCCCCATCAAGCCCTGCAGGCGGACCGATTTCTGGAGGACCAAATCGTCTGACATCTGCTCTGCCTGCCTCTGCACTGGAAGCATCCTCGCCCGGATTGGCGCCCGCATCGACGATAACACCGGTATCTTCTGCTGGGGTTTCGATGCCTGCATCGACAGTTCCATCATTCTCTTCGGGGTCGTCGGAAGGACAGGCAGTGAGCGCGAAGATGGCGAGGACGGCAAGTTGTCTCATGGTAGCCTCCGGAGGGAGCCTCGCACGCAACAGCGATGGTGGCAATCTTAGCGCACAAGAGTTTCCAGCCGCCGAACACCGATCCGTAAGGCGAGTGCGGCACCGAGCAAGCCGATGACTCCGGGCAAAAGCAGGAGGAAGAAGCCAGCACGAAGCGGGTCAGCGGTCCCCCGAGTAATCACTGCAACATAACCACCGGAGGTCATGGTAATGAGCGTGGCAAAACCCATGGAGAGAGAGATGAACAAGATGCCGCCGGGGCCCTGAAAGAGACGGCTGATGTTCACATAGTTAAATTCGGGCAGACTCGCTCCGATCCCGACACCGAGACAACAGGCAACGAAGGCGTTCAGTGCCCCCACCGTCACCGCGAGACCTGCCAGTCCGTAATCAAAGTTGAGGGTGTAACTAATCCCTGCGGCAAGTCCTGCACCAAGCACGACGGTGGGTAACATGGTTTGAACCAACTTCGCCCGCAGGTAGGTTTGCATGGTGATCGGTGAAGTACGAACCAGCCAGAAACCCTCCCCTTCGAGGCTAACCTGTGGGTAGACCATTCGGGCTGCGATCGCAGAGGTGAGTAGCGTTCCAGCCCAGATGCCGAGCGAATAGAGAACCGCCTGTGCATAGGGAAGGTAGCGGGCGAGTTCGGTCAGATTTGAGCGTTCTGCGGCGGCACGGAAACCCCAGCCGGTGACGAGAATCATCCCGACAAGGACTAGAAGTTGGCTCCAGAGGGCAGGATCCCTCACAAAGACAAGCAAATCCTTATAAAAGAACAGACGATTGGCGCCCGGCGTTCCTTTGACGAGTCGCTCGAGTAGGGTTCCCAAACGGCCTTCGCTACCGGCAACCCCTTCCCGGCGTCCCTCTTGCGCTCGACTGTAAGCGGCGGGATAGCTACCTGCAGCGAGTAGCATACCGAGAGCGATGAACAGAATGCTGATCCCCCAAAGCACTAACGGGGACCACAATGGAGTTGTCCGTTCCGGCGGCTCAACAGACAGAATAGGTAATCCTGCGAAGACTCTTTGGGTGATTTCCCAGGTGCGGTTGTGGGGAAGCCAGGTCGGTCTCTTGCCGTAAACAAGACCTTCAATCCCTTCGACGATGACAGGATCGTCGCCGACGAGATTGTTGGTTACCCCCGTGATTTGCTCAACCAATCGTTCGCGCGCCTGCCCCGCGACGGCGGTATCCGCGAAGAGTCCGGCACTCGCTAAATCGCCATGAAGGGAGAAATCGAGTCCTTCGGCAAGCCAATCGGTGGGCAGATACCAACGAGGCTGTCGCTCAAAGGTTTTCATCGATTCCATGAAATCTTCGATCGCTTCTGGGGTGAAGAGTTGATCGACTCGTAGGTATTGGCCGGCTCCATACAAACCAATACTGCCGATGATGGTACCGGCAATTAGTCCATTGCGAAGTCGACTTGCGGACACGAAACGTCCGATCAGCAGCGCAACGACACCGGAGAGAGCGGCTGGGATCAACGTTAGCGCGGGCAGTCCGATGAGGATGAGGTACGCAAAGGAAGAGAGGTCAGGCTCCCGTGCGACCGCTGGATTACCGCCTAAGTATCGCTGCCATGCGGTTAAAAAACCCAGAAGGATGGGCACCACGAAAATCAACGGCATCCAAGCGCTCTGTAACCACACGGCACCGAGGCGATCGAGAAACAGCGCCTCCTCTCGTACCGGTGTACTTCTCAGCAGTTTCAGATCCTCACTGAGAAGGAAGACCGCCAACGCTGCAATCAACGTGGACAGGAGCAGAATGGCCATGGCGATGAGCAAGAGGTAGTCGACGAAAACGCCTGTGAGAATCCCCCCTACGTAGTCGGTCCGAGAAATAATCCAGTAGAGAAAGCGGTAGGCGCCCCAGTAAATCCCCTGGATCAGCATGGCACCACCGATAATGATGAGGATCAGCCGGACGATGGCGGGCCTGCCGCCGAGTCGGAGGTTACCCCTCGCTTGGGCGACCCGAGAGCGGCCAAGGTGCAGCAGGTCCCGGAGGATCTCCCTCACAGCAAACCAAGCGCTTCTTCGGTGGCTTCGGTACCGTCGACACCACCGGTTAATCGAAGGAATATACTTTCGAGGTCCGTATCTCCTGCCACTGTGTTCCGCAGATCTTCAACACGGCCTTCCGTCTGAAGTTGACCCTCAAGCAGAATACCAACTCGGTCGCAGACTTCTTCAGCAGTATCCAGACTGTGAGTACTCATGAACACGGCCATCCCATGGTCGTGAGCAGCACTACGGAAGATATTTTTGACCAGACGAGCACCCTGGGGGTCCAGGCCGACCATCGGCTCATCGACCACGAGAATTTTCGGTCGGTGAAGTAAGGCAGCCGCCATGATGAGGCGCTGTTTCATCCCGTGGGAAAAGCTAGCGACCAACTCATGGTGACGATCTGACAGTTTGAACAACTCCAGCAACTCGGAGCTTCGTTTGCCGAGGTCCCCAGACTCCATTTGGTAGAGTCCACCAATGAACCGGAGAAACTCCACCGCAGTCAGTTTGTCGTAGAGAAAGGGGCGATCCGGAATGAAGCCGACAATCCGCTTCGTATTCATTCCGTCGACCGTGGGATCGATTCCATTCAGCCGAATGGTTCCGGAATCCGGCAGGGTGAGGCCCACGATCATGCGGAGCGTCGTGGATTTACCTGCACCATTGGGTCCCAGGAAACCGTAGACTTCACCGGCAGCGATGTTCAGATTCAGATTTCGGACTGCCAGACGGCCGCCATAGGCCTTCTGTATGTTTGTCATTTCAATCATTGACGGGGCCCTACCCGCGGTGCGCTTGGTAGGTCAACACAGCGCCACTTCCCAGGGTGCTTAGAGAATGACGAGGCGGTCAGCCTAAACTGTGGCAACTGAGCATTGTATCAAATGGTCTTTTAAACTCTTCTGTAGACACCGATGACCACGCCTAGGATTTGAAAATCGGTCGCGTCCTCTGGATACCAAAGAATAGGAGCCATGCTGCTGTTCGCCGGTTGCAAACGAATGTGGTGCCGCTCTGGGAAGTAGTATTTACAGGTCGTCTCACCATCGACCATCGCCACGACAATTTGTCCCGATTGAGCTTCTGCGGTTGCCCGGACGAAGATGTAATCACCGTCTTTAATTCCGGCGTCGATCATCGACTCCCCACTGACCACAAGTCCGAAGACCTGATCCCGCCGACCGCCCGTGAAAAATGGATCGACCATCAACGTTTCATCGACGTTTTCCTCGGACAGCAACGGGAGACCGGCTGAGATGGCTCCCAGTATTGGAATCGATACCGGCTCTTCCATCCGTGGGAAGGGAATGATGTTGCTTCGATTCGGTCCATCGCAGAGCACGATGCCTCGGCTGCGACTGCCGTCTCGGCGTATCGCCCCTTTCTTTTCCAGGGCGCTCACGTGAGCAGCTGCTGCATTGGTGGAGCGGAAGCCGAAGCCCGCTGCGATGTCTCGCATCGTCGGTGGATAGCCATGCTCGTGAAGGAAATGCCGTATAAATGTTAGGACTTCGCGTTGTCGATCTGTTAGGTCAGTCATCGGTGCTCCGTACTGTACATTAGTACACTATCGACACTGAACGTGCAAGCAGTTGTTTGACCGAGCTTAACTGACCACTTGGACAAAGTCGCGCAGTTCACTTGTCGGGTCGAGGATGGGTTCGAGTACGCCCACATCATCGACAGCATAGATCTTCCAGCTTTTGCCTTCGATCGGCGCTGGGACCGCTTCAAAGTTCACATTCCCGCCTGCTAGGCGGAAGGCATTGACCGGGGTGCCTGGATGCTCCTTCGCTTCAAACCAACCGCTCCAAGTCACCTCCGTTAAATCCTCGATAGCGAATGTTTGGCCGAGCGTGAGTTGGATGGAGAGACGACCGAGGTTCCCACGACTAATCTCACCCAAACCGACATAAAAACTGGAGGGCTCGTACTCGACGAGGTCACCCAGTTCGGGTTCACCCAAGCCGGCGCAACCGAAGACATTTCCACCAAACCATTCGGGGGGTGGATGATGAAACTTAAGGTCATAACTTCCACTGAGAGGACCGTTGCCACTGCCGATCGGTACGTCCAGGTGATCGTGAATCCAGTCTGCAAGACCTTTTGCGCCTTTCGCTTCGACAATGCTGCGGACCAGCGCTTTACAATCTTGCTCCGTCAGCAAGCATTCGCCGTAACGCCCCCCGAGACCATCCACATCGAGGGTCACTTGGAACCGACAGAAGGCACGATCGCCCCGAAGAAAGAGAAGTAACTCGTCCGCATCGAAAAAAGGCGTCAGTTCATCAGACAACTGCACTTGAGTTAATTCACTGAGACGGCCGCCCAAGCTTTTCAAGCCTTTGAGCCAGACCAGTTCGGGACCTGGTGGGACCAGGACTTCTGCAACCTCCGAGCTGAACAGCAGGCCTTCATCATCCACCGTCAAGCCGACCCAAGGTGCGAGGGAAGCGAGTTCTGTCCACGCCCTAGGCGCATCTTCCTCGTTGAGTAGAGCTTCTCTGATGCCGCTGATTTTTTCATGATCCATGATAGCTGTCCCCACGACACCATGGTTTAGTGCTGGGCAATTCGTCAATCAGGGAGGCTGTTTCGTGGCGTCCTATCGAGCGCCACGGTAGGTAGACACAGCGGAGCATATCCGAGAAGGATGGGTGGTGATTCAAGCGATAACACTCTGGTTTGGCTTGGCGCTGAACCTGTTGCTCCTGCTTCGGGCTCGACGGCTTGACTGGGCTGAAGTGTCCGTCATCGAACGGGCGAACGAGGCATTGCCCGACGCCAACATGTTTCTTTGGTCTGCCCTTCCAATTGCCTGGGCGTTGTATCGATTTGCACCGACGGTAAAAGAGCGACTGATTGCGGTCCACTGGGTCAGTGCTCTGCTCGCTGTCGCCCTCCCTGAAGGGCGTTTCGCCTGTATCCTCGTGTTGGCTTGGGATGCTGCCGTTCTGATCCCGTTGATATTGAATCGTTTTCCGCCGCTCCCTCGCCATCGACTGATTCCATGGGCGGGCTTCATCTTGAGCGCTGTGACCGCCAGTGTCTTCAGTCTTCATCGCCATGCACGCTTCGGTTCGGGGGGATGGGATGTCGGCTGTTTCAGCCACTCCACCTGGCTAGCCAGTGCCGGTGAACCCCTGGTGAGTACTGTGTTGCATCCGGAGGGCGTTCACGTTCTCGGAGATCACTTTTACCCGGTGGTCTACCTGTTGGCGCCCGTTCATTGGTTCGGTGGGGGCGCTTCCGCTTTGCTGATTTTACAGGCTTTGTGTGTCGCCGCCGTCGCTTTTCCATTCTACCGATTTGTACAGCGCCGCATCGACCATGTTGGTCTACAATGTGCTTTATTGTTTGCGCTTTTGTTTAGCTTTGCCTGGCAAAGCGCTACCTATTTTGATTTTCACGCTCAAACCCTCGCCCTCTGGCCTTTAGCGGAAGCCTTGGAGCGTCTTGATCGGCAAGCCTACAAACCGATGTTGGGTTGGCTCGCATTCGCCTGGATTTGCAAAGAGAACATGCCCCTCTACGTGGCCTTCTTTGGGGCTTTTATTCTTCTCTTTCATTCCGGTGCGCGCCGTTTGGGCACGGGTATTTTTACCGCTGGTCTTGCTGGATTTGCGCTGACGTTGGGTCTGATTCAACCCGCGCTGCTCAAAGGAGGGCCTCAGGGAATGATTCACAAGGGAACCTATGCCCAGTTCGGTGCCACCTTGCCCGAAGCACTTTGGGAAATGATCAGTTCTCCGCTCCGCACCCTCTTGACGCTGATGAGTCCACTGGCAAAGCGCATGAGCTTCGTAACGACCTTCTGCGGCGCAGGAATTTTTGCCCTTTATCGTCCCCGCTATCTCGTCCTTGCCGTGCCGACGGTGGCGGAACGCTTTTTGAGTTCCAAGGAGCAAATGTGGGAGATGGGTTACCATTATGCTGCGCCATTGACGTTGTTTGTGGCCTTCGCCGCGGTGGAGGGCATCGACGATCTCTTGAAGTGGTCGAAAGGACGATTCTCGGTGCTTGAACGTCCTCAGTCAGTGGCTGTTTTGGTGGCGAGTTTGGCCGTTTTAACCAATCTCTACGGCTACAAGCATCCGAGTAATTTCCTCACCTGGGAACACGATTACTTTCAGACGGTGGAAGAGGCCGAAGCAAGTCATCGGATGTTGGCGGAAGTCCCCGCGACCGGAGCCGTCGAAGCCATGAATCACCTGTTGCCTCATGTGGCAGCGCGCAAAGTCGCAACCTTTCCCCGTGCTTGGCCGAAGGCGGAGATTCATGTTTTCAATTTCAGTCAGTCTGCCTGGCATCCCCAATCGAACCATAGCAAACGTTGGATCCGTGATCGCTTAAGGCGTCTGCATCGGGAGAAGCGTTGGAGGCTTGCTTATTCGGAGGCTTCGGCTGTTCTCTATCTCGATACGAAACAGTTTCCGGGGCCCGAGGTGAAGCCTTCGATCCAACTCGAAAAACTGTTAGGACGTGGATCTACGAACCGGAACCTTCAGCGCAACCCGAAGGGCCGCCGACCGATAAAGGGTGAGAAGCGAGGAAATTGATGCCAAACAACGTCAACAGCAATAGTCCCATTCGCAATCTCTTCAATCGAATGGATCGGGATGGTGATGAGGGTGTGAACCGGAAAGAGGTCGTGAAGCACCTCAAGAGTGCTGACGTGCCCTCCGGTCCCTTCGGTGCAGTCCACAAAAAGGTGAGCAGGGAGTTTGTCGACAACCTGGATACAAACAAAGACGACAAGGTGACATGGAATGAGTTTCAAGGCGTCGCCAGTGAACTCCTTCCCGGCGAAGCCCTCGACGAGACGGGACGGGTGAATCGGGCCATGCTGGGCAGGGAGTTTGGTCGGCTGGACAAGGATGCCGACGGCAAGGTGACCTACGACGAAATGGAGAAAGGTACCTACGAGCGGTTACCTGAAGGTACCTCTTACAAGGGGATTATTGCAGAGGTCGCTGCGAAGTTGGGTATGGATGCGCTTGATGCCAACCGAGACGGATCGATCGCCGCTGAAGAACTCGAAGCCGTTGCGAGTGAAGTCGACCTCATTGCGGGTGGCGCACCGAGCGGAACCGCTGTTGTGAATGCGGACACACCGTCGGCAACGGAAACTGATGGACAGTCGGTGAGCCGTACAGCGAGTGACGAGGAAGTCAGCAGCTAGTGGGAGGATGCATCTCCGATGCCAACTTGGTGACGCTTATTAAACGCTTCCATTTGCTCCGGGGAGGCGGGTTTCTGAAACCGCTTCTTCCAGTCTGAATAGGGCATCCCGTAAATTACCTTACGGGCTTCCGGGTCGCTGATCTCGACCCCTCTCTGCTGAGCCTCTGCTAAATACCATTTGCCCAAACAGTTGCGGCAAAAGTTGGCCAAAATCATCAAGTCGATATTCTGGACATCTGTTCGATTCTGAAGGTGTTGGACCAGTCGCCGAAAGACAGCGGCTTCAATCGCAGTACGTTCTTCATCATCCCGTTCTTTAGGTTTTGGCATCGTGTTGATCTCCACATTCCCTCGTTCGCTTCACCGTTCGAAGGTAAAGATTCAAGACTTATGACCCCTTGTTCTGTTAGCCGATGCCGCAGAAGGGGGGACGATGGGGTTGATTCAGTGGAGTGAGACACATCCCTACAAGGCCTCTGCCTTGAGTGGTCTTGTGCTGGCATTTTGTCATCCCTTTGTATCTCCGGGTCATTCCGGCCCACCTCACCTGCCGATCGTCGGTGCTCTGCTGGCTCTGGTTGCGTTTGTTCCCTATTTGGCTGCGTTAGAGGCCGCCCAAAAGAAGCGAACGATCATCGTTTCTACCTACCTGTGCTTCGGACTCCAACTGGGGGTCTCGGTCTATTGGCTCGATGTCGCTATTCATCGTTATGGAGGCTTGCCCCATATCGTATCGGTACTCGCCATTTCGGCGATTGCGTTGATCACTGGCACTTACTTGGCCTTGGCCGTTCTTTCTGGCTGTTGGGCGGCGAAGCGAATGAAGTGCTCTCGTGCCCTGGTGTTGCCTTTCTTTTGGCTGGTAGGGGATGCGATTCGGGGAGCCTGGATTTACGGCTATCCGCTGAGTGGTTTTCCATGGGCGCACGTGTCTGCCACACAAGCCGAAAATCCGTGGCTGAGACCCCTCCTGAGTTTGGGAGGTATCGAGCTGCTTGCCCTTTGGGTTTTTGCCTTTAACCTGGTGGCGCTTCGTACGGTTCAAGGTCGCTTCAATCGACGCCAAATCGTGTTGAATTTAACGATCCTGGTTGGCGTGCCAGCACTTTGGAGCGGCGCTTGGCATCACCACGTCAATCAAGCGATGACTCAAGCAAAGACTCATCAATTTGGTCTCATCCAAGGGAACTTGAGCCAGGACTTGAAGAATGATTTGCGCAATCGAGGTCGCTACATGCTCAATGTCCAAAGACGATTGAGTGCAGAACTTGCGGCCCAACAACCCGACGCCATTATTTGGTCTGAGGTGACATACCCCTTCGCCTTAAATCGGGACGCGCCACGCTTGGGCGCTCGACAGCTGGGTTATGGCCCCGGCGCGCCACCTCCGAAACTTAGCTTAGTCGGTGCCATGGTGGGTTGGGAGCAGAGCGAGGGGACTTGCCAGGCAAATGATGATTGCAACCGGGGCGAGTCATGTCGTCAGGGGCTTTGCCGAAACTACCTTATCCACAACAGCCTTGTTGCATTGGATCGGGACCTGCAAATGCTTGGGCGTGCTGATAAGTACCATCTTGTTCCCTTTGGAGAATACGTTCCTGGTCGGTCGGTCCTGGGATTGTTGGGAATCGATAAGTTGGTTCCCGTGGCGGGTCGGATGCGCCCTGCTGAGACCATTCAACCCATTGAAACGCCGTTGGGTAAGATCGGCGGCTTGATCTGTTACGAGGGCGTCTTTCCGGTGGCGAGCCTTCGCCTCGTCGAACAGGGGGCGAGTCTGCTTGTGAACCCAACAAACGACACTTGGTACGGCGCCACCAGTGGGCCCTGGCAACACCTCGAATTCTATCGGATGCGAGCTCTTGAGACGGGTCGACCGATCCTACGCGTCGCAAACAGTGGCATCAGCGGTTGGTTTGATCCCTTGGGGCGCGCCTACGACTTGACCGCCCTCAATGAGGAATCAGCAACAATCGTGAACGTGAATCGAGCTGTGGTTGATACCCCTTATGTACGCCTCGGAGGAGCGCCGAGTTGGTTCATACTTGCTGTCGCTCCCTTCCTGTTGATCTTCGCCAGGTTGCGTCGGCGGGATCCCGAGGCTACGGACAAGCCATGAGCGAACGCAGCAATCGAATTGAAGGGCTCAGCCAGCGGGTTGCTGCCTTGGTGGACGCAGAGAATCTCCCGGCATTGACCGAGCGCCTTGAGGTACTGGATGCGCAGATTGGCTCGCCTGGGTTTTGGGATGATGTGGACCAAGCGACCCGTGTCAACAAGGAGCGGACTCGTCTCTCTGAGCGATTAGACAGTTTGCGAGGACTGCAAACAAGCGTTCGAGACAACCTCGAATTGTTGGAATTAGCGGAACTGGAAGCTGACGAGGAGACCCTGCAAGTCATTGATGGCGATGTGGTGGAACTTGAACGAGTGATCCGAAAGACGGAACTCCAAAGAATGCTTGGCGGTCCCCACGATGCTGCCAATGCGATCGTTCAAATCAAGCCAGGCGCAGGCGGGACCGAGTCCATGGACTGGGCGGGCATGTTGTTGCGTATGCTCACCCGTTATTGCGAGTCTCGGTCCTGGAAAGTGAGCATGATCGACTACCAGGCTGGGGAGGAGGCCGGCGTGTCCAGCGCGACCTTCGAGGTGCAAGGGGAATCAGCTTATGGTTACCTGAAGGCTGAAACAGGTGTGCACCGTTTGGTCCGTATCAGTCCGTTCGATTCGAATGCTCGACGGCACACAAGCTTCGCAGCGGTCGCCGTGATGCCGGAGTTGAGCGACGATATCGATGTCGAAATCGACGACAAAGATTTGCGGGTGGACACCTACCGTTCCAGTGGCGCCGGTGGACAGCATGTGAACAAGACCGATTCAGCAGTCCGATTGACGCACCTTCCCACAGGGCTTGTCGTCGCTTGCCAGCAGGAGCGAAGTCAGCACAAAAATAAATCCAAAGCGCTCAAAGTGCTTCAGGCTCGTCTTTACGAGTTAGAACGTCAAAAGCAGGTAGAAACTCGGGAAGAACTTGCCGGTGAGAAGGGGGAAATTAACTTCGGCAGTCAGATTCGGTCGTACGTGCTGCAGCCCTATCAGATGGTGAAGGATCTGCGGACGGGTCATGAGGTAAGTCAGCCCCAAGCAGTTCTGGATGGTGATCTTGATGGCTTCATCGAAGCCTTTTTGTTGTTGCAGGCAGACAGCGGTTGAATCGTCGCCGAATCATGGACTCTGAATCTTCTGCAACGACATCCGCACGACTCGTGTATGGCCTGATCCAACGCTTTCTAAGTCGGCGGTCCAATCCCCGAGTTCTGGATGCAGGCTGTGGTTCTCAGTCGCGTTGGGTCTNANCNGCANNATGGNNCATTTGGTTGGGNTTGANAAGTCTCAGAAGCAACTCGATCGATGCGAGCANCTTGATGAAGCGATTTGCGCTGATCTCCAAGAATTNCCNCTGATTCCATNAACTTATGACGTCATCATATGCCATGATGTATTGGAGCATGTGGAGCAGCCGGCTCAATTGATTCGNCGATTTCACGAAGGTTTGAAGCCAGGGGGACTGTTGGTATTAGCGGGGCCAAACTATCGGTCATTTTGGGCGCAGGTGACAAAGTATACGCCCCATCTCGTNCATATTTGGTATTATCGATTTTATTTGCAGCAACNGACTGCGGGGCGAGACGANCGGGGCCCCTTCCCTACTTTCATGTCTCCAGAGACGGCACCCGAGCGAGTGATGACGCTTTGGAGCAAACTTGGGGGGCGCTCCATTCACCANTCGACTTTTGTGGGTCGTCAGCAGCAGACGATGACTGAAAATTCCCGTTTGTTTCGATTCATGACGAANGGAATCAGTTGGGTGGAGCCCAAATGGTTACTTTCGAGTTATTTGAGTGTGCTGCAGCGGTCCACCTGAGTCGATCGGGGATGNGGACGACTTCTTTTCGTNAATAANTCCCCCGCNTGCGCGTCGCCCGCGAGGCGAGGCCTATCCGTCATCTGTCCGAGCATCCCCTCTTTCGGTCAAATGACGTAGCGACCGCTTCNGTGGCCTGCCGAGAACTCCCNCGTCAACATAGGAAGGAGTTTGCAATGTCCATTCGAAGCAACTCATTGATCGCTATCATCACTTTGAGCGTTAGCGCTTGTGGTTCGGACCCGTCCATCTCGGATGCCACACAGCGTATCGATCGTAACGATGCCTACCAACCCGTCCGTGACGCTGAGTCNAACCCGGGTCAGCAGAATGAAAACACAGGCTCTGATACAACAGATCCTAATTCTGCGGATCCAAATCAGGGAACAGNGGNACAGCCAGATGGCAACAGCTACGACAACGCCATTCCCGTCCAGCCNGGAGATGTGATCAACGATGGCATCGATCCCGCCGGAGAGGAGGACTGGTACCGTTTCGTCGCTGAAGAGGCACCCAACTATGAAATTTTCACGNATGGGTCATTGGACACCCGGTGTTACTTGTATGACGATCGAAATCAGCAGTTGGCTGAAGATGACGATGCCGGCGAGGGCTTGAACTGTAAGATCGTGCAGACCTTGAGCGCCGGCCGGACCTACTACGTCATGGTTCGTGCTTATGCTGACACCGTCACCGGTGAGTACACGTTGAGTATCGCTCCCGGCAGCGAAGCNGTGATCGATCCCCAGATTCAAGTCGACCCACCCAATGGTGTCGCTGGAACGACGTTTAATATCACGGGTAGCGGTTTCACCGCTGACAGTGCAGTNACCCTGGATTTCCGCGGTGAGGANCCTCTCGACCCCGTTGAATTGACNGCCGATGGTAACGGTGAGGTCAGCTATCGCTGGCAGAGNAGTCGTGGGCTGCGGGCCGGAAACTACCACCTGCGCTTAACTGACGAGGATTCGGGCGTGTCCAGTCGCTGGACTGGCGTGAGTCTGGAAGCTGCTGAGGCAGATGATCACGGCGATCGTCGTGAGGACGCCACGGATGCTGGCAGTGGTGGGCGCTTTGAAGGTCAGTCGGGGGCTCAGGACGATGACTGGTTCCGCTTTCGGGCGACCGTTGCCGGGGAGTGGACCATCACGACTGANTCCGAAATGGACACGGTTTGCACCCTGTTCGACCTCCAGGGAGAGCAGATCGCTCGCAACGATGATGACGGGGAAGAGCAAAACTGCTTGATCGTTCAGGCTCTCGAAGCGGGTACAACCTACTATGTGNTGGTCGAGCCTTTTGGNNAGCGTTCGGGTGATTACACGCTGGTGATCACAGGNCCTGAAGGTGGTGTTGGNNTTCTNCCCGGCAACGATGANCCAGGCGAAGCNGANCCCAACGCAGATGACCATGGTGACAATGAGNGGCGTGCGACCTTGTTGCCNCCNCTGATGCCGANGANTGGCTCCTTCGATAAGAACAACGACGAGGANTGGTTCGCCTTCGTGACACCNGNCNNTGGCGTCTGGACCTTCATGACCCTCGGCTTTTCCGANCCNGTCTGCACCNTGTTCGGTGGNGAGGGCNANGAGNTGGACAGCAANGACAACGGTGGTGTTCTGTTCAACTGCATGATGNCTCGCCANCTCGAAGTCGGTGAAATCGTGTTCATCCGGATCACCCGTGGACGGGGTCCTGGNATGGATGACTATGCCATCAGCGCNNCACCTCCCGGNGAAGANCCTGCGGTGGATGCAGGTGATGATCANGGNGACAGCACAGAAGCNGCGACTCAGATCCAGGATGATGCAAACATCCAAGGCAACATCGAAGATGGCGGCGACAACGACTACATGCAGTTCATTGCGGGTCGGGACGGNGCCTACCGGATTGCAACCTCCGGCGGCTTGGACACTATTTGTCGCCTGTTGGATTCGGACGGCACTGAGATTGCTCAGAATGATGACGGTGGCGAGGGACTCAACTGTCAGATCGACGCTGAGTTAACTCAAGGTCGCCGGTACTTCTTGCACATCCGAGCTTGGGGTGCAGAAGCAACAGGAGATTACGGGGTCGCTCTCAGCAACCCCTAGGATCTGAACACAGATCAGGTTCGATTTGTTCTGAATAAGCGCTCCACTCGTTGGGGCGCTTGTTCTTTTTTGGTGTTCAAAAGGCGGGATCAGCCGGCGGTCAATCCGGTCGGTCACTCATGCGAGTGTCGATAAGTCCTTGCGTTGACCCGTCGGTCCTCATGGGCGAAAGTCATGGCAGGGGCACACGATGAACGCTCACTCTCGCTTCGTGACCTTCAGCCATCGACTCTCGATGTTTACAAGCCGGTGAGAAACTCGGTATTTTTTCTGTCTCTGTTTTGTTGTCTTCTTTACGCAGGGGCGAAAGAGGCAGAAGCCTGTGGCCAGCAAACACACACCTGGATTAGTCTTAAAGCATTAGAACTGCTGCCGGAAAGTCCGCTGCGACGACTGTTGTCCGATCCTGCGCAGCACGAGATGTTGGTGAATGGAAGTATGTTTCCGGACGGTGGCTACGCCATTGATCATCCCTATGGAGAGGCGGCTCACTGGGCACCCTTTCATCGAGCCTATTTACGGTGGATCCAAGAGCAATTCGATGCGCCCTACGACGACCCGGTTGCCGCGACACATGTCGCCTTCTTGATGGGGCTCACCTCTCATGGTCTGGCCGATGAGTATTACGACGCCACCTTCTTTGCTGCGTCTCGAGTCCATGATGCTCGTTCCGACGATCTCGACCACCATGACAATTTTGACACCCAGACGGATGTGCTCTTTGCGGCCGCATCGGGTCATCGCCTTGAGCCCAGCGCGACCTTACCCATGGAACCGATTCTTCATATTTTCGATCATGTCCTGGACCTCGAGGTGGAAGCAGATCAAATCCAACGGGGCCAGGAGTTGCTTCAGACAGCGGCATGGCTGGTGGCCACGGGTTCCCAGAACCCCTCCGAGATCGCCACCGCCCACATTGCCTATCCATGGGCCGGCGAGCACATCGACGATGAGGGTGTCTCAGGCAGTCCACCGGTGATCGCCGAAGCAGTCGCAGCCCAATGGCAAGCTCTGTGGGCGGTTCTCCAAGGGGAACAGTCCTTCAACGACCTGCCAGTGAGCTTTTCCTGGCCTCGGGAGGGCGAGGCATTGAGTCACCGTCAGGGCGGAGTGCCTGAATCTCGCGTTGCCGTGATTCTCAGTGCGGCGATCGACCGGGCTGCCCAACTCTCCGAATTCGGTAGCGTTGTCCGTGATGGAGATTCGGTTGTTCCCCACAGTAGTGCATTCTTTTATCGCGATCGAAGCCATGTCGTGGTGGCTGACCCAGAGACGGAATGGCCGGCAGCAGAGCGCCTTCAATTCGTCTTGCCTGAAGGGCTTGAGACCTATGATGGCGATGTGCTCGACGAGCCGGTCTCGATTCCATTTCGGACGGTCCCTGTCGTGCCCGAGCCTCCAGTGGAGCAGGGCTGCTCATGCAGCCATGGTGAAGGAGGACCCTGGGATGCTTTTGCTTGGATGCTCCTGCTGTTGGGCATTAACCTTCGTAGCGGTAACCGGCACCATGGACGGTCCGGATGATCCTTGGGTTTTTCGAATCCAACTCGATGCGCTTTCGCAGCTGACTGATCTGTTGGTCGAGGTGTCGACTGTTGGGGAGATAGTCGTGACCCCAGCACTCGTCGGTCATCAGTTGTCGATCCACCACCTGACCAACTCGGCTGTACAGCAGGCGGAGGATGGACAACTCCCGTAAGCTTAAGTCGATGGTCTCATCCCCTCTTCGAGCGCGGAGTTCCAAGGGGTGAATCACGAGATCAGCCATCTCGAAAGGGGCTTGGTCCGGTGTCGACTTTTGTCGCTTCAGGCAGCGCCGGCTGACGGCCCGGATTCTGGCTTGGACCTCCCGCACACCGAAGGGCTTGGTGATGAAGTCGTCTGCGCCAAGTTCTAAGCCCAAGACTTTATCGATTTCCTCGGACTTTGCGGTGATGAAGATGATGGGAACATCGCTGTTTTCTTGGCGGATTTGGCGGCAGACGTCGTAACCACTCATGTGAGGCATCATGACATCGAGGCAGATAAAGTCGGGGCGGAAATCTCGGAATCGCTCCAGAGCTTCAGCACCATCTCTGGCCTCCACCACTTGGTAGCCGTCGCCCTGGAGCAATTCTTTGAGTCCTTGGCGAATTAAGCTGTCATCTTCTGCCACGAGTACTTTCATGAGTTGCTCTCTTTCAGCGCGAGTTCGAGCACAAAGTTCGCTCCGATATCGCTCGGCTCTAGACGGAGGCCACCCCCATGGAGTTCAGCCAATTCCCGAGCCAGAGCGAGGCCGATTCCAGCGCCGCTCACGCCTTCAGTCAGCGAGTTGTCGGCTCGGCTGAAGGGGTCGAAGAGTTGGCCACGGAACGACGCTGGTATTCCAGGCCCACGATCGCAAACACGGATTTCGAGTTGGTCGTCTCGTAGGTGACTCTCCACCCGAAGCGAGCCACCGCTGGCTGCGTATTTTTCGACGTTACTCACCAAGTTCGCCAGCACCTGTCCGAGGAGATCAGGGTCGATGGTGACCGCTTTCGCGGCATTGAGGTTGGTCTCGACCTTGATTTCTGCCCGAACCAAAGCAGGGCCGAAGGCGCGCAGGACTTGAGCGATCGAATCATCGGGGACCACGGATTGGCGATTGATCTGAAGATGACCTCGGGTTTGCCGGGCGAAGCCCAGAACATTGTTGATCAGCCGGCTGAGACGCTGGCTTTCCCCGACGATGACGTCCAGGTCGCGCCGAGCCCCGACATCCTCCTCGTCCAGTTTATTCTCCAATAATTCCGCGTACATTCGAATGTTGGTAAGTGGCGTTTTTAGTTCATGGCTGACCTGATTGACGAAGGTGACCCGTTGCAGAGCTTCCCGTCGGTCTCGAGCCTGCTCCCAATAGAGAAAGAGAGCGAGCACGACGAGAGCCAGGGCGAGCCCAGCGAGTCCAACCCATAAGGAGAGTGTTGTGTTCCGATCCATGCGTCCCTCAAAGGCAGCACCGGAGAGATGACTGGTCAGCGCCCAACCGGCCAGAGGGGCAGGCAGAGCCAGTTTCGCTGTTGTTCTACTCGACTCGGCCGGCTCGTATTCGCCCCATTGGTAAACAACCTCGCCGCGGGCATCCAACAAGCGGCGGCGCTCTTCCGGGAGTTCACTGGTGGGAAGGAAGGCGACCATGTCAGCCAGTAGACCCATACGATCTAACTCGGCACCCACAACCTGACCGCTGGCCAAGCGGCGCCAGTACATGAGGTGCTGACCATTTTCATAGAACCATGAATACCAACCGGCATTTGCCGATTGATCCCCTTGTTCTCCCGGCTTCGCCAAGAGGTCACGGCGGTTCCAAAGTTGCTGACTGCGCTCGAGGAAGGCTCGCTCGGAGGTGGCGAGCCCGCCTTTGGGGTTGGGGTAGGTGAGCTTGCCTGCAGCCTCCATGATGAAAAAGGCACTGATCTGTGGGTGGGCGCGCAGGCGCTTGCGCAAGGCGTCCGCTGTCTCGCTGCCTTGGGGCAGGGCGTCGGTAAGGACAGATTGCCGAGCTGCTACCAATTGATTCAGGCCGGCGGCGACGGATTCGAGATCCCGGACGAGGACTCGTTCGACCTGGCGCCGCAGTCGTTCATCTTGATCGGCTCGTACTTGAAGCCCAAGAATGCCAAGGGCCGCCACGGGGGCGGCCACAAGGCATATGAGGGCGAGTAGAGTCCTTGGTTTCATGACGTTAGTAGGACTGCTGATTCGTCGAACCGTAGGTGGATTTACGTAGGCGCTTGCGAGTTCGATTCCAGTCGACTGACTCGAAATCGATCAACGTGCGCTTGGCCTTTGGCGCCTGCTGCCGTAGGCGCTTGGACTTGTACTTCTTCGCTCGCTTCTGGAGCATTTCGACATTCCGTTGTATGACCTTTTTTGCTTCCTTCTTACGGCCTTCATCACGCAGGCGAATTGCCACTTTGTTTTGCTCGGCGACCAGCATCTCAGTGACGCTGACCATCACAGGCTTTGTGACCGCAGATTCAATCGCCTTGGGATCGGAACTGGTTCGGACGTGAACCTTGCCGCTTGCCTTGCCGTGGGAGCCACCTTTTGCTCGATAACTGACGGATGTGCTCGCCACGGGGTGGGCACCTTTGGAGGGCAAGCGGGGCAGTTCGACTTCGACCAAGAGGAAGCGCTCTTGGACGCCAGCAAGATGACCGAGACGTGCGGTGATCTTTTGCCCACTGACCAATGCTTCTCGGCCGAGAACGCGGATCGGGCGGACGCCTGGTGCACAAGAAATCTCAAGTTGGATGTCCTGGGCGGTCACGGCGAAGAGATCACCGAACTCAAGGTTGAAGATGCGGGCCAAGTCCTCGGCGCCCTCCGCAAAGGCATGGTTGCCTTCACTGGATTGGGCCAAACGAGCCATGAGGTCTTCGTTGTAGCCGAGGCCTAAGCCGATGGTGGTCACTGCGATTCCCTCCTTGGAGAGACTGGCACCTAGAGCGGCTAACTCTCCTGGGGAGGAAGGACCCACATTGGCCATCCCATCACTGAGCAGGATGACGCGGTTGACACGCTCTGGGTCCAGGAACTTCCGCAGTTCCGCCGCCCCTTTGGCAACTCCTGCAAAGAGGGCGGTCTGCCCGCTGGAGTGGATCCCGTTGATCGCTGCTTTGATGCTCTGCTTGTCCACTGCCTTGGTGGCCGGGACGACGACGTGGACCACGGAGTCGTAGGTGACGACGCTGACGATGTCGTCGGGATGGAGTCGCTCCACGGCTAGGGTGGCTGCTCGCCGTGCCTCGGCGATCTTTTGTCCGCCCATGGAGCCGGATTTATCGAGGACGATGGCCACATTCACGGGCGCCCTTGCTTCATCCTTGGGAGCAGGTTTTCCCCGGACAGCAATCTTGAGATAGGCCGTTTGCGCTGTTCCTGATCGAACGAGAGGGTGAGAGATTTCCGAGGTCACCACGACACTGGCCTGGGCGAATCCGGGCAGCAACGTGATGGCGAGGAAGGCAAGGATCTGACGCATAGCGTTCTCCAGTTCAGCACCGGGACATCCGGCTTATCCTTAACCTGTCGCAGTCGGCGATGACCTTGGTCAGATACCGGCAAAAGAAATGTAAGAAAAACCTAAGGCGAGAATTTGAGGTCCATCAGCAGGGCATCGGAGCCATCGGGATAGTAGGACTTTCGTCGGCCGACAGTGGCGAAGCCAAGTTGTCGGTACAGGGCTTGGGCTGGCGAGTTCGATGTTGAGACCTCGAGACATAGGGCCTCTCTTTCGATGGATTGTGCTTTGGAGATAAGGTGCTGAATGAGCGCTAGCGCACAGCCCAAACGGCGATGGGCGGGATGGATCCGGACATCCAAGATCTCCACAAAATCCGGTAACACTCGGTAAACGAGATAGCCGATAATGGCGTCGGTGGACGGCTCAGTGGTGACAAGTACGTCGGTCACGCTTTCATGTAGGTATTCTGCAAGTGCTGATGCATGGCGCGGCGAACCGTCGACTTGAGCGATGGCTTGGAGACCAGAGAGGTCTGTTGGAATCCCTTGCCGAATCAGATGCGCTCCCCCCGTTAGAGGTTGCCACGGGTGGACTCGATCGCAAAAAGCACTGCTTGCTCGTACGACTCCTTGGACGAGGTTATTGAGTGTCTAAACGATGCTTTATCGTCTGACGTCTTTCTGACTTGAGCTTTTGATGTAGGTCTGAGGCCGTGTGAGCTGTTTCGGCGCCATCGAAGAATGGCTTTCCGAAAGTGGAAGCCAAAGAGGGGGCGCTGCGTCCTTAAACAGTGGCCTCAATGTGCAGCAAAATAGATGAACGGCTCGACAGTCTGAGTTGTTGACCCTCCGGCGCCCCTCTGACACAAGCCGCTGCCCGTAGGGCAGGAGGCTAACGGTGAGTGAAGAGGTGATGGATGGTGATTTAGAGTTCGCCAATACCGAGGCTCGGATCCGTCAGGAGCGGATGGATAAAGCCGAAGCGATGCGAGTGGCAGGACGAAACCCTTACGCCAACGATTGGCGAATCGATGGCAGCCTCGATGCGGTTCGAAAACAGTTTGCACATTTGGGCTCAGAGCCGTGTCAACCGGTTGAGGATGAGTCTCGGCGCATCGCCGGTCGGGTGATGAATATCCGTCGCTTTGGCAAGGCCGCCTTCCTCGTCCTGCGAGATCGGTCGGGTGATCTTCAGGTCATGATTCGTAAAAACGTCGTGACCGGTGACGGTTGGGACGATTTTCTGTTGGTGGATCGGGGCGATCATGTGGGCGCCGCAGGAAACATGTTTGTGACGAAAACCGGTGAATTGTCGGTGATGGTGAGTGAGTTTCGTCTGCTGACCAAATCCCTTCGTCCGCTGCCAGAGAAATGGAAGGGGCTGACGGATGTCGAGCAACGGTACCGGCGACGCTACGTTGATTTGATTGTGAATCCCGAGGCACGGGACACGTTCAGGGCCCGAGCGAACATTCTACGCAAAGTTCGAGATTACTTTGACGCTGCCGATTTTATCGAGGTGGAAACGCCCTCGTTGCATGGGGTCGCTGGTGGCGCTGCAGCCAAGCCCTTCAAGACCCATCACAATGCCCTCGATATGGATTTAAAACTCCGGATCGCTACCGAATTGCATTTGAAGCGCTTGGTTGTCGGTGGCTTGGAGCGAGTCTACGAGATCGGAAAAAACTTTCGTAATGAGGGCATCTCCGTCCGTCACAACCCTGAGTTTACAGCCATCGAATTCTATGAGGCTTACGCGGACGTTGAAACGATGATGGAGCGGACCGAGGAGTTGCTCCATGGTTTGGTCATGGATCTTCATGGGACCGAAAAGATCCCGTTCAACCCGGAGCTTGATGAAGACGGCGATGGGTGGATGCTCGACTTCAGTCGCCCGTTCCGTCGTCTCTCCATCGTTGACGGAATCGTGCAGTACGCTGGGGTCCCTGCAGACAAAGTTGAGGATCGAGAGTGGCTGATCAACTTCGCAAAGTCGACACACCATCTAGAACTCAAAAAAGAGACGATTCTCGGTAAGGTCCAGTTGGAACTCTTTGAAGCCTGTGCCGAGCCCCAACTGATTCATCCGACCTTCATTTGCGATCATCCTACGGATGTATCTCCTCTTTCTCGAGCCAAAGAGGACAACCCCCTCTACACTGATCGGTTCGAGTTGGTGGTCGCAAAGATGGAGTTGGTGAACGCCTTTAGTGAACTCAACGACCCCCTGGATCAGAGGGCACGTTTTGAGCAGCAGTTGGCTGAACGAGACAAGGGGGATGATGAAGCTCACGAACTCGACGAAGACTTTCTCCTCGCCCTCGAGTACGGCATGCCTCCCACCGGGGGGTTTGGGATGGGGATCGACCGATTGGTCATGTTGTTGACCAATAAACACAGCATTCGGGAAGTGATCTGCTTTCCCCAATTGCGAAAGGTCTAAACGGGTTTCGTGATCGGACGCCTCGCCATCATCTTGATGCCCCTAGTGACCGGCGGTCTGCTGGCTTTGGGACTCCACCTAGCCAGTGGTCAAACTCACTTGTATGGTGACCGAATGGCGGCTGCGGCTGCACTTTGGCTGGTTCTTTCGGGCTTACTTGTGGGCGTTTTTGCACGATTGCTCGCCACTGAACTCACGCACCGCTCACTGGCGATCCTGTTCTCCATTTTGGTGATCGTGGGAACAGCGATTCCGAACATGAGCAGTACGGACCCGGTCTTCTACGAGTTGATCGGTGGGCATTATGGTGTGGTTTCCTTAACGCTGGGATGCTTACTCTTTACACTCGCTTCCACCACCAGCGCAGCGATTCTTCATCTCCTCAAGTCGGGCGGTTCGTGGGGGTGGAGTCTTCGCCTTTCTCGGGCATTTTTGGCGAGTCGTCGTCGAGACACGAGTGTCAATATCATCACCTTGATCGCCGTGGGTGGTGTGACCATGGCTGTCTGCTCGCTGATCGTGGTGCTGAGCGTGATGAGCGGCTTTGAGAGCGACCTTCGAAGCAAGATACTCGGGGCAAACCCCCATCTCATGGTCTTCAAATCCGGTGATGCGTTTACCAACTGGCCCGAGGTGAAAGAGAAGGTTTCCGCCATCGAAGGCGTCCAAAGCGCGGTCCCCTTCTTGTTCTCCAAGGTGATGATCACCAGTCCCACCAACATGGACATGGCACTTCTGCGTGGTGTCCCAGCACGAGACAAGGCGAGTTTCGGTAAGCTCGCAGACGCGATGATCCATGGGGACTACAAGCATTTAGCGGATCCTTCAAAGATCCCGGACCCGATGGCGGAATTCGACATCGATATGCCAGAATCGAAAGATCCTTTCAGCCCTGGGGCTGAGGGGGCGAAGGGGGATATTGGTCACGATTCATTTCTCGATGACCCAGAGGTACCTATGGAGCCTCTCACGTCCCAACTACCTGGGATTGTTCTGGGAGCCGAGTTGGCGCTGATGCTGCATGTGAGTGAAGGACAAGAAGTGAACGTCATCACCGCAAGTCAGGAAGACCTCGGACCGGATGGCATTGTTCCACGCTCTCGAAGTTACCGAGTCGCTGGGATTTTCCGTACTGGTTACTACGATGCGGACGCTCAGATTGCGATTCTCGATCTGCCGGAGATGCAAAGCCTTCTGGATGTGCAGGGAATTACCGGTTTGGAATTGAGAGTTGATGATTTGGATAATGTGGCAAGAGTGGGTACGGCCTGCATGGAAAGTCTGGGGTGGTTCCCTTACCGAACTCGAGACTGGCGTCAGAATCATCGGCCCCTGCTTCAAGCGTTGCGCTTAGAGAAAATCATGATGTTTCTCCTGCTTTGTGCAGCGGTTCTCGTGGCAGCTCTGAATATTGTTTCGATTCTGGTGATGATTGTTCTCGAACGGGGTAAAGAGATTGCCATCCTCAAGTCCATGGGAGCAACGGATACGGGCGTCATGCGGGTCTTTGTCGCCTATGGTCTGATCGTGGGGTCTGCTGGTACTCTGCTGGGCGCTCTCCTTGGAGTGCTTCTTTGCCTTGCTTTGGGACAATTGGGTCTCGGGATCGCTGCCGAAGTCTATTACATCGATCGACTCCCGGTGGAGTTGCGCTCCGCCGAAGTCGTCACCGTGATGGTTGCCACCATGGTCATCTGTTTCCTTGCGACACTTTTTCCTGCCTGGCGTGCGGCTCGCATGCGACCGGTGGACGGGCTCCGTCATGACTGATCTCTTGCGCCTGACCAACGTGAAACGTGGGTTCTCATTGGAGGGCCAGCGCATCGAAGTCTTAAGGGGAATCGATTTTGCAATGGCTGCCGGTGAGATGGTTGCTCTTACGGGGGCATCTGGCGCCGGTAAGTCGACACTTTTGCATTTGATGGGCAGTCTGGACCAGCCCGAATCTGGATCTCTTCTTTTTGAGGGGCAGGAGTTGATGGGTTTGAGTAACGCAGACTTAGCTGCTCATCGTAATCGTCATCTTGGCTTCATCTTCCAGTTTCATCATCTCATTACCGAACTCACCGCTGTTGAGAACGTTGCTCTGCCGGCTCGGGTTGCCGGTATCGACGCTGCGGTTGCGGGAGAACGTGCGGCAGAACTCCTCGATTGGGTAGGGCTCGGAGCCCGTCTACGTCATCGACCCAGCGAGCTTTCCGGGGGAGAACAGCAACGAGTCGCTCTTGCTCGGGGCCTTGTCATGGAGCCGCGACTCGTCCTGGCCGATGAGCCCACGGGCAACTTGGATGAGGAAAATGCCGGTGCGATTCATGACCTGTTCGCGTCGTTGAACCAGGATCGTGGCGTCGGAATGATCGTCGCCACTCACAGTTCATCGCTGGCCCGCCGTATGCAGCGTCGGGTTCACCTCGACCGGGGGCTCCTCGTCGATTTGGATGCAAAGCCTGAAACCGAGGATCAAAGCTCATGATTCGGCTCTGCCTCTCACTGATGTTGTTCGGTACTTCAGCTCAGGCAGCACCGCTGTCTGAAATACGGGTCGAGGGAAATCGACGAGTCGAAGATGCGGCGGTGCTGGGCACGATCTCCACTCGCGTGGGTCAGGAGATTGATCCCATACGGGTGGCTAGAGATGTTCGTAGGCTTTGGGATTTAGGTCGATTTTCCTCCATCGATTGGTTCCTTGAAAGTGGGACCGTTCTGATCATCCGTGTGAAGGAGCGCCCGAGCGTGCGCGAGGTTCGGCATGAGGGGCTGGATGATATTGATCAGGAAGAGCGTGATGGTGTCACCGAGGTCAAAGCAGGCTTTCCCATCGATGAAGCTGCCGTCCGGCGTTCGACGGTGAAGCTTCGTAAGCTCCTCAGTGACAAGGGGTACTACCTGAGTGAAGTGGGTTACCGAATTTTGGAGGCACCCGATCAGCGAGTGGACGTGGTTTTCGACTATGTTCAAGGCAACAAGGTCCTTATTCATCGGTATGCACTCGTGGGCAATCGAGAGATCGATGATGGGGAGTTGAAGGGACGGCTACAGCTCAAAGAGCGCGATTGGATGCACTTTCTCACCGATAGCGGTGTCTTCGATGAGGAGAAACTGAATATCGATAGCCAGATCCTTGAGATGCTGTACCGAGATCGAGGGTATTTAGATGTCAAAATTGGGACACCACGGGTTGAGGTGACGCCGGACAAAGCCGGGCTGACCATTGAAATACCCATCGAGGAGGGCAAAGCCTACACCGTGGGTCGGTTGGGCTTCGCAGGGGAGTTGATTCTGCCGGCAGATCGCCTGGACCGGGTCACGGAGCTTAAACCAGGAGCACTATTCTCTGCGGGCGCTCTGCACCGAAGTACAGCCGCACTCACTCGGATCTATAAAGACAAAGGTTATGCCTACGCCAACATTGGGACCGACGCGCGTCCCCGAAAACAGGAACAGATCGTTGATCTTGATTTTACCCTTCAGCGGGGCCCTCGCGTTCGGGTCGAACGGATCGAAATAAGCGGTAACTACAAAACCCGAGATAAAGTCATCCGACGACAGATGAAACTGCAAGAGGGTGACCTCTATTCGGCGACAGCAGTGGAGCGCTCAAAGCTCAGGATCACTACCCTCGGGTTCTTCGAGCAAGAGGGTGGTGTCGAAATTATAGAGCGCCCGGGTTCTGCTCCTGACCAGATCGTCCTCGAGGTGAAAGTTCGGGAACAAATGACGGGGTCGATCAATGCCAACTTTGGCTATTCATCCTACGATAACTTTCTCGCCATGGCCGCGGTTTCCCAGGATAACTTTCTGGGGCATGGCACGAAGTTGGCGCTCCAAGCCCAGTACTCGAGTGTTCGTCAGATCTTTTCGTTCAACTACAGCGACCCCCATCTGCTCGATACCAACTGGACCCTGAGTTTCTCCTTGTTCGACAACGAGACCGCCTACGATAATTTTGTTCGAGATGCTCGAGGCGCAACCTTGGTGGGGGGTTATCGGTTCGGTGACTATTTGCACCTAAGTCTGGGGTGGATGGGTGAGCACGTTGCGATCGATCAAGAGAACTTACGGATCCCACTTCCTGGTGTGATTCCTGGCGAGGGGCTCTTTACGTCTGCCCTCAAGATTCGTTCGACGTGGGACAGTCGGGACAACCGCTTGTATCCATCGAGGGGCTGGTACAACACCCTTGGCTTTGATTGGGCTGAGCCCTGGATGCTGAGCGAAGTATCACTACTTCGGACGGACGCTGCCGTGCGCGGCTACTACCCGTTGCCTCTCGGTGCCGTCTTCAAAGCCAGCGTGCGCCTTGGACATCTCTACAGTGATCGCCCATTGCCTCAGGAAAATTTCTTTGCCGGGGGTATTTACAGTTTGAGGGGTTTTCGTCTGCGAAGTGTCGGGCCTACCGCACGTGTGCCGAACGGTTACACGCCCGACAGTCCGATGGTTGAAGAAGTCGTCGGTGGGAACAAACAACTGATCGGCAGTTTCGAGGTCGAATTCCCATTGGTTAGAGCAGCTCGCCTCACTGGCGTCGTCTTTTACGATGCTGGAAATGTTTGGGCTCGTGGTGAGCCATGGCTGGGGGGTCAGCCTGGTGTCTGGCCCCACGGCCTCCTTCATAGCGTCGGTTATGGGGTTCGCTGGCAGAGCCCCATGGGGCCCCTCCGGTTTGAGATTGGCTACCCACTCACTCCGCGCAGCGGTCCAATCTATGACGAACCCAGCCTCTTTGAGTTCACCATCGGTTCGCTCTTTTAAAGCCGCCCTTTAGGGCGGCGAGCTTGACCACGGGCGCCTTGAAGCCCAAAGTCCCGCCATGAACGTTGCTTCGGCGTTGAAGAAAGCCTCCCGGGAGCTCTGCGATGCGGTAGATTCTCTCCATTTTTCCGCGCCAGTAACCCATGTTTACAATCCCCTCAGCTATGCTCGCGAGCCCCATGAGAACTACCTGGAACGTTACGTGAATACGAAGAAGCGGGTGGTCTTTATGGGCATGAATCCGGGGCCCTGGGGGATGGCGCAAACGGGAATTCCTTTCGGTGAAATTGCAGCAGTACGAGATTACATGGGTCTCCATGGAACCATCGGCCGTCCGGTCAACAGTCACCCTAAACGCCCGGTCCTGGGCTTCGATTGCCCTCGCAGTGAAGTGAGCGGCCGGAGGCTCTGGGGTGCCATCGAGGCACGATTTGGTGAGCCAGATGCCTTCTTTTCCGACTGCATGGTGCTCAACTATTGCCCTCTTTCTTTTATGGAGGCGAGCGGCAAAAACCGAACACCGGACAAGCTGCCCAAAGCGGAGCGGCAACCGCTCGAATCCGCCTGTGATCATCATCTGCTGACGTATGTCGGGATCTTACAACCCGATTGGGTGATCGGTGTTGGGCGTTGGGCAAAGGAAAAAGCGGAGCGTGTCCTAAGCGAAGAAGGGGTTCGGATCGGACAGGTTCTTCATCCAAGTCCTGCAAGTCCTGCTGCAAATCGGGGATGGAGCGAGGCAGCCTGGCGGCAACTGTCTGAACAAGGGGTGCTGCCATGATGCACGTGGTTTTGGTGCACCCACAGATCCCGGGAAACACGGGAAGTGCCGGCAGGACTTGCCTCGCAGCAGGGGCTCGACTTCATCTCGTCGAGCCTCTAGGTTTTAGTTTAGACGAAGCTCGAGTCCGTCGGGCTGGTTTGGACTATTGGCCTCACGTGGATCTGAAGGTGCATGATTCGTGGAACGCACTCAAAACGGATCTCCCCGGTGTGGATGACGCGTTTTTCTTCACACGACATGCAGAGCGGAGCTTTCTCGATGAGCCCCCGATGTCGAGCGAGCCAATTTTCGTCTTTGGAAGTGAAACCAAAGGGCTACCACCCCAGTTGCTGAAAGCCCACTGGAGCCGGCGCTACTCGCTGCCTATCCTGAGCCCCCATGTTCGTAGTCTTAATTTGGCGAATACGGTGACTGCAGTCGTCTACGAAGGTTTGCGCAGGCAGGGGAGGCGCTAATGGTTCAGATGCTAGGTCACGACCTGCCTGTGGCAACCATTAAGTTGATCTTGAGGGCGCACGAAGCTCTGGTGACGGGCGAGACATGGCCCTTAAGAGTTCTGGCGCGCTCGATGCATGTCGACGATCAGGAGACGTCGGAAATTTTGCGCTTGATGCGACGGGACTTGAATGCCCCCGTGGTTTTCCAGGGAGGGGATACCCAGGGGTATCGGTATCAGCCTGGTAAGCCCTTTGACCTGCCGTTTTATCGGGTCCAAATCGGTCCATTTCTCTTGTTGAAGCCTTTGACTCAAGGCTCGAGTGGTCCTGTTTGGATGGGTGTCCACGAAGTGACGGAGCGACTGATCGTTGCGAAGTTCCTCGACACCCAAGAGAGTCGGCGAGTCATGCAGTTTAACGCCGAGGTTCGAGCCCTGTGTCGTTTCGAGCACGCACACGTCCTGCGGGTGCATGACCGAGGTCAACTCGATGCTATGGCGGAAGCAACGTCTGGCGGGCAACTGCGGGCTGGCATGCCCTGGGTGGTGACCGACTACTGTGAGGGAGGTCATTTAAGGAATCGCGAGTGGAGCAAGTGGCATACGCTACGGGATCAACTGCTTCAGATTCTCGATGGTTTGGCGCACGTGCATTCCCGTGGGGTTTTGCATCGGGATCTTAAACCCGAGAACGTCCTTGATATGGCGACAGAAGAGGGTCAGACCGATCTTCGACTGTCGGATTTCGGTCTTGCGACTGGCTTAGGTGGTGGTGATTCGGGGCCGCTTAATACCCTTGGAAGTCCGGGGTACCTACCCCCTGAGGTTTGTGCACAACGCTTCGACAAATTGTGTGCTGCCAGCGATCTCTACAGTTTGGGCTGCATGGCTTGGGAGATGGCGACAGGTCAGTTGCCGTTCGATGTAGACCAGCCGGTCGGCGATCTCTTTGAGGATCATCAGAATCGCCAACTGCCGCCATTTCGTCCGCAGAGAAAGCTGCACTCAGGTTTTGGTAGCTGGCTACAGATGCTGTTGCACAAAGAACCGAGAGATCGGTTCCGATCCGCTGCAGAAGCACGCTTGGCCTTACTCGAGGTGGATCGGACACGTCGGGCCGGTGCAGTGAATCACGGGCGTCCCGTCATCCCCCATGCCCCAGCAGATAAGGACAAGCCTTCGCCGATCCCGTTGGCAGGCGCTGGCTTAGGGCTTTATGGTTTGCGAGAAATGCCCTTGGTCGGTCGGAGTAAAGCGCAGCAGGCACTTTGGTACGCATTGTACCAAACGTCGACGGGAGGCAGGCCCCGTGTGGTGTGTCTGGAAGGGGGTGCTGGCACCGGTAAAGGACGTTTAGTGCACTGGTTGGCGGAACAGGCAAGTTACCTCGGCGTCGGTCAGTTGTTGCGGATTCAGCATGATGCCCAAAAGGGACCTCAACACGGTTTGGGGCCGATGCTGTCCAGGACTTTTGGTCTTGGCGGTTTATCACCGGAAGAGGCGGCGACCCGGATGGATGAATCCTTACTCAACTTGGGTATTATTCATCCCGAATATCGGCGGGGGTTGGTCAACCTGATCACACCGGGGGCGCCCACATTACAGCAAGCAGAACGCCATGACTTGGTGGTTCGAGCGCTGTTAGAGTTGGCTCGTCAGCACCCGGTCATCTTGTGGGTGGATGGCGCAGAATGGGCAGCTGATAGTCTGGCGTTTGCCCGCCAGTTGTCGGGGTTGATGGACGTCGCCAACTTTCCCGTCTTGGTCGTCGTGACCTATCGCCCCCGGGCTCTGGCGACCCAAGCGGAGGAGTTGAAGCTTGTTCAGGGACTGCAGGAACACCCACTTTGCGATACCCTCACCCTGGAGCCCCTAGGCCCTAGCGTTCTTCGAGAGTACGCTCATAGTCTTCTCCCGTTGACTGAGAAGGTTGCCGATCAGTTGGCGAAACGGAGCAGCGGAAATCCTTTGTTTATGGAGCAGTTGCTCAGACATTGGATTCAGTCGGACCTGCTCGTGCCGCAGGGTAATGTTTATAGCTTAGCACCGGGAGCGAAACCTGAAGTTCCCGAGAGTATTCAAACCCTCTGGGTAACCCGTGTGGAAAGTCTCGTCGCCAACCAGCCCAATGGGCGGGATGCTTTCCGTGCCTTGCTGATGGCCGCTTGCATCGGTGAGCAGATCAACTCAGACCAGTTGTCCATTGCGTGTGCGGCAGCGGGCTTTGAGATGCCGGCTTGGGTCGAGGAGGCCATGGTTGCCCGGGGGCTTGCCGAACCCAGAGAGAACGGTTGGGCTTTCGCCCATGCTTTGCTGCAGGAGTGCCTCTTAAGACATGCTGAAGAAGAGGGGCTCAGCCCAGAACTTCATCGAGCGTGTGCTGCGATGGTCAAAGGTCTCGACGACCAGCGGGCAGGACAAGCGTCGCGTTTGGGGCGACATCTTCTGCTCGCCGGGGAAACGTTCGATGCCCTGCCTGCGCTTCTTGAGGGCATGCGGGAAGCCCTTCATCATCAGGATACCGAGGCATTAGGGGATTGTATCGACTATCGGGAGGCGGCTTTGAAGGCTGCTGGAGTTCCTCGGAGTCACCAGCCGTTCGGTGAAAACATCATGGCACGAGCCTGGTTTCATATCCTGAACAACAACTGGCTGGAGGCTGAGCGAGTTGCCCTCACTGGATTGGAGGGGGTGAAGAAATATGGCTGGGCGGGTATTGCGCCCGAGTGTGAACAAGTTCTTGGTAAATCTCTATTTGAGCAAGCTGATTATGGGGGTGCGATGGTGCACTATCAGGCGGCAGTCCAAGGCTTTCGTGAGATGGGCGATTCCTATTCTGAAGCGGTGACAACGATTCGTTTCGGACAAGTGCACGCAGCCCAGGGCGAGTTTCAGGGAGCAGCAGGCCTTTTCCGTCAAGCGGTTCGCGTTCTGGGCACAGGCCGTCGAGAAAAGCGATGGAGAGCGGAAGCTTACATGATGCTGGGGGGAATCGCCTTGGCGACCAATCGCCTCGACAAAGCGAAACCATTGCTTCAGCAGGCGATGGATGTCTTTCAGGACCTTGGTCTCGTACGCGGAATGGCGCAGGCGGGTAATTTAATAGCGGATCTTGCCCGTAAGCAGGGGCGAACAGATGAAGCCATTGAATGGTACACAAAAGCGGTGGATCGCTTCGGGCACCTTGGTGGTTCACACTCCGGCTTGGCGCGCATTAACCTGGCTTTGGCTTACATTGATGCGGCGAATTACAAGGAGGCTCGTCGGGTTCTTGAGATCTGTACCTCGTTCTTCTCCCAGAATGGTCAGAAGCAGTGGGAGGCGACCTCTCGTTGTCTCATCTTACCCCCATTGGCTCAGGACAATCTTTGGAAGGAGTTTGATAGCCAACTGAAGATTGCAGAGCGCTTATTGCGGGAGACGATGTTTCGACAGGCAGACCTGGCGAATGCCCTCTCATTAGCGGGTCAGATTTGCCTGGATTTAGGTCGTCGAGAGCGGGCACAAAACGTCTGCCAACTCAGTCTTCAAATGTATGAGGATATGAAAGATGCGAAGGGCGCGGAGCGGCTCCGCAAGTTCCTCGATCAATTCGCCCCATGAGTGGATTGGGTCTCGGCGGGTTTCAGCTGCTTGAGCCCATGGGGCCCCGACTGATCAAGGCTTATCACCGTGACCTTGATGTTTCCGGTATGGTTCGATTGTTGGTGCCGTCTCAAGACATGCCTAGCGATCGTTTGTTGAAAGCGAGCATGAGCCAAGCACGAACGTTGGCTTGTCTCCATCATCCTGGAGTTCTGTACCCCATTGGGTTGGGAACGGTCACAGCCGAAGAGGCTGATCGGTCCGTGGGCTGGCTCCAGGCCGGAATGGTCTGGACTCTGTTTGAACGGTGTTCTGGAGGTTCTCTTCGGGCCGGTGCCGCCACAGGCTGGCCCGCCCTCCGCGACCTTTGTCTCGATTTGCTTGATGTCCTCGCATTGGCTCACTCGAGGGAAGTCATTCATGGAAATCTACACCCCGGCAATGTCTGGCAAGCGACCGATCAAGATACTCGGCCTGGCTTGAAACTGAGTGACTTTCTGTTGGGTCATGTGGAGGAGTTGGGTGATCATCGGGGTCTGCCAATGGGCAGTCATGCTTGCTATCTAGCACCAGAGGTTTGCGAAGCTCGATGGCGGGATGTGGGACCCGAGACTGATCTTTACAGTCTGGGTTGCTTGGCTTGGACCTTGGCGACAGGCAAGGAGTTGTTCCGAGAGTATCAGACGGGACCAGCGATTCGCCAAGCTCAGGTGGAGGTCAATCTTCCCGGCTTTCGTCCCGTGGTCGAGACACCGCCCGGGTTTGGCGGCTGGATGAGTCTTATGCTGCGAAAGGATCCAAAGGATCGGTTTGGTCAAGCGGCCGATGCTCGGGATGCTTTGCTGAACTTGGACAAGACTCGAGTGCGGGGAAGTGTGGTCTGCTCAGTGGCGACGATGCCGGCTGACTGTGGTGAACCCGAGGGCGTTGAGCATCCGGAACTGCTCGCCGCAGGGCTTGGACTCTATGGCCTGCGCGAAGTTCCGCTGGTGGATCGGGATGCACAGCGAGCGGAGATCTGGGATGCATTGCTTCGTGTACGGCGAGCCGCCCGTTCAGAGGCGATTCTTATTCACGGGCCTGCAGGGCATGGAAAAAGTCGTTTGACCGAGTGGATGGTTCGACGGGCCTGGCAGCGAGGAGCCGCCGAGGTGATCAAGGCGGTTCACGATACGGGGGTTGGGCCGACGGTGGGTCTGGGTCCGATGCTGGCTCGTTATTATCGAGTGGTTGGTTTGGATCGGGAGAAGACCAAAGAGCGCTTAAGGCAACGACTGACGGCTGAAGGGGTCACCGACGACTATGAATGGGAAGCATTGACGGAAATGTTTCACCCCAGCCCCAAGGGCCGAGAGACCGTCCGGTTTGAGCAAACCAGTGAACGATACTCATTGATACGCCGAGCCCTTGAGCGAGCCGCGCGGCGGCGACCTGTGATCCTTTGGGTTGAGGATGTTCCCTGGGGGCATGACGCACTCGAATTTATCGTTGATCTTCTCGATGGGCAGCGACTCGCTAGCTTTCCGGTCTTGGTGGTCATGACCGCCCGGGACGAAGCCCTGCCTCAGCAGCCCCGAGAGGCGATGATGTTGAAGGAGATGCTGCATCGTCCCGATTGCAGTCGCATTACCGTGGGGACTCTGGCTCCTGGGGATCACCGAAAGCTGATCGCTCAGGCGCTGTTGGTTCAGGGGGAGGTCATCGAAAAAATTGAAGAGCGAACCAATGGTCATCCGCTCTTCGCAGTTCAGATTGTTGGGGATTGGCTTGAGCGCAATGTTCTTTCGCCGAGTCGAGAAGGCTTTGTGGCAAACGGCGATCTCGACGCCATCTTGCCAGACGATATTCATGGTTTGTGGATGCAAAGGGTAGAGAAGCTTCTAGCGAGCCTGCCCTCGGAGTCTCGGGGGGGGGCACTCGATAGCCTACACCAAGCGGCTGCTCTCGGCATTGAGGTGGATGATCAGGAGTGGGCAGAAGCCTGTCAGCGCGCAGGGATTGAGCGCCCCCCAGACTTACTACAACGGGTGATGACTCAAGGGTTGGCCTTTCGTCGGCAGGGGGGTTGGGCATTTGCTCATGGCATGTTTCGGGAAAGTTTAGAGACCCAAAGTCGAGCGATGGAGACTTGGTATGACCGACATCGAGCCTGTGCTGCCATGTTGCAGCCTCGACAGGCTCGCGTCCCTGGCTTAGCTGTTCGTGTGGCTTACCATCTTGAGCAGGCGAAGGAGTTGGCTTCTGCCCTCAGTCCGCTGTCTCAGGCGGTCGAGGAACTTTGGAAGGGGGGAAGTGTGACCGGGGCTCGCCTTCCGCTTGAGCGTCGACGGGCTCTTTTGGAGCAGTTGAATCGTCCTCACAGCGATATCGCTTGGGGGGAGCAGAGCCATTTACAGATTCAACAGGATCAGTACGAAGGGCGTTACGACAGTGCGCTGAAGTGGTCTGCTTTCGCAATGCAAGGCATCAAGAAATACGGTTGGAATCAGTTGCTCCCTGGAATCCTGAAGGAGACCGGTGTCGTTCACTACAAAAAGGGAGACATGGAACTTGCGACTCGCTTTATTCGGCATGCACGGGCTCATGCTACCCAACTCGATGATGATCGACTCACGGCAGAGTGCACCGATAAACTTGGGATGATGTTGCGGATTACGGGCGAATTGGATTTGGCTGATCAGTGTTTTCGGGCTGCATCTACTCTCTACCGCCGCTTGCGTGACTACAGACCTGCAGACGAAGGAGCGGCTGTTGTCGGCAGGGCGTTGGTCGCCCAGCAACGGGGGGATATCACAGCGGCTGAGGGCTGGTTTCGCAAAGGGGTCGAAGTCTTGAAAGGCAGCGGGCATCAGCGGGGACTTGCCACGTCTGTGAACGGCCTTGCTGAGGTGGCCCGCCTTCAGGGCGATTTCGCCCGAGCTGAAAACTTATACCGCCAGGTTCTGAGCATCCATCAGACTCTGGGTTCGAACATTGCTTCGGTCGTCCAACTCAATCTTGCTTTAGTTCAACTGCAACAACGACAGTTCCATAATGCTCAAAAAAGCCTAGAGCCCTTGTTGGATATTTTTGAGGCGCAGGGCAGCAAGGCGTGGCTGGGGTGCGTTCATGTCTTTCTTTTGCCCTGCTTAACAGATCGGCGAGATTGGGGACGGTGGGACCATCACTTTCGTGTTGGTTTCAACATGATTGACGCGTCGGGGATGGCTGATGGCGATCTGGCGTGGCCGCTCCGGATGTCTGGAGAGATGCTCCAAGAGCGGGGTATGGATGGTCGGGCACGACAATCTCTCCAGTTTGCGCAAGCGCAATATGAGGCCTTGGGTCGGAGCGAGGAGGTTGCGAGCTTGCAAAGAGCCCTTGAGCAACTCCCGAAGGCCTAAGTCATGTCGGTGACGTACCGAGTTCTTCACGAAGGCAAGCCATTGGAACTCGATGTGGTGTTTGCGCGCGGTTTCTGGGCGAGGACGTGGGGATGGTTGGGGCGCCACTCCCTGAAGCCGAACGATGCCTTATGGATTGAGCCCTGCGCTCGGGTCCATACCCTCGGGATGCGGGTGGCGATCTCGATCGTGATGTTAAGCCCAGACGGTTATGTCATTGCCTTACAAGATCGGATCAGCCCATGGAACGTCGGCCCGATGGGCGTCTTTAGGGGCGTGGCTCTCGAACTCGCCCCTGGCGCCGTAAGTCGCTTTGGAATTCGGCTCGGAGATCGGTTGACCCTCAAAGGTTCGAGTCGTTAGAGGGGAGTGGCGATGAGAGACTCAAGACGATGAGATTTACGGTCTATGGCCGCACCGACGTGGGTCGTAAACGCACTCACAATGAAGATGCGTTCGCTATTTATGAAGGCGACTCCTTGTTTGTGCTGGCCGATGGCATGGGCGGCCATGCGAGCGGTGAGGTTGCCAGTGCTTTAGCAGTGGAAAGTCTCGGGGCATTTTTCCGTGAAACGGCCGAGGATCAAGAGAAGACCTGGCCTTTCAAGGGTTCAAAAAAGCTCAACTACGAGGCGGGTCGACTCGAGGTCGCCGTCAAGCTTGCCAATCAATGCATCTTCGAGACAGCGAAGGCGAAAAAGGGCTGCGAGAACATGGGAACCACGCTCGTTGCCACCTATATGGACCCCCATGGTTCCTACATTGCACACGTGGGCGACAGTCGGGTCTATCGGCTACGGGATGGCTCGTTGGAGCAACTGACCCGTGACCACTCTCTGCTGAATGACTATTTGAAGACCAATCGACTCACCCCTGAGGAGATTGAGGCTTTTCCCCACAAAAACGTGATCGTCCGAGCTTTGGGAATGCGAGCCAACGTCGAGGTGGATATTGCGCCGATCGAGCCTCGCGTCGGTGACTTTTATGTCCTGTGTTCCGATGGTCTGTCTGGCATGATTTCCGATGACGAAATCGCCCAGGTCATGCAGCGGGATCGATCGGACTTGGACCTCTGTTCTCAGTCCCTCATCGACGAGGCGAATGAGAACGGTGGGCATGACAATGTCACGGTGGTTTTGATCCGCGTCGACCCAAATGATCCACAGGCGGCGCTCCAGCCCGATGACACACAGGATACGGCAGCGACCGTCGTCGACGACGACTAGATCTCGAGGGCACTATTCGGCTCGCCACCAACTCCTGAGCACCTTGTAGAGCATGTAGAAGCCGACGGTCGTGCCAAAGGCGCCGACGACAACCCCAAAGGCTGTGATCAACGGAGATTGACTCGAAGCGATCAGAATGGCCGAAGCGATCGCCATGCCACCAACCATCACGCCGCCAGCGAGTCGGTTGGCACTGTTGTCGAGGCTTTGGGTGAGTTGATCCAAGTGTTTGACTTGGACATCGTGACGCATGGCGCCATCTCCAAGCCGTTTCATGAGATCGAGGAGTAAAGTCGGACCGTCTCGTGTCAGGTGATAAAGATCGAGAGAGGCGCCCAGAAAATCCTTCTGCAGACGATTGGGATCAAATCGTTGGGCAAACAGAGTTTCGATGTAGGCCCTGGCGACGCCACTCACATCAAAATCAGGGTCGAGAGAGCGGCCCATGGATTCAAGAGTGAGTAGTGCTTTGAACAGGAGGAGAAGATCTTGAGGCAGCATAATCCCAGACCGAGCACCTGCGCTGCTGCCATCCAAAAGGAGTTCACCAACTTTGATTTCGCCCAAAGGACGATTTCGTGAGGGCTCCCAAGTGGCGCTGAGCGCCGATGCAAAAGCATCGAGATCTGGCGCAACCTCGGGGTCGATTCTGTCTCCGAGTTCGGCGTAAAGGCGAGCCGATCGCCGGTAGTCCCCGTTGACGAGCGTCAGCAAGAGGTCGGCGACCTGCTCACGGGTTCGCGGGTTTAAATGCCCTACAATGCCAAAATCGATTAACCCAATCTTCCCTTCATCAAAGATGAACAGATTGCCTGCGTGGAGGTCGCCATGAAAGACGCCGTGATTAAAGACCATGTCCAAGATGCAGCCTGCGCCTCGCTCCGCCACCTGCTTCAAATCGCAAGGTAGTGAACGAATGCGATCTGTATCGGACAAAGGCGTGCCTTTGAGTCGATCCATCGTCAGGACGGATTCACAAGATAGTCCCTCATAAACCGTCGGAATGACCAGGAAGTCTTGTTGGTCTTCGAAGTTCTTTGCGATCACCTTGAGGGAGTTCATCTCCTCACGGAAGTCGAGTTCTTTGCGGATGGTTTTAAAGAATTCGTCAACCAGACCTTTGGGGTTCAATGCTCGACTTTCCGGGACGTAGTTCACCAAGGCTTCGGCGAGGAGAGAAACAACTCGTAGATCCTGGTCAACGATCCGGCGGATTCCAGGCCGACGAATTTTCACAACAACATCGAGCAGATTGCCATGATCATCTAAGATCGTCGCGCTGTGGACTTGACCGATCGAGGCTGCAGCGATGGGTTCTTCATCGAAGCTGTGGAACAACACATCGGGTGGGCCACCGAGGGCCTCTTCGAGAGCCTGTACGACCTCAGGGAAGGGAACGGGGGGTACCTGATCTTGAAGGAGACGCAATTCGTCGATGAACTCCGGAGGCAGGAGATCCGGTCGCATCGACAGGGTTTGACCCAGTTTGACGAAGGCCGGACCGAGCTCTTCTAGAGCCATGCGCAATCGTTCTGCGCTGCCTCTTTTTCCTGGTGCCTCGGTGACTCGATTTGTCGGTAGCGGTAACTTCAGTCGGCGCACCACATCACCGTAACCATGTTTCATAAACACCGACGCGACGCTTTTGACTCGTCCTAGGGATCGAACAGCGTTGGTAAAGGTGGCAACAGACATAACGGGTCGCTCAGGCGCGTGGGGCGCGCGATGAATATAATGAGCCCTAGGCATCCTGGGAAATAATTAGCGCCTCGGTGGCTCGTCCATTTCATCGAAGAGAAAATGAATGGCGAATCCGCGTCGAGCTAACCTTTGCAGAACACGTCGACGCTTCTTTGGGTCATGATGATCGTCGCCAATCCACTTGTGGTATAAATTCCGCGCCCGAATTTGTTCTTCAGTTTCGTCATGCCACGGGGCGGATGCGATGGTTTCTTCGGATAGCCCCTCTTGGAGCATGCGGGCTCGACACCGTCGTTGACTCCATCCCCGATGGGCACCCGTCCGCAGAATTGCTTCAGCGCAGCGTTCGTCACTTTGCAGCCCACTGTTTTCCAACTGCGCCAATACATCGTCGCAAATTGAGGTTGAGTACCCTTTGTCTTGTAGTTTTCGCCTCAGGGCTCGACTGCCGTATTCCCGACGACTCAACAACCGAACACAAGTCGCATAGGCTCGTGACTTTTCAGAACCGCTCGATGCCATCGTCGTCGGTCCCTCGATGCTCTTTTCGGCGGGAATGCTCCGGGGGGTTACCCTTCGCTGACTGCGTACTCTTTGCCGGAGTGTAGCCCTGATCGGTGCTGCTCGAGACGCCCTCTAGCTTGAGTCGCATATCGTCCGGTGAGTCGGCATAGGAGAGCGCTACTTCCCGGGTGATCTTGCCACTGTTCATTAAACTCATAAGGGCTTGGTCAAAGCTTTGCGTCCCCAAGGTGACTTGGTTCAACTCCATGGATTCGTGGATTTCTAGGGTGCGTTCTGCGTCCACGATGAGTTCACGAACACGGGATGAAGTCCTGAGGATCTCACAGGCAGCGATGCGGCCTCCCTGTTGAGCGGGAACTAAACGCTGGGTCACAACAGAGAGCAGCGTGTTGGCCAACTGACGCCGGGCATTTTCTTGTTGATGGGGGGGGAAAGCCGAAATGATTCGACTGACGGTTTCAACCGCCGAACTTGTATGCAGCGTCGAGAAAACGAGATGTCCTGTTTCAGCGGCTGTTAAGGCAATTTTAATGGTTTCAAGATCACGCATTTCACCGATCAGGATCACATCAGGATCTTGTCTCAGAGCGCTCCGAAGTGCTTTCGCAAAACTCTTCGTGTCCATGCCGACTTCTCGTTGCAGAATGGTGGCGGACTTGTCACGAAAGGCGAACTCGATCGGGTCTTCGATGGTGACAATATTGACAGCACCCACAGTATTTACATGATCGACCATCGCCGCCAATGTTGTCGACTTTCCACTGCCTGTCGCTCCGGTGACGAGGACGAGACCTCGCTTTGCCTCACAGATCGTATTGAGCACATCGGGTAAGCCCAGTTCGATGACGCCTCGAACGACCTGAGGAACAACACGCATCACGAGTCCCATCGCTCCACGTTGGTGGTGCGCATTGACACGGAATCGAGCCAGTCCGGGCACTTGATATGCGAAGTCCGCTTCTCGTTCTTCAAGCAACTCCCGAAACACAGCCTGGGAGGTCATGTGTTCAGCCCACTTGCGGATGAGGTCGGCAGCAATCGGTTTCTCGCTACCAAAACTAACCAATGTTCCATCGACTCGTGCCCGAGGCGCTGATCCCGCTTTCAGATGGACATCACTGGCACCCAGTTTGACGGCCATCGACAGTAGCCTTTCAAGGGCTTGCGAGACTGCAGCAGTGGGACTTGACATAGGATTTCCTTAAGCCCGGGGGGCTGCGTGCTCGAGACGTTCGATCAAACTGAGAAGACGGGCGGCTCGCTGCGCCAGAGCAAAAGCTCGACTCTCATCTTGCTGATTTGCTCGTTCTTCCATTGCTCGGAGCATCTCCTGCTCCCGGTTGTCGACGTCTTGTTGAGCCCGCATGAGTTGAGCGTTCTCCGATTCCAGTTGACTGATGGCTGCTTCAGCTCTTTCTCGAGCCTCTCGCTCCGCCTCATACCGGTCTTTCTGTGTTTGATCCCCTGCCGCTGTCGATTCCTGGCGCAGTCGACGAAGCTCACGTCGGAGTGAATCTATCTCTTCCTCCGCTTTCTCGAGCTTCTCTCGCATCTGAATCGTTTCGAGGGGATCAGCTACAGTGGAGTTATCAACCGACTGTGGCAGGGCACTCCGAGCTTCACGAGCCTCCGCTCGAGCCTGTGCCTCCCGCCGCTCTGCCGCCTGAAGTGCTTCCGTTAATTCCTGGTCAAAAACGAGGCGTAATGCCTTGATCTCTTGGCGATAGCGCTGTTCCATCGCGTCCAGTTTTGTCTGGTGAGCAATCTCTTGATCTGTCGTTGCCTGATGAGCTGCAGATAATGCAGCGACTGCTTGAGCTTTCTCTTCAGTGATGGCCCCAAGCTGTGCCTCTGCTTCCCCTTTTTGGGCTTCCGCCTGTCGTCGATGCTCTCGTAGCGCATCGACTTCAGTCAAAAGGACTCGATGTTGCTCGACCATATCCTCAAGGGATGCGCTCGGTTTGGACAGTTGACCCGCTTGAAAAACCAGTGCGTCATGCTCTGATTGGAGTGTCTCCAGCGCTTGTCTTGCGACCAGCAAGTCTTGTTTTGCCAAAGCTGCTTGGTCTGCTTCGGCTCGAAGTCGAGCGACTTCGGCCTCTTGACGAGTCCGCTCCTCAATCAAGTTGGCAATACGAGCCTGTTGTTCGTGATGTAAGGTCTGTAGATGGCTCGCTCCTGACTCATCCTGACGACTGATCTGAGATTGCAAAAGAGCGCACTCAGCCTCGAGTTTGGCCAGATTTTCACCCTGTTCAGCGAGCGCTTTTAAAGAAGCTTTGAGGGCGTCCTCAGCACCGGAAGGCTCGGGAGAACTCGAGCCCCTTGCTCTGAGTTCGCTCAGGGACTCCTGAACTGTCGAAGCGGTGAGGCGCGCGCTTTCCAGGCGAAGGTTCACAGCCTGGAGTTCTTCGTCTCGTTCGGTGACTGCCTCTTGTTGCCGTTTTACTTCCTGTTCGAGGGCTTGCTCCCGACCTCTCGAGTCCGTCAGCTTTTCAACCAACTCCAAGCGCTCTTTGGCTTCCGACTGATACTTTTCCTCCAAGTCATCATGATCGCTTTGGACCTGTTCCATTCGGGCCTGGTTGTCGGTCAATTGTTGTTTCAATGCGTCCAGGGTGCTGAGACTGTTCTGTTTCTGCGTGTGTAGCGCTTCCAGTTCGGCTTCTTGTCGCTGAAGTTGTTCTGCAAGCCCTTGAGCAGTTGTCTCGATTCGACGTCGTAGTTGGGTTTCCTCTTCCAACTGCGCGCGACTGTCGTCGAGCGATTGGTCCAACTGATTAAGGCGCTCATTGAGCTCCTCTTCCTGGACTAAAGCATGACTGAGTTGCTGCTGGAGATGTGTTGCGAGCGCCGACTGTGATTCCGCATCCCGATGGGAGTTGGCTTGGTCTTCGATCAGGGATTGAGCGTCCGCAAGTAGTTGCTCCAACTGCAAGCGACGTCGTTGGGTCTCACTGGCGTCGAGGCGGACGCGTCGTAGTTCTCTATTGAGTCGTTGGCCTCGATTCTTGAGTCGGTAACACTCAGCCGCTCGGTGCTCTGCAGTGACGGCGAGAGTACTTGCGGAACGGCTGAAGCGGTTCCTTTCGTTCGTCATCGTCAGCAAGCGTTCTTTGAGGAGGTCGTCCTTTCGGTGAAGCGCTTCCACCTTGCGGTACTCAGTGGTCAGTTGAGCAACCTCGGTTTCCAACTGACTCACTTGATTGTTCAGATCTGTCTGCAGCGCTTCCAGTTCGTGACGAGCCTGTGTTTGTTCCGCCAATTCCTTTTCGGTTGCCGACAACTTCGTCTTTGCGGTTTTGATGGCAGCTTCGAGCGCTTCATTATTTGCTTTTTGCGTGGCTGTTTCTTGCTCGAAACGTTGTGTTGTTTGCTGGTCTCGATCTTCAAGTTGATCTGCGAGTTGGCGTGCTTCGGCCATCGCTCGTTCGAGGGCTTTTGTCTGAGCTTCGTGCTCGTGCTGGGTATGGCTGAGTCGTTCGGTGAGTTCGGATTGTCGCTGTTTCAAATGGACCAACTGTGTGTCTCGGTCCTGCAGCGCAGCCTCCAGTTGACGGTTGTTGTCCGATGCTTCTGAGAGCGCGCTGACGCTTTCCTTTTCACGGTCCTCGATTTCGCCCAGTCGCTGTGTCAGATCTTGGACGACCGCTTGTTGTTCTTGCCGGCGAGCCCGACTGCCGTCTTCGAGTGTTCTCAGTCGGTCACTAAGATCAGCGACGACTTGGCCAACTCGATCGCTTAAACGATCGTAGCTTAGTGTAACTAGGCGCGCTTCTGGGTCCGGTGGCAGTTCGGCGGAGGCACAGATCAGGTAGTAAAGTGGTGGCTCTTCCGCCGTATTGTGGATGCGTGCATCGAAGTGCAATTGCCCATCGATGCCGTTGGGTAGCACGGCGTAGCCTAGAATTGGGACTTGGGAAGCAACCGCCACATCTTCAAAATGATTTTCGAGCAAATCGATAATTTGCTCATAAGTTAATCGGTGGCAGCCCTTCGCATGGGCCATCATACTCATGCCAACGTGTTCACCATCTGCAGGTAGGACGCCCAGCAGGATGCCGTCCTTCGTCATGATCCGTCGTAAAGATTGAAGTGCGGCTTTGCCCTCGGCGAGACGCGCTCCCAGATCCTCGACAAAGATCAACTCCTGACTTTCGGAGGGAATGGCTGAGATCCCGCCTTCCTCATCCCAGTTTTCGATGGAGTTCGGCAGTCTCTTTTGACCTGCACCCAATACGGAAATGGTCGCTGCGCCAAGGCGTTTCAACCACATTAAAACCTTCTCAGACGGGTCGCCGAGAAAGAGTATGGAACGATGTTGAAGCCATGGCTCAATCGCGAGCAGTCGGGGCAACTCGTCCAACTCGGATTCGACCTGCAACGAAGTCGTGGAACTGGTTTCCTGCTTGCTCGCCACTTTCAGGTTATCCTGTACCCCGCTACAACCCACTTGGGTTCAAGCTGTAATCCGTGTGGAACCGTACGCGCACGAGGGGGCAGTGGCAACACTTAGAGCGAGGAAGAAGAATGAATAATCACCAGATGAAATACGCTTGGCTGTTGGCGATGCTCGGAGCCGCCGGTTGCAGTCAGGCATCCCGCTCCGGGGCTGCCGATGTTTGTGGCGCTGCACCCCTTTGTTTTCGGGCGGAGGGTATGATCACCCCTCAAGGTGCTACGGATGCGCCCGGACCTTACACCGTGGTGGCTGATGTGGTTTCCGACCAGGCGGTTGCATGGACACGAGTTGCGTTTCGTCGCACTCGACTCGGGGTTGTGCAGGCTCAGGAGGAGTTCCTGTTGGAACGGACGGAAAGTGGTCTCTTTATCGGGACTCTTGATGGCCGTAGTGGCGACGTGTTGAACTATCGGTTGGATACAGCCTTGTCGGGCTCAACGGATCTCGTCTTTTGGCCCGGACCGGATGCCGAGGACAGATTAACATTGCAGCTCTTGTTGCCGGGGGAGACGGTTGATGCAGGTGTGCAAGACGGTGGCATGGTCGATGTCTCGACTTCGGCGGATGTAAGCGATCATGTTGATGGTAGTGTCGGTGATGTAAGCGAGAGTCCGAACGATGCAGCCACGGTCCAACCGTTGGACGGCGGTGTCGGACCTGTCCCTGCAGACAGTGGCTTGATGGATGCCGGCTGATGAATGAGTGGT
The DNA here is from genome assembly GCA_002696345.1 of Myxococcales bacterium. Taxonomy (GTDB): domain Bacteria; phylum Myxococcota; class UBA4151; order UBA4151; family UBA4151; genus UBA4151. The sequence goes on from NZRT01000065.1 coordinate 135,824, forward strand.
TGATACGAGCAGGGTGGTTGGCCTGGCCTTTAGTGGCCTGCGCACTCGGCGTTTTGACGATCTTTATCGATCGCTGGTGGAGCTTACGCCAAAGCAATATCTTGCCGTCTCGGTGGTCGAAAGATTGCCTAGCAGCCATCGGTGCAGGGAAGGAAGTGGTTGGTGTTGGAGGACGCAGTGGGGCCACCCTGCTCCAAGCTTTTCATGGCGAGCCAGCCAACCGGCGGGAACGGCTAGAGGACGCTGGGCGGCAGATTGCCCGCCGTTTAGAGCGTGGTGTTGATTGGTTGTCCACCCTGGCTGCCGTCGCCCCCTTATTGGGGCTGACTGGAACCATTTTGGGGATGATTCAGGTCTTTCAGAAGATCACTGTGGCTGGTGCTGGTGATGCTCAGGTGCTTGCAGGTGGAATCTGGATGGCTTTGATCACCACCGTTCTGGGACTCCTCGTGGCCATACCGGCCTTAATACTCCGCCAAATTTTAGTGAGTCGGCTCGAGGCTCGATTGGGTGAATTGGAAGCTTTCGCTGCTGCTTTGGTTCAGGAGAAGCAGGAGTGAAATTTGGGCGGGATCGGCGTCGAGCACCGGCGCTGGTTGATCTCACGGCGTTGATCGATGTGGTGTTCTTGTTGCTCTTGTTCTTTGTAGTGACAGCCAGCTTTGACGCCACCCGGAGTTTGGGAATCGATTTGCCGGAGGCGAAGGCAGGTTCGACCAAGGCGACACAACCTGATGTGTACGTTTTGACGATGTTGGAAGATGCTAGCTTACTGCTCGACGGTGAGCCGATTGCCCTCGAAGATCTATCCCATCGTTTGCGGTCGGACTCGACAGTGCGTCTGGAAGCGGATGAGGACACCCATCACGGTGAGATTGTGCGCTTGTTGGACGTGCTCCAGCCGCTCCGCTTGAAGGCATTGAGGATTGCGGTGAAGGAGGCTAATCCGTGAGCCGTGAAGGAGGCCGTATCAGATTGAAGACGGTGTATAGCCTGTTGTTCATGATCGGGGTGACCGCTGCCCTTTGGGGCTGTCCTATGAATCGGGTGTGCACGGAAGATGCGCATTGTGGTCCGTTTGCGACCTGCGGTGTTGACGGGCGCTGTATTCAAGGGTGCAGTCGTGATGCTCACTGCCGAGAAGGTGAGCGTTGCGATGAAGGACGCTGCGCTCGTCCCTGCACTGTTGATGGTGAGTGCGACGCAGGACAACTGTGTGTCGAGTCTCGGTGCATGCCGGGATGTTCAGCGACAGCTCCTTGCCCGGCTGGATTGAGTTGTCGTGATGGACAATGCAGCGAAGGCTGTGTGACCGACGGCGATTGCGCGCCTGGGACATTTTGCAATCAGAGCAGTGCTTGTGAACCCTTTGGCAGCCGTGATGCGGGTAGCCTGCAGTGTGTCGGTCACCAAGATTGTCGAGTGGGAGAATATTGTACTGATTCGGGGCAATGCCGTGTGGGTTGCCGCGACCATAGCGCATGTCCACTGGGGTTCTATTGCAGCGAGTCCCATCGGTGTCTGGCTGGCGATCCCCCCCTCCCTTCCGATGCAGGTCCCGTGCAAGATGCCGGGCCGTCACTTGATGGAGGCATCTTTGCTTTGAATTGCGGCGTTCTCGGTCAAGAGAATGTGGCACCCAGGGTTGTCGTTTGGGATGAGTTTACGCTGTACGCAGAAGATCCCGGTGGCAGGCCGCTCACTCGAATCGAGTGGATGCTCGAACAAGGGGCGGGGGGTGATGGTCTTCGGATCGATCAACCAGGAGACAGCAGCACACGAGTGCAGGTTCCTCGCGTCGGTGCTTGGACGTTCGGCGTTACTGCTTATCGAGGCGATGGAACGGCGGGGCAATGCATCGTTTCGATGGAGGCGACGCCTCCGGCCGAGGGATTTTTTGTTCAGCTTGCATGGGAAGGCGATCGAGACCTCGATCTTCACATGGTTCCGGTCCGCCCTGGAGAACCCTGTCAAACCGATGAGGAATGTGAAGGAGCGGGTCGCCAATGCAACCTGAATCGATGCTCGATGGCTTTCAACACACAAACGGGTACTGACAGCGATTGCTGGGCGAGACAGGCTCAACCAGATTGGTCCGCTGGAGAAGCCCCACAGTATACTCACGACATTCGTAGCGGCGCAGGAACGGAATACATCCGAGGTCGGTCGCTGGAACTCGAGACCAGCTATCGAATCGCGGTGCGAACTTTCGGTAATCGGACCAACAGTGCCTCGCTTAGGGCATGGCTTCATGGTGAGCCGATGATGGATCAAGAATCCTTCCGATTGGGCCCTGCAGGAGATGGTGGCTGGTATTATGTTGGCCGATTGGTTCCAGCTGCGGTTGGGCATCGATGGGATTTGGTCGGCCTGCGCTCGGGCGAGGTTCCCAGGAACTGACGACCTGCCCATTTTTCTCGTCGGTTCAGTCGGCAAGTTTGGTTATGGAATTGACACCCTCTCTGGTGGTTCCTAATCACCTTTGCCGACGACTCGGCGATAATGGAGTTCTGCTTTGGCACGTACACTCACCAAAATTTTTCGGGATACTGTTGCAACTCGGGGCGGTCGCTCGGCCGTTCAGTTCCGTGAACAGGGAACCTGGCGTAGTCTTTCATGGCTTGAGTTAGCGGCGAAGGGCGATATTGTTGCCGCAGGCCTTATCGGCCTCGGCATTGAGAAAGGCGACCGGATTTCGATCCTGGGAAACACTTGTCTCGAATGGATTCTAGCCGATCTCGGTGTGATGATGAGTGGTGCGGCTACGGTCACGATTTACCAGTCGAATACGGCGAGTGAATGCGCCTATATTATCTCCAACTCTGAATCCACCATCGTGTTTGCGGAGGACCAGGAGCAAGTCGATAAACTGAAGTCGATTCGAGACGACATTCCTAGTGTGCAAAAGGTGATCGTATTTACAGGCAAGGGTGATGGTGAATGGGTGGTCAGCCTTGATGAAGTGATGGCACAGGGGGAAGCCGCCCTGGCTGCCGATGCCAATCTCGTGACCAAGCGAGAAGAGTTGATCACCTCGGACGATCTGATCTGTCTGATCTATACATCTGGAACCACTGGATTACCCAAGGGCGTCGTACTCACCCATGAAAATATGGGTTATGAGGCGGAGAGCGTAGAAAACGTCCGTATTCTCTCCGAAGAAGATGTACAGCTTCTCTTCTTACCGCTCGCCCATGTGTTTGCGCAGGTTTTGAAAGCAGCATGGATTGCAACAGGACATCAACTGGCTTTGACGAGTATGGATACACTCCTCGACGATATGGTCGAAGTACGACCCACGCTGATGGCTTCGGTTCCAAGACTGTTTGAGAAGGTTTACACAGGGGTTGTCGGCAAAGTTCGGAGTGCGACGGGCCTCAAAGGAGCGTTGGGTAATTGGGCTCTTGATGTGGGTGATGAAATGGCTCAACGCTGCATTGATGGCGGGACACCCGGTGGGTTGAAGTGGAGTCTTGCCAAGCGGTTGGTCTTCTCCAAAATTGCCGCGACGCTGGATGAGAAGTTCGGTGGCCGCTTGCGATTTTTCGTGAGTGGTGGTGCCCCTCTCAGCCCCCGCATTGCTTACTTCTTCCAGTTCGCCGATGTCGAAATCCTTGAAGGGTACGGCATGACCGAATCGACGGCTGCAACTTGCGTCAACCGGAGTGGCGAGGGGCGGATCGGTACGGTTGGGCCTGTCTTGCCGGGCACACAGGTGAAGATCGCCGAAGATGGTGAGATCTGCATCAAGGGTCCTGGCGTGATGAAAGAGTACTGGCGGCTGCCTGAGCAGACGGCGGAAACCATCAAGGATGGATGGCTTCATACCGGAGACATCGGAGTCTTTGATGACGGTTACCTGAAGATTACGGGTCGGAAGAAGGAGTTGATCGTGACCGCCGGCGGCAAGAATGTTGCTCCTGCGAAGATCGAAGGGCTGTTGGCTGCAAATCAGTACATCGCGCACGCTGTCGTCCACGGTGATAAACGTAAGTATCTTTCAGCATTGGTGACCCTCGATCCAGAAAACCTAGAGACTTGGGCTGGTGATCAGGGACTCGCATTTGATGATTTGAAGCAAGCTTCGAAGGACCCGAAGGTGGTTGCGCTGGTGCAAAGTGTCTTCGATTCAGTCAACAGCGGTTTGGCTCGCTACGAAACCATCAAAAAGTTTCGTGTTTTGCCCGTCGAGTTTGAGTTAGGCGATGAATTGACGCCGACACTGAAAGTGAAACGCAACGTCGTCGAGAAGAAGTTTTCGGAGGATATCGACTCCATGTACGACGGTGAAAGCTTTTAAAGCTTGTCATGAGTCAAACCAGCGCCCGACATTTTTTCGCTGAGCAGTTGGCACAACGAATCACTCCCGAATGGGCGGAATCTACCGGTGGTGTCGTCTTTCAATTCCATGTCAGTGGGGACACTGGTGGATCCTGGATTGTGGATCTCAATCGGACCGGTAACTGGGTCTGCGAAGGGCAGGATGACGCAGCTGATTGTACGATCGGCCTGTCAGAAGAGGACCTCATCGCCATTGTCGATGGTCAACTGAATCCAAACATGGCTTACATGCTCGGTAAACTCCGCATCACCGGGAACATTAGTCTAAGTTTGAAGATCCCAAGCTTACTCGTTGGTCGTTGATTCTGACTCGGTTTCGACAGCATCCATCGGTGCATCCTCAGGGATCACGATGTTTCCAGCGGATTCTTGGATAAGCTCGGGGCCCGCATCACCACTCTCTTGTTCGCCTGTTGGTGGTGGGCTAGGGGTCGGCTGTGCGACGATCGTGGGGGTAGGAAAGAGATCCACCAGATTGCGGGCAGCGCAGCGCGCCGTTTCATGATCATCTCGAAGCAAACGTTGCGTGAGCCAGGGCTGCGGATTGAGCTCCCGTGATGCAGCATGCGCCAAAATGCGAACGTTGACGTCCTCGTGCGCTAGGTTTCCTTCATAAAATCCCCGTAACTCCCAAACCGCTGATCGGGAGAGAATAGCAGTCAAAAGATCACCTCGAAGTTTATTGGCTTGATAACGCTGCAGTTGCCCTCGGATTCGTTCGCCGAAGAATCCGAGGGCGACGGTTAACTCTTTGGTCGCAGGATTGGGTTGTGTTTGGATCCATTCGAGAACCCTTTTTTGGTCTTCCGGATGGCCGAGGGCAGTCAGTCCAAGCATGGCTGGATGCTTCATTTTCTCATCATCTAGGTTGGCTAGAAAGATCAGTCTCTCTCTCAGTGTGTTAAGCGCCAGCATACCAGCGAGTCGTGCTGCGGCGGGAGCCCAAGGGTTGTTCGGTTGTTCGAGATAGGAAGAGAGTACCTCTGCCGCCTGGTCGCCATCAAGTCTCTGAGGGCGGATATCCCCTGGATTTTGAACCATCAACTTACCGTCCTGGTAGGCTAATTCGGGGACCGGTTCGATGGCTTGTTGTTGCACTGAAACCTGAAGACGACGAGTGAGTTCTTCTGGAAGCGGCAGCCCTGTGATGACGCCTAAGTTTTTTAATCCTTCAAGAAGACGGGGAGGGATAAGATCCAACCGTGTCTCCTGGTCCAACCCCGGGACTGAACCCAAGCCCTCTGCAACAAGTTCGTAGGGCCTTCTGACCACTTGGGCCAGTTCGGGGAGGAGGCGCACACCTTGTTGACGGGGAACCGCTCGGATTGCCTCGTCATAGGCCAACAAGGCTTGCATAAAGCGGCGCACAATGAGTTTGCCTTCATCTTTGGCAAGACGTTGACTACCGGCGAGCCGTAGACATGCTTGGCTACGAAATGCTTTGAGCGCCAGTAGTCGGGCGCGAAGGCGCAAGGTCTCACTTCGACTAAGTTCACCGCTGACTTGGTCGAGAAGTCGCTTTAGGCGTTTCGTCGGTAGGGGCGTACGAACAAGGTGCTCGTGGATTGCGCAGAACGGTTTGGCTTTCGGCGAGGGGGCCTCACACATCGCCGACGGTTGGGGGTAATCAAAGAGCAGTGCCAAGCGATCTGGCGCTGGTGCCGGGTCTGTCCAACCGAAGGCGAAGCCAGCTAGAAGCAGGCTTCCCAAGGGCTATTTTGCCGGCTGGTGCTCAGGCATCCTCAGGACGCCATAACTTGCCTTACCACCGTCGATTCGCATCACAGCCACCATGCCCCATGAACTCGAACCATCATTCATCGTCCAGTGACTGGTGTCCGCAGGGCCTGGATTGATCAGCAACTGAGGACTCATTTGATCCACTTCGACCGCCTTGCCGGCAAGGTCAGTGCCTCGCCCGCCGGCTTCCTTAATGCCACCCACGATTGCCAGTTGGGTGCCTGTTCCCTTCAGCATGGCGGTGACCCGCGGGTCGCCTACATTTTTCTTATCTTTCTCATCGAGGCTTGGCTGACCCATGAAATCCACTGCCAAAACGCCATCCTGGAGTGGGGACTGGTGACTGACCAACACTTTCGCACTGCCAGGGGCTGCCTTCAGCAGTTCGGTCGTGGTGGCAATTTGGTCGTCATCAAAGAGACAGGCACCAGGATCCGTGTACATTTTGCGGCCATAACCAGGAAGGCTCACCAGACTGACGTCATTCATGGTGAGTGTTCGAACCCGATTACCATTGATCAAATTTGCGTGCTTGGCGCTCACCTTCGAGGCCGCCTCCTGGAACCACTCTGGTGCTTCTTTGTTCCCAGAGATAACATAGACAGGCATTTTAAAGGTGGAGGCATAGCCCATCAAGACCGTCTCCATATGGTCTGGGTAGTAGAAGTCACCACCGTTGATCACCACAGCCTCAACGCCCTGTTCTCCAAACCATTTTGAATAGGCTTTAAGCCTTGCTTCCCAGCCATCATGTTTGTCCTTCAAATCGCTGACGATCCCGATGACAAGCTTGCCGCTCCTCTCGGGTGCCGCTGCCGCGGCGAGGGAGTATCCATTCCCTTTGAGCATCGTAGCGCCTGCAGTGACCTCACGGGGGTCGCCCCCTTTAGGATCGCCAAAGCATCCCGGATTTCCCGCCGTTGTATCTGTCGACNCGGGCTGNGGTGCGGGATCTGNTTTGGTCTCAGCAACTGGAGCTGNNNTCNTCNNTTGGACNGGCGCCTTCTTTTCAGAGGTGCAACCGAAGAGGAGGGCAGCAAAAATAGNGAGGGTGNAAAACGAGGTGCGGTTCATGAAGGTTCAACTCCTTGGTGGACCATTGGTCCCCCGACGGCGGGCCTATAGCAAAGCTGNTTCNGTCCGAAAAGCCGCCTGAAAGNGGGTANGAGNCAGTTGGGANNAATTCTGTTCGGCACAGGACTTGCTGNNCAGTGTGAAGTAAGCTGCATGCATCGGGGGGNGAATGANGTTGTCGATTCGAGAGCAGGTCGAAGCCATGGAGGCTCGAAGTTTGGGACCGAAGGCCTGTTTGTCCCGAAACAGCAAAGGACGTCGNTTTGAGGAANCGCCAGACGAAATGCGCCCCTGTTTTCAGCGGGACCGGGATCGAGTCGTGCACAGCAAGGCATTTCGGCGGTTGGCGGGGAAGACACAGGTCTTCTTGGCACCGATTGGTGACCANTACCGGACTCGGATGACCCACAGTATNGAAGTGAGTCAGGTCGGCTGCGCCATCGCTCGNGCCTTACATCTCAACACGATGTTGGTGGAAGCGATCTCCCTCGGGCATGACCTGGGTCACACACCCTTNGGGCATGCTGGAGAGCGCACGCTGAGGAAACTCATCCCGGGGGGATTTCACCACGCGCGNCAGACGCTNCGCATNGTGACTGAGACTGGCCGCTCCGGCCGTGGGTTNAATTTATCAGAGGAGGTACTCGACGGAATTGCGAAGCANTCCAAGGGGAAGGGAAGATTAATTACAGACAATCCCGCAACACTTTCCATGACTTTGGAAGGACAAGTGATGCGACTGTCGGACATTATCGCGTACGTGAATCACGACTTCGATGATGCCTGCCGAGCCGGTTTACTTCAGAAAGAGGATTTACCGGAGCAGGTGGGTTCAACCTTGGGCTGGAGTCATTCGGATCGACTCAGCACCCTGGTTGCAGATGTCGTACGATCCAGTGAGGATTGCGGTTTGGATCGAATCTACATGACGCCTGAAGTTGTCGGCGCCCTCGAGGCNTTTCGGGATTTTCTCTACGATCGAGTCTATCTAACCCAGGCGGTCACGGAGGATTTCGANCGAGCCGCGGGNATCCTGAATTTTTTGTGGGATTATTGCATGGCCGATGAAGACCGGTTTCGTGCTGAATTTGATTCAGGNGTGTCAGATGGACCTCACCATCAAAGGGTCGCNGACTATATTACGGGAATGACCGACCGCTTCGCCATTCGTCTGTACGAACGTTTGTTCATGCCTCGTGCTTGGAGTGTATTTTGAGATTTTATCTCATNGGNNTCCTCTCCATNGGAGCCTGCACTGTCGTTGGCGATTCGGGGGCTCCATGCATCGTNCACAGCGATTGCGAGTCGANCCTTCAATGTTCGGAAAGTCNGTGTGTCGAGCCGCCGACCCCACNAGCCCCACAGGATGCCGGTCGTNCNGCCGAATGTGCCGAAGCGTGTTCTACGGATAGCTTATGTGTCGATGGTGCGTGCTTGTTGGCTTGTCCTTGCGACGACACCAGTTACTGNGACGAGTCGGTGGGTGTTTGCCGCCCGGGATGCGCAGAGGATCTCGATTGTGGGTTCGGCGCCTTCNGCGAGGAACAAANATGCACGGAGGGCTGCCGAGAGGATCGCCATTGCGAGGATCCAGCAACCTGCACCGACGGNGAATGTGTTTTGCCTCCCGATGCGTGCCAAGGTCACGGNGACTGTCGCCCGGAACAACGGTGTCGGAACGGACGATGTCTTGCGCGAGCAGAACCNCTTGAAGGCTTTCGTGTTGAACGACGTTTTCCCGCTGATCTCAGCGACCACACAGTGGCATTAGCTGGCGAAGGCCCGCCGGACTTTGGGTATGGCGCAGGTTTGTTCGATTGGGATGGGGATCTNGATCTCGATCTTTTCGTTGGTACCTCAGTGGCCGCAGCTTTTGGGAGTTCACCGGCCTGCNTCTACCGCAACGAATCGACGGAAGGCCGACTCGTATTTTCACCGGTCGTTGAAGAGTGTCGACCGACTTTGATCAATCGTAATTCTGCCTATGGTTTGGATCTTGATTCGGATGGTCATCATGAACTGCTTGTTTTGGGACGGGGTGTCGTTGAATTGCATCGCTTTCATCCATTTCGTTCGACGACGGATCTCATGGCACTCCTCGATGAAGGGGACGCTCGACGGCAATGCATGGCGGGAGCTGCTCTCTTCGTCGATCTCGATCTCGACGGTCGAGGGGATGTTTTGGTGGGTTGCCAGTTGGATGAGGTTGACGGTCAATCCGTGAGCAAAACCAATCTGGCGTGGCGTCAAACGGTCACGGGCGACTTCGAGGTNCTTNCTTCGAGTCTTCTGCTCGAGGAGGAAGCCTCGACATTGGCTCTTGGTATCTTGGATTTGAACGATGATGGCTTGCTCGACATCGTCTACGCGAATGACACCTTTGGGACAGGCGATGGTCTGCGAACGTTGCCTTCGGGAGAGGAGGTTCCTGATACGGATCCGGGCGCCTACTATCTGCGTTGCCCACCGACAACAGATTGCGATTACGAGCAGCGTCTCTTGGGGGAGGGGCGTCGGGCGTGGGGATTCTACATGGGGGTCGCCAATCTCTTTGTTGAGGGCGATTCAGAGCATCTGTTTCTCAGCGATTGGGGCGCCAACAGACTATTTGATCTTCGCCATGACCCTCCGAGGGATTATGCCGAGTTGCTCGGTCTGGATTTACGCGACCACGAAGGTCAACTTCTCTACGGTTGGGGATCCCTGGTGGATGACTATGACCGAGATGGAAAGGATGATCTATTTTTGACCCAGGGCATGATCTACGACCCGATTGGAGAGGGGTTTAATGCCCATCGGGACGTGGTTTTATTACAGCGGCAAGAGCGATTTATTTCGCTGAGCGAAGAAGCTGGAATCTCCAGTCACAACCATCAGGATTCGGGCCACTCTCGGCGTCTCTATTCCAGTCGAGGAGCAGCCAAAGCAGATTTAGACCACGATGGATTTCTTGATCTCATCACCGTGCCGATGGAGGGCGTGATTCGACTTCATGGTGAAGTGCCAACCACTCAAGAGGTGCCTAGAAGATGTACGCTCATTCCCCGAAACAGTCTGATTCCATCCTTTGGTTACGGCTATGCAGTGCGCCATGAGGGAGAGCGGCGCTGGCGCCGATGGGATGTTCAGGGACAAATTCGTTTTGGGCTGAGTCCATGGATCGTGGTCACAGCCCCCAAAGGCGAGTTGCGCATGCCGAGTGGCGCCATCCTTCCCTACGATTGTGGCTTGGGCACCGGTCCTGTCATCATCGAAGAGCCGGTTTGGTTGGAAATTCGTCGACGTGAGGAAGGCTTGTTCGTGCTGTTGAGTGGAGATTGGTTGGTGGATCCCCGGGTCGAAGCGGTGTTTGAGGGGCGTTCTGAAGCCCATCTCATGACGCCGAGTGGTCAGGGGTTTTTGTTGGGTTCAGCGCCTAACCAGGGCCGCGTGATGTTGCGGATCGACGGCCGGTGGCTCGGTCGATGGATTTCCTTTTGACGCAAAAACGAGAAGAGGGAAGCTCTCGCTCCCCCCTCGACGAGCCATTCTTGGTCCCGTTAGATTTTGATGCCAGCCTTTTGGGCAAAGGCCAGTAAGCCAATCTTATCGATGGTTCGAATGGCGCGGGTACTCACTCGAAGCCGAACCCAACGATTTTGCTCAGGGATGTAGAAGCGTTTGGATTGCAGGTTCGCCTCGCGACGCCGCTTCGTCTTGATATTCGAGTGAGAGACTCGATTGCCGCTCATCCCTTTTTTTCCAGTTAATGCGCAGACAGCCATGGTTCTATCCTTCCTCTGGTGGAGTCAGGGGGAGTCGAACCCCCGACCTCTAGAGTGCGATTCTAGCGCTCTACCAACTGAGCTATGACCCCGTGATGGGGGGCGCCGATTAATCGCCCATTAGGGCGCTGTCAAGCAGATACGCTCGTCCGGTTAAAGACAAGTGTTTCGTTCAAAACCCCATGACGGCATCAAATCTGCGTTCTGGAGCATTTTGGTTCAATTGGAGAACCCCGCCAACCAGCAAAGCGGTCCCGGCAACGCCGGCTAAACCATACAGGGCATGTTTTCGATACGACTTCAGCCCATCACCCATTTTTGCAAGGGCGGATCCAAGGCCAAGGCGCGCCCACAATGAGGGGCCCGTCGGTGGTGGCTCCACGCGTGCTTCTTCGCTCAAGCTGGTTTGGATCAGATCGAGGAGCGTTTCTCGAATCTCGTGCTCGCCTCCTTCGAGGGTGGCGTAAATTCGAGCCACCAGCGCTTTCTTCTTCCCTCTCAAGCGGAGGGCCACGAGTTGGACCTTTTTACCTTTCACTTCCACCCAAATAAGCGTCGGTGGAGCCAGGAGCGCTGCCATGGTTGCAAGGGCTTCCTCACTCTCATCTGCAAACAACCGCTCAAACGGCTCTAAAGCTTCCAACAACTCGGCATAGCCTGGCCAGGCGAGCGTTGGGACATCAACCGTCGCCCCCGCTTCCGTCAAGCCACCTTGCGCTTCGAATCCATCGGCTTCAGCTCGCCACGGTATCGACCCATTTGGTGGTAGATCAGTCACTTCACAGGGGCTGATGCAAACCGGAATACCGGCGATACTAATTTGCATCGGTCGCTCCGATTGAAAGCGCACTTTTCCTTGCCCCGGATCTCGATGGCGGAAGTCTGCCAACTTCTCTTTTGTGGCGTCGTCGAGAGCAACCGACTCGATCTCTAGTTTGCTATCGAGTGCTAGAACCCGCTGCAACTTGAGATCGCCGTCACTGTTACCGTTCTCCGACAACCTCAAGCCAAACTCAGCTTCGATTTGAAGCCAGAGCCTGGTGCCGACTCGACTGGCCAACGCTTGAGAGGCTAGGTCGAGGGCTTCTTGATACATGGCGAGGGCTTGATCGATTTCCAACGCCTCATATTTGGCCTGCGCAGCAGCAAACTTTTTTGCTCCGTCTTTTCGGAAGCGAGTGTAGGGCGCTGCCTTACCACGCAGTGTGCGAGCGATGTGAAGTTGCCGAAAAGTCCGCGAGGGATTGTCCCGAATTAGGGTTCGAAGCTCTGTTTCTAGGCGTACCGCTTGCCGTTGGTCTTCTGTCCGATCACCACTGACGACCAAGACCGCTTTTGGTGCGGCGAACAGGCTGAGACTGAGAATGATGGTTTCCATAGTCGCCAATTAAGGGGCCAGGCCTAAGGAAGGCAAGTTCTGGGCACGGTCGAGTGGCCCGGCCTGAACGAATCAGCAGACAGACAGGTCGGTCTTCGGTGGAAAGAACTCGTGCTCCTGCCCGGGTATACCGATCAGTGACCGCTGGGTGTGGGTGTTTATAGGGGTCGTCTCGGCCCGCTGTCAGAACCGCCCATCGCGGTTTTGTTTCATGGATCAGTGATGGACTGGAACTGGTTCGACTTCCGTGGTGCGGGACTTTGATTCCGTCGGCGGTGCCCAGTCGACCCAGTAAATCGAGTTCACGGTCGCCTTCGATATCGCCGAGAAATAACCAGCGCTGCCCCTCGGTTCGCACGTCCAGAGCCAACGATCGATTGTTTGCACCTCGTACCCAGTCGTCTGGCTGCGGCAGTCCTCGCAGTTGGAGACCGCCAAGCTGCTGAGCCCATTCGTGGCCTAGTTGGGGCATTCTGCAACTCTCTAGAGCCTTTTTTGCGGCGGGCGATTGAACCTTTTCGGGAAGCCTTACTGGAACACTTGGGTAGCGTCGGCACAGTGCGCCGAGCCCTCCGATATGGTCTGGATGTTCATGGCTCACGATGATGAGATCGGGTTTTTGGGAGCCTAGGAGTGGAAACAATTGAGCCGCTGTCCGCCGGGGAGAAGGGCCTGTATCGATAACGATGCTGGTCTCGTCCTGTTTGAGGAGCGCAAGATCCCCATGACCCACGGGAAGTTGCCAATACCGAGTTCCTTTGGCGAAGGGGGGGGGTAAAAACATGACGAGGAGGAGTGCCGCAACCGCCAGTCGCCGTTTCTTTAGCCAGGCCACAAGTAGGAACGAGCATAACACCACATGGAGCATCGAAACCGGAACCATGACTTGCCAACCAAGGGGGCTCGAAACGGCAAATAATGCCAGGGTCCTCAGGATTTCGAGGGGCGCTGCCGCGAGACTGAGGATCTCGGGGAAGCCACTGATGAGAGTGATGCCGAAGACGATCCAGATCCAGCAAAATATCACGAGGAAAAATGGCATGAAGAGGAGGTTGGTTAAAGGGGTTAGGGGACTGGTACTGAAGCCTAAACACCAGAGAAGCGGGAAGGTGCCTACACCCGCGACGAAGGCGCTTTGTAGGCGTCCCGAACGTGCCCAGGGTAGACCGACGAGCAGCAGTGCTGCCGTGTGGCTCAGTAGAAAACCGGCATCAGCCCCGAGTTGAGGCTCGAAAAGCAGAAGACTACTTAAGCTCAGAAGTCCGGTGGTCCATCCGCTGCGGCGAGGAAGAAGCCAAGCGAGTCCAAGCCAGGAAAGGATTCGAATGCCCCCCACCGGCCAGCCACACCAAGCGGTCATCCCAAGCGCAATGAACATTCCGAGAATCAACCGCCGACGCTTGTCGACAAGAAGCTGAGGATGAAATGCTGGTAGCCAGCGCAGAAGACCAAGACCAAAGGCCAATGCAAATCCGATGTGGAGACCACTGACCGCAAGGAGGTGAGCCAGACCGGTTCTGCGGAAGGCGTCGCTCCCCTCCTTGCCTCGGCGGGGTTTGGCGCCAACGGTCAACGCAGCAGCGAGCCATGCATCTTCTTCCTGCAAAGCCCGATACCACTGGGAAACAGCTGATTGGCGAAGCTTACACAAAGGCGCATCCCCCACGCGAGCTGTTTCGATGATTTGACCTGCAAAACGACTTCGAGCGCCTCGAGAAAAGAGGTGACGCCAGGGGTCGAATGTACCGGGATGAGCGGACGGGACGGGGCGACGCAATCGCCCGTTAAGATAAAGTTTATCGCCCGGGCAGAGTCGCGAGGGGGCTTGGTAGAGCAGGAATCTTTCTCCTGCGTAATCGACCAGGACCGATTCATCAGCGCTAAACGTCGTCCCCTGCACATCGGCCCAACCGTCGAGGGTCGCCGGTGGTTGATGCTCCCATCGTTGGGCTTCGCCGATCCCAAGACCCAGGCAGAGCGCCAGCAGGGGAAACCAAGGTCGTGAGAGGGTCAGAAGGATGGCGCCGGAGCAAATGAGCATACAGAATCCTGGCGAGGGCCCCCAGATTCCGAGGAGGATCCCACAACTGGACGCTGCTGCGATTTGGACCACCTGAGAGAATCTCCTCGACGCACTATCGTCCGCAAGAAGTGAAGGTTTCTCCCTCTCCGCTCGTTGACGGAGGACGAGGGGCAACCTATGCGGTGCAGCCGTTGGACAAGGAGTCGGAAAATGCGACGCTCATTTTTCAGTTTGATGATGGTGCTTGCCTGCGCTCCGCAGGAGAGCCCATCGGAAACGCCAAAGGCACCCGAAACAGCGGGCTCCGCCACGGTCGTTGGGACCGTTGATGGCCAGCAGATCACTGCTGCTGAACTGCAAAATCGTGTGGATGCCCAGGTGGCACAGTTTCGGGTGGCTGGCCGCAAGGTGACCGCAAATTTTGAGCAGAATACTCGCCGGGCGATCTTTCAATTTCTCGTCGATCAGGAACTTGTCGCTCAGGAGGGACAGCGCCAGGGGCTGGCAATCACCGACGAAGAGTTGGATCAAGCCATCGCCACCTTCAAAGATCGATTTGGTTCACCGGCTGGCTTCGTTAAATACCTGAAGACAATACAAAGGACCGAGACGGAATGGCGTGAGGATCATCGCAGTCGCCTGCTCCGGGATCGCGTGCTCAATAAAATGGTGGGTGAGATGGTTGTTGAGGACAAAGAAGTCAGAGCCCATTTCGACAAGCAGCCTGATCGTTTCCTGGAGAAAGAGCAGGTGAGGGCAGCCCAGATCCTGATTCCCTTTGAAGGAGCAACAGGTCCCCATGGCAGGCTGAAGGCGCCCCATTCGGCCACTGCAATCTCGAAAGAAACGAAGGCGAAAACTCTGAAAGAAGCGTTGCGCATCAAAGCGAAAGCGAGTCGTCCCGGCGTGGGGTTTGGGCAACTGGCTCGGACAGAGGGAAAGGATCATCGAGCCGCCGCAGGTGGCGACCTTGGTTGGTTTCCCCGTGGGCGCCAGCCGAAGTCGGTTGAGGATGCCATCTTCGCTGCGAAGAAAGATCAAGTCGTCGGTCCCATCAAAAGTCAGTTCGGCTATCACATCCTCAAACTGATCGATCGACGCCCTGAGGGGAAGAAGAGCTTCGAGGACGTTCAGCAGGAGTTACATGATGAGTTGCTGCGGAGGAAGCGGGGTAGAGCCCGTCGAGGGGCACTGTCGACGTTGCGTGCGAAAGCCAAAATTGACATCTTCGATACCAGTCTCAAGCCGAACGAGTCGCAACCCACTCTACCCTCGGTTAAAAAGCGTCCGTAAGCCATGTTGTTGACCCCCTTACTCTTGGTCCTTGGTTCGACGCCAGTGGACCAGGCTTTGCTGGATAAGGATTACAAAAAGGCTTGGCTTCTCTTGGCGCCTCCCAGCGTCAAAGCGGACTCGAAGGCTCAAAATAAATGGCTCACTGAGTCACCAGCCCTACGGGTCGTTCAGGCGGCAAGGGCGTCAGAGGGGAAGCGAGACTTTGCGTTCTGTGCCAAAGCCTTCGAGGTCGTTGCGAACCGTTTACCTGAACTTCGAGATGATTTGATGACACGAGTTCTCACGTGTGCTCGGAAGGCGAAAAACGAAAAAAATGTACGGTCTGCAGCGACCAGTTTGTTGGAAGGTCCCCACCGTGATGTGGGCTTGCTCGCACTGGCGGGTCTCACGAACCGAGATGTGCGGAAGTTGAAAAAGGGTAAAAAACGCTCGGAGCGAGAAAAGTCCGCTGTCACCGCATTGCTTGCCGCGGCGGGTCAGTGCGATCATCGATGGTGCAAGGCGTCCATATTGGCTTTGGCCTCGGGCTTGGCGGCAGACGCCGAGCAATGGAAGATCGACGAGCGACTGGTGAAGGACTTCAGCGATCTTCTGGCAGGGAAAAAAGCATGGGAACGGAGTCGGCGACGGCTGAAGTCGGAGGCTAAAAGAGCCAAGGGGAAGAAGCGAGATTGGCTTGTGGAGTTTTCAGCGCCCAGTTTGCTTGGAAGGGCGGAGTCACTGTTAGCCGCTCATGAAAATAAAGGCGCAGTTGAAGCGGTTCAAATGGTCCTGAAGTTGACCAAAGAGCCGGAGCATCACTGTCGAGCATACGCCGCTCAGGGGCGAGCTTTACGAAAGCTGAGGAAGCATCGAGATGCGGTGAAAGCCTACGGCGCCTTTCAGGCGAAGAAGTGCCCAGGAGTGATCGGCGCGGGTGTGGCTTATGGTCGTATTTTTAGTCAGTCGATTGTTGATCCTAAACCGATTCCCCAACTCGTTAAACGAGCACTTAAAGAGCACCCAGATCACCGCCTNAGTGATGATTATTTGTTTTTCCTGGGGGAGTTTCACCAACGGAAGAAGAAGCCCAAAGCTGCGGTGGAAGCTTACGAGCNCCTGGCGAAACGTTATCCCAAGGGAGACATGGCAGAAGAGGCTGTTTGGAGGGTGGCTTGGACCCGATATCTAGCCGATGACCACGCAGGGGCTCGTGAGCGACTCGACAGCTTTTTACGCCAACATGCAGGAGCCTCGCAGCACCGAAGCGCAGATCAGATCCGGGCTTTGTACTGGCGAGCCCGCCTGAGTCCNAAAAAGGATCGGGTGGCNCGCTACACCGCNTTGGTCGAGGAGCACCCGTTTACTTGGCACGGTTTGATGGGTTTGCAGCGCTTAAGGAATGTNGACCTTAANAAGGCTCAGGCTCGGTTTCCTCAATCCCTTCCTGCCCGCGACCCATCCCCTTCTCTGACCTCGGATCTACGGTTTCGCCGAGGNGTCGGGCTCTTGGCACTCGGTNTGCGACCCCAAGCTGTGCAGTTACTCTCAAGCATCGAAACACTTTCGTTGGTTGAGAGTGACCTCGAGGCTTTATCTGACCGTTTGATCGCAGCCGGTGGTGCCCACCATGCCGTGGGAATGTTGCGGCGGTTGCCATTGTGGCGACAAGCCCCCAGCCCGACCAGTGGGCGACTCTGGAGACTGGCGTTCCCATTGGCTCANAAACAAGCGGTGCTGGACGCTGCCAAATCTCAAAACGTTCCCCCCGCATTGCTCTTTGGTTTGGTTCGAGAGGAGAGTGGGTTCGATGCCGATGTCGATTCGTGGGCCGGTGCCAGGGGGTTGAGTCAGTGTATGAAGAGCACGGCACGAATGGTGGCTCGAAAACACCGTGTCGCAGGGTGGTCTTGGGCGAAAATGCGGGAGCCCGAGATGAATTTGAAAGTGGGNTCTCTGTATCTGGCGGGNCTGCTCAAGCGCTTTGAAGGCGCCTTTCCTCTGGCGATCAGTTCGTACAATGCCGGGCCTGGGGCGACNCGGCGAATGATCAAGGCGCGGCCNGGGTTTGCGTTGGANTCCTGGGTCGAGGACCTTCCGATTCGTCAGACTCGGAAGTATGTACAANGGGTNTTGGCGTCGGCNTGGACGTATGCGTCGCTGTATCCTGAGCTCGGCGGTTTAGATCTGTCGAACCTAAAGATCATCCCGCTAAAGTGACCGGCCGCCCCAAGCGCTTTGCAAGAGATTCGCAGTGGCGACTGACGAGACGCTCTTGCTCTGCGCTGAGGCCNTTGAAGACGATTTGGTCACTCCGTACCGTCACCGTGACGCCAGCGAGGACGCCAGCCGTCAGATCAAAGCGTCCGCCGCCCTCCTCATCGACTTGCAGTGAGTTGACCAAAAGTTGCGCCCAATCGGTGCCTCCGGCTTTCAACGCAGCCTCTGATTTTGGGTATCGTCTCCGGCCCATGGGAGGCTCCTTTGCATCACGATAGGCTGGAAANGGTCGATTTGGAAAGTTGGTTGGGCACTCNCCAGGGAAGATCACCGGCGGTCTTATTGGGCGCTGAGGGGTTTCCTGGAGGTGAACGGAGTCTACTGGTCGCAGATCCTCAACAGGAGGTTCAGTTGTTGGGGGGTGATGTCGATGGCTTGCGACAAGCATTTTCATCGACCCGTGGGAGNGATGGTGTTTGGNTTGGCTATTTGAGCTATGACTTCGGGCTTCCGTTCGTCAAAGAGACCCCTTCCGGTTCGCCCATCGCTCCCGGATGGCCTGCCGCTTTTCTTCGTTATTACCCCCATGCCTCTTGGCGACCCACAAGGTCGATCAATGTGTCAGCGCAACCAACGCCCAGCCTTCGTTTTGCTGCNGATGAGCCTGANCAAATCCANAAGGANCGTGTTGAAGCATTGCATCCCGGGTTGGTCCATGGAGAGGTGTATCAAGCGAACCTAACCCGAGCCTTTCGGGCGGAAGCCGTGGATGGTGCCAGCCTGTTTCTCTCCCTGGCAGCACATTCGCCAGCCCCTTACGCTGCCTATCTTCCAACCCCCTTTGGTCAACTCGTCTGCAACTCNCCCGAACAGTTCTTGAGTTGGAACGAAAAGGGGACCCTNCAAACCAGTCCCATCAAGGGGACTCGACCGCGTGGTGCGGATTCAGCGTCGGATGAATCTCAACGCCAAGCGCTGTTGGCTGACCCGAAAGAGCGAGCCGAGCACTTGATGGTCGTCGATTTACTCCGGAACGATCTGGGGCGAGTGAGCGAGCCTGGGTCNGTACGTTGCGAAAGACTGTTCGATGCTGTGCCCTTTCCCGTGGTCTGGCATCTCGTGACCCAAGTGACCTCCCAGGTGATGCCAGCACTCGACCGGGCACATGTCCTCTCTCAGATGCTGCCAGCGGGTTCGATTACGGGAGCGCCCAAAAGGGCAGCATGTCAGTGGATCAANCGTTTAGAGGGGCGGACNCGNGGCCCTTATTGCGGTCACATTTTGGCAGCATTCGATGATGGCTCGATGGAGGCCAANATTATCATTCGAAGCGCGTTGTGTCAGAGCGACGAGACGGTCGTNCAAACCGGTGGCGGTATCGTTCTTGATTCAGAGTCTGAGCGCGAGTGTGAGGAGACTTGGCTGAAGCTTGCCAGCTTTACGCTTTGACCCCACGATCAGCTTCGTGTTCTCTGCCCTTGGAAAGAGCGCAANAATGTCCCTCGATAAACGTGTGCAAAACGCTGAAGAAGCACTGGTCGACCTCTCCGACGGTGCCCGGATCATGGTCGGTGGCTTCGGCCTCTCTGGAAATCCTGAAAATTTGATTCGGCAGTTGGCTCNGAGTGGAAGAAGGCAACTCACCATCATCAGTAACAACGTGGGCAATCAGGGGCGNGGTTTGGCAGTCCTGTTGCAAAATGANCAAGTTGTTAGAGCNCACTGCTCTTTCGTC
The DNA here is from genome assembly GCA_002696345.1 of Myxococcales bacterium. Taxonomy (GTDB): domain Bacteria; phylum Myxococcota; class UBA4151; order UBA4151; family UBA4151; genus UBA4151. The sequence continues at coordinate 155,374 of NZRT01000065.1, forward strand.
GGGGGTAACCCTGATCTCGAGCGTGCAATCATGGAGGGACGTGTTGAAGTCGAGTTAAACCCGCAAGGCACGCTGGCTGAGCGNATTCGCGCCGGGGGTGCTGGGATCGGCGGTTTTTTTACGCCCACGGGTGCGGAGACGGTGATTGCAGAGGGGAAAGAGACCCGCGAGATCGGAGGTCGGATGCATGTGTTCGAGACCCCATTAACCGCTGACTTNGCATTGATCAGAGCAGCCAAGGCTGATCCGTTTGGTAATCTCCTGTTTCATCGGACCAGTCGTAATTTNCAGCCCATGATGGCCATGGCTGCCCGAACCACTGTGGTGGAAGTCGAGGAGTTGGTTGCCATGGGAGACCTTGACCCCGATGAGATCCATCTACCTGGTATCTTCGTACAGCGTGTTTTTCAGGGAGTCGGCTACGAGAATCCCATCGAATATCGCACGGTACGGGCGGGGTAAGGGGTCAAAGTGCGCCTGATTCGTCGCTATGCAAATCGTAAGCTCTACGACGTGGAGAAAAGCCGATACATTAGCCTAAAGGAACTTGGCTCGCTCCTGTCCAGTGGTGCCAAAGTTCGAGTCGAGCAAGCCGATAGCGGTGAAGATATTACATTGCGCACTCTGGCACGATTGCGTTTGGTCGAGGCAGAAGAAACCTTCGATAAGGTCAGAACGCTGCCCGATCATCTGCGTCAACGATTGGAGCAAGGTTGGTCTGATTTACGTTTACGCGTCGGCTCTATTGAAGACCGACTGACTCAATTGCATCGTCAGGTGACGGAACCACTCAATACCATGGTTCAGATCGCTCGGAAGTTGGAGCATTTGGATCAGCAAATCGAGACGTTAACTCAAGAAGTGGAGCGATTGAGATCCGAAGGGCGACGGGACGACCCATGATCAAGTCATTCCTTGTTTATGGCTTGGTGGCTGGCGTTGTTCTGGTTCTCTTAAGTAGCCTTGCAATCCACCAGATGCGAGGGCGAATTGGGCCGAAGGATGCAATTTTCAATGGTCGGATTTCTGTACTTCCAGGGGCGACTCCGCCGGGAGAGATGGCGCCCGAGCAACTGAAGGTATTGACTTGGAATATTCATTACGGGGTAGGTCCTGAGGACGATCAACATGATCGGCGCCAGCCCGATGAAGTCTTGGACACACTCGGTCGGATCGCATCGGCGATTCAACAGATGAATCCGGATATCGTGCTCTTGCAGGAGGTCGACTTTGAGGCGGATCGAAGCGGTGGAGTAGATCAACTGGAATGGCTGCAGAGAGCGACCAAAATGCCGTACTCGGCATCGATCGTGACGTGGAATCCTCGTTACGTGCCCTTTCCTTATCAGGATCCGAAGAACTGGATTGGTCAGGTGACCAGTGGGCAAGCCGTGCTGTCACGCTTCCCTTTGCAGCACAACCGTCGGTTCGTCCTGCCACAACCCGTGAAAAACCCCTTTTGGTACAATTGGTTTTATCTCCACCGATCGGTACAGCAACTGGATGTCCAAATTAGCGCCAGACGTTGGATTAAAGTCTACAACCTCCACCTTGAAGCCTTTGATGGTACCAACCGAGCGAAACAGTCTCGAATCGTCGTTCAGCAGGTTCGAAACAGCATGAAGCCGGGGCAGGAAATGATTTTAGGCGGGGATTTGAACGCGTTGCCACCGGAAGCATCGGCTCACCATGGCTTTTCAGACGAACCCGATCTTGATTATCGTTTCGATGACACGATTGCCTACCTGCGCCGGGAACTCAACCTTCAAGAGGCTGGTGCCGGCGTTGACCATTCCCAGTTGACCTTTCCTGCGAAGCGACCCAATCGGCGTTTGGACTACCTTTACGCCAGCAACTCTTGGATCGTCGTGGGCGGAGGTGCAGTGAGTCAGTCGGATCCGCCAAGCGACCATCTACCGGTGGTGATGGTTCTTTCTACTCGGGAACCCATGGGGGCAGATCGTCCCACGACTCAAAGTTCACCCGATCTTCGCTCTGGGGATCTCGATCCGGTTCAGATCAAGGCACCAGATCCTGTACTTCCAGAGCGGTTGACGGGCCCGGTACCCGCCCAGGGACAACCTCCGAGAAGATCGCCATGACTCAACGATTCTGGATTACGGGAAAAGGCGGTGTGGGAAAGACGACTCTCGCCGAAGCATTGGCCGCTCTTTTGAGTCGGCACGGAGCGGTCGAGGTGGTTGAATTTGACGGTGAGCGATCCGTATCGAAGGGGACATGGGGTCACCGTGATGTGACGGGGAAGCGCTCGATCAGTGCCTACCTTGGTCACCACATGGGACCCTTAAGGGCCTTGCTGGGAACACCACCGGGCCAGGCTGCGATCAGTCTTTTGAATGCAGCTCCCTTGGTTGGGGATCTCACAGGTCTTTGGTGGCTCCATCAAGTTCGAGACCGAGCATTCCAGGTGGTCGACTTGCCCGCATCGGGGCATGCGGCAGGTTTTCTTCGGTCGCGGCGTGCCGCACGGCGAATGGCACGAGTTGGCCCCATCGCCCGTCTCGTGGAAAGGATGGACTTACGAGGACCGATGTTGCTGGTCACGCTCGCTGAGCCCTTAGCCAGTCAAGAGGCGATCGAATTAGCCGATCAGTTGAGTGTCGAACTTGGGCGGGACCCTCATCGTGTGGTGTGCAACCGGGTGCTCCCCCAAGCGGTGGTGGATGCCCTCGACCACTGGGAGGATTGCCCACTCAAGGAGGACCTCCTGCAGCGCGCTGACATGGAAAATAAAGCACTTGCTCAGCTCAAATCCCGCTTTGGTGACCGGTTAATTTGCCTTCCAGACGGACAGGCCGTTCTTGAACGTTTGGAGGCGGAGGAACCATGGAATTGGACCTCTTTTTCGGCCCCGGCGGTGTAGGTAAAACCACACTGTCGGCTTGTCATGCGCTCCGGGCGTCGGAGGCTGGAGAGCGTGTACTCATCATCAGCGTCGATCCCGCTCGGCGTCTCGCTCAGTGCCTTGGTAAAGAACCCATCGGGCTTGAGCCTGTGGAGGTTCCGGGTGCGCCCGGGCTTTTCGCTGCGCTCAGCCTGCCTGTCGAAGGGATGGATCTCTTGATCCGTCGGGGTGCCCGTAGCGGTGAACGGTTACGACGCTTGCGAGAACATCGCTTGTTTCAGCTCGGGCAAGAGTTGATGCCGGGGGCCGATGAACTGAGCGCTGTCGCTCTTTTGGGGCGTGTCATCGATGAGTCGGAGCGTTGGGATCGTGTGGTTCTCGATACGCCGCCGGCACAAAATGCCCGACAGTTTCTTCGAATGCCGGACCGGCTCTCTCGCATCGCAAATCCCAAGTTGCGACGGCTCGTCATGGGTCGCGGCGCCACGCAAACCATCGTTTGGCGGCTATGTTCCCGAATGTTTGGTGATGGTCTCACAGACGAGTTAAGGGCGATGATCAATAGTCTCGAAGGGAGTTTAGATGCCATCGGCGAGACCGCCGGACGAGTACGTGACGGACTACGCTCGACCTCGGCTCGGGCATTCGTCGTCTCGAGTGCCGAGACCGCACCTCTGCGGCGAGCAGCAACTCTGGAGAGTCAACTACGTTCAGCGGGGTTAACAACCACAGCCTTTGTCGCCAATCGGGTTGAGAACTTCCCTCGGGACGCAGGCAAGAACCCTCCTGAAGCCGTGGCTGAGTATGCTCAACTCTGCCGAGAGCGTGCCGAACAGCACCAGCGCGAGGTTGAAGCGATACTCGCCCCCGTAGGACTTCCCATCCTCGGCTATCCTCGGTTGGCGCTGCCGCCGATCGGGGTCGATGCTCTGCGTGAACTGTCCGGTCGTATGGATGTTCTGTTGAGTTCATCGAGCCACTGAAACAAAATATAACCACCGGTTTGACACTGTTTGATCGACAGTCTTAGACTGGACTCACGAATTCGTGGGGAGTGCCAGCCGCGTGTTGGTCCGATGCACAGCCTGCTCAACTGTCCTCACGGTACCCGATGATGGTGGCGGCCGTTTATTTCGTTGCCCTGCCTGCGCCACGACGATCCGTGTGGGTGAGAGCTCCAATCCATCGATTCCCGCATTAGCTCTTGGAGATGAGGGGATGGTGCCTCCTCTCGAAGCCTCCCCGACGATGACAGACATTGCCGCGCTCGACGGCCTTGGTCTGAACACGAGCATTACCTCTGGGGGACCCACCCAACTCGAACCGACCGTCGGTTCGGATCAAACGGTGGTCGATGTGCGTCTGCAAGCGGATGCCGCAACGTTATCCGAAGCACCGGAATCACCCCAGGGAGAGGGGGCGTTTCGTGCCCTTGGTTCGGACACAGCGGAGGCGACTGACGCTGGGGCTGTTCAAATGCCCTCGCAGTTGGAGGGTGAAGGCGGTGATGGGCTGGACCTTCAAGCCGACGGCCAAGCTTCGATTCAGGCCGGGAGCCAACCACCGATGGGAGCCGGTAGCCAACCTCCGGCGCCAGCGGGCAGCCAGCCTCCGACGCCGGTCGGTAGCCAGCCTCCGACGCCCGCCGGCAGTCAGCCTCCGACGCCGGCCGGTAGCCAGCCTCCGATGCCCGCCGGCAGCCAACCACCAGCCCAAGTCAGTAACCAATCTTCTGCGCCACCTGGCAGTCAGCCTCCGACACAAGCTGACGGTCAAAATCCGGGTCAGGTCATGGAGCAGGCCTTTGACCAAACCGAGCAGATACTGCCACCAGAAGAGATTTCCGGTGTCCCGTCCAACGGCGATCCGGTCGCTTCTGAGGGAGGGCTGCCTGCGGAGTTTAATGGTCCTTCCAATGGTAACCAGTTCGCGGTCGAACCGATGACAGAAACCATGGATGGTGCCACCGACGCATCCCCATCGGCGCTGAATGACGATGGTTCGGACATTCGTGGTGGAGATGATGAAATAAAGGTTTCCGCAGCAGACGTTACGGCGGAACGAGAGGCGAAGAAGGCAGCCGTCGCTAAAAAGAAGTCCGGGCGAATCTTTTCTGAAGGGGGAACAGGCCTTCTTCTGGTTTTCCTCACTGGTATTACCCTCGGAGGTGCTGGAGTTCTAACTTTTAAGGAGATGGAGTTAAACGAGATTCAGGCGGAGCGTGCTCGGGAACGACGTGTTCAAGAACAGTGGAAACCTGTTCTCGATGCGGCTCGAAAACAGGACGAAGAGCAGAAACTCCGACTGACTCGACTGAGAGTTCATTCCTCAACCCGGGCCCTGGATATTCGGACGGCTCAGCAGGTAGGAAAGGTGGGCTTCTCCGGTTTAAACCAAGCGGTTGTGGCGGGCAAAGATGGTACGAGGTACCGGGCTTATTGGGGCCGTCTCACCAACGGCCGGTCGTCCCAAATCGATGCCGTGCGTGTTGTGATGGAGTGGGCAGCACCACTCAAGCGAGGGGGCGGCGTGCAGTTGGATGACCGTCGTGGGCAGGCGAATAGTCTAGCGTTCGGCCATTGTCCCAGTGCCAACCTGAAGTGCCTGGATCGGCGTCCAGTCTTTGAGGTCGGCGATCTCGTCGCTGCCGCGAATATTCAGGATGCGAAGGCATTGGTTCTGCGCAAGATGGCTCAACCGGGTGTTTCGACGACGGTTCAGCCGGGTGGCAGTATTCCCTTTTTGCTCTACGAGGTCGCTGACAATGGTCAGCAAATCGACGACGCTTGGTTGGGTGTCCAGTTGATTGAGGAGGCAATGCCTGATCGTCGTTACGGCAGGACGAAGGCACGCAAAGGAAAAGGTAAGCGGCGTCGGCGTATGCGATCCAGGCGCCGTCGACAGGGGCGTTGACGCAACGTCGGCCTGAGCTGATGACGATCAGCGACCCAGAAATTCGGCTCACAGTTGCAGGTCAAGCCTTGCGGGAGTTACCTGCGGAGGATTGCTTAGACTGGCTTGAGACTCAGGGGCTGAGTTCCGCAACCCCCCCTCAAGATGCGCGACCCGCAATTATCGCCATTGTTCGCAACCTTTGTCGTCAGCCACTCAGCCGAGCATGGTGGCAATCTTTGGGAGAGGCAGCAGATGCTCGCAGCCGCCGAGATTTGGTCGCACTGTGCACCGAGGTCGAAGAGTCAGACCAAACGCGACTGCGTCAGACGCTCGATCGGGAGCTTCAAGAGAAGACGGTCGGGTATCGGATCTCCCATGCACGGACAGCTAATCCTTCTCAGTTGGATCGCCTGATCCATGATCAAGAACCTCGGGTGATTCGATCCCTACTGGGTAACTCCAAGTTGACGCTGCAGCAGGTCCTTCGTTTGGTCACTCGCCGTCCTCTCATTCGGCCTGTCGTCGATGAACTGATCGACGCACCCAAATGGAGTCAAATCTACGAGGTGCATCGGGGTTTAGCCCGTAACGACACGGTTTCTCATCGAGTTCGTCTCGCCCATCTTTTGCTGCTCGCTCCCAACGACTTGCATCGGCTCGCTCGAGATCCAATGCAGTCGGAACTGGCTCGGCGTGCCGCCCGGTACCGCTTTATTGAGGGGATTGAGAGTCGTGAGTACCCCACGCCCAGATTACTGGAGGAAAGGGTATTTGATTGACCCTCATTGCCCGCACCCTTAGGGTGCGTCCGTCATGAAGCCCTTTATCGCCCTACTTTCCGTTCTCTTCATCCTGGCGCCGAGCGCAAAGGCTCAGGATGCAAATCGCCGCACCCATGACATTAGCTTTGGTCTCTTGACCCAAGCGGATGAGGAGGAGCGCGGCTACTACTCGGGAGTGGCCCGTGAGATGGCGCTTGTCCTGGCGCCTCTTCATCTCGGCCCGGCTCGGACAACGGGTCATTCGGGTTTTGAGTACACCGTTCGATTCAGCAGCCACAACATTCATCAGGAACGGCCTTATTGGAGTCGAGTGCTCAACCTAAAAGGGGGAGCGACCGACGTTCCCGACACGATGGGAACCACCAATATCGAAGTTCGCAAGGGGCTGCCTTTCGGCTTCGAAATCGGCACGAGTTTAAGTTGGTTGGGAGAGTCTGAAACGATTGCATTGGGTGGGCGCTTGAAGTTGGCGCTGGCGGAAGGCTATCAGCACAAAGGCGTTCCAGATCTCGCATTGCATGCTGGAGTCAACCGAATGCTTGGCTCGACCGATCTGGATCTGACAACGTTAGCCGGTGGTGCCACCATGAGCTATCAGATCAGCGCCTTTGGACGAATGCGGTTCATTCCTTTCGTCGGTTACGATTTTCTTTTGTTCCAGGCAGGGACCCATCTGTTGATCAATCCGGAGTATGATCCGGACATTGACCAGGAGGGTGTGCACTACATCGTCAACTTCGACAGTCTCAACTTGGACCGACAGGACAACCAATGGCACCGAGCGCGATATGGCTTGCGTGTAGAGACCGTCGTTGGCGCGTTAACGCTCCAGCATGATCTACCGATTTTGGAAGAGAACCGGGTCCAGCCAGATGTAGGTACTGTTCCCGATCAAAATGCACTGAGCCTCGGCTTGAGTGCGCATTTCTAGGAGGATGCAATGCCAGGAATGACAGAGATCCTTCTGATTGGCGGCCTGCTGATCTTTTTCTTTGGCGCCAGTCGGCTTCCTGCGCTCATGCGCTCTCTCGGAGAAGCCCGACACGAGTTCAAGCGAGGGCGACAGGGACTGGAGGATAAGGACGCCGAAGTCCTCGAGCCACCGAAGCCCAGCTAGCGATTCGTCCTTTCTAATCAAAGTTTTCAACAAGCTGTAGATCAGCCTGTGCACGGCCGGCCCGTCTAGCGGTCAGGCCTTGAAATCGTGTGGCCTATTGTGTATCTATTTGTTCCTAATTGTTGATAATTGTCTTTTGTTGACAAGATTTGGAAAATGCAACGATGCGACTTGGTTATGTAGGGCGGGCAAAAACCACGTTGAACAAGGTGGGCAGGAGTCCCGTTCCAGCGTGTTTTTTAACGCGGGTAAAAGCGTGTTCTGCGGACCATGAGGATCGCGGTCTCGTCATCGGCTTAAGTCCAGATCCGCATCGTCCCGCTCATCTCCTTCTCATGGCTTCAGAGGATGTCGAACTCACGCTTCTGAACCTGGAGGGTTTAGCTGCTGATTCGATGGGACAAGTGCTGTGGCGCCGTTTCAATCGTTCGAGCCTGCAGATTCAACGAGACAGTTCAGACCGCCTCGTCATCCCAAGAGATCTTCGAGAGGCGGCAGGCCTCGGTTTAGGGGAACTCATCTGGCTGGGTGATCGGAACAAAATACGTCTGTTTTCACCGGAGAACTGGGCTCTTTATATTGAGATCGAAGAAGCAGATCTGGATTTCTCCGAAGGAGGCAGTCTCGCAACAGAACGAGGCCGAACCGGGGGATTGATCTAGTGTCCGGGGCGGCCAGTACCGCCCATGTTCCCGTGCTGCTCCACGAGAGTATCGACCTTTTGCAGCCGGAACGGGGCGGTTTGTTTGTCGATTGTACCCTTGGCGCAGGTGGCCACAGTCGAGCGCTGCTGAACCGCCTGCCGGACGACGCCCAATTGATCTGCTTGGATCGAGATGATCGCGCCCATCGCCAAGCGCATCAGACAGGTCTCGCTGATGAGCCTCGAGTGCGCTTGGTGAAGGCTGCGTTTGGTGACCTGCCCGAGATACTCGGGTCCGATTGTGGTCGAGTGACAGGCCTGCTGGCAGATCTCGGACCCTCGAGCATGCAGTTGGACGAGGCGGGTCGGGGTTTTAGTTTTCAGCGCGATGAACCGTTGAGCATGGTCATGGACAGTGACCAGGAGGCGGACGCCGCTCACTGGTTGAATTTGGTTTCAGAGTCGGAGCTAGCGGACGTGCTCTTTCATCTGGGTGAAGAACGGCAAGCGCGCCGGGTGGCAGCAGCGCTCGTGCGTGCGCGGCCGCTGGAGCGTACGGGCGAGTTGGCTGAGGCGATTTGTCAAAGCTTAGGGCAATGGCCTCGGCCGGGTAAAAAGCACCCAGCCACTCAGTGTTTCATGGCGATTCGCATGGCCGTGAATGATGAGTTGGGTCAGTTGGATCGCTTGATGGAGAATCTCGGCCTGATCCTGGCACCTGGGGGGATTGCGGGAATTATCTCTTTCCATGGCTTAGAACACCGTCGAGTCCGCCGTTGGGTGCGTCGGGTCTCGACCGATGATTACGGGCCCAAGGAGATGGCTCGAAGAGAACCACTTGTTCGAGCGACCTTTGACAATCTGACACGTCGCGGGATGGCGCCCAGCGCAGACGAAATCGCCGTCAATCCACGGGCTCGCAGTGCTCAGTTGCGCTGTGTTCGGAGGCGGGGATGAAACGAACAGGGCTTCTTGCAAATCCACCTCGTGAGGAGACGGCTCCCAGTCACGTGGGACTGGCAGCCTTTCTCTTTTGGACCATCGTTCCCCTTCTCATGGCCCTGATCTTGTTGACTTGGAGTCGAGTGGAGGCTCGACGATTGCAGTATGAAGTTTCGGTGATGAGCCAACAGCAACAGGACTGGGCGGCTCGTGCGAAACGAGCGGAGGCGCAATGGCAAGCGACCAGCAGTCGCGAGCAACTCCGTCGGGGAGCCGTTTTGTTGGACCTCCAAAACCCAGAAGTGCATCAGCGCTGGACAGAGTCACCATGACAAAGGGGGGAATTAGTCGACAACGAACCGCCATCGTTGGTGCCGTTGGGTTGTTGGCCTTGCTCGGAATCATGGTGGTCGCTGCCACGATTCCCCTCCGTTATCAGGAAGGGATTGATCGGGGGCGACAGAGCCGATCTGGTAAGAGTCAGGTCTCAAGCTATCGCGGCAGTATTTACGATCGACAAGGTCAGCCCCTGGCGGTGACTGAGCCCGAAGCTGAGTTGATCGCCGATCTACGGGAGTTGTCCCTTCAACTGCATCGCACCGGTGAGTCCGTTGATGATGTCGTCAGTCTGCTAAGCCGCGAGCTTGGCATGGAGCCAGAAGCTACCCGAGCCCTCCAAGAAAAATTATTTCTTCCGATGGTCCGAGCCATGGCTTTGAGATCGGAGTTGGCGAAGGTGAGGAACTTTGATGAAAAGAAATCGGTGCAGCAGGCTCTGCGCCGAGTTCCAGGTTATTTACCGATCATTTCTCGGATTAGCTTACCCCATGCTGAACGGCTCCGAAGCCTCAAGGGAAAGGCTCGACCGGGTTTAAGAGCTGTCGAGGCAAAGAAGTCAGCACCTGGATTTATGCGCGCTTTTCGGGTCATTCGCCGAACCATGCGTCGATATCCCGAGCAGGGCTTAGCCGGTCACGTGATCGGCTACACCAATCGGGACGGTATCGGCGTGAGCGGCGCTGAATCCCTATGGCAAGATTACCTCGCCCCTCGAAGTCAGAAGGTTGAGGGCGCGCGAGATCGCAAACGTCACTTTTTGCCGAAAGAGCGTATGCGAGCGGTCCACGAGCTCTTGGGTGCTGACGTCTATTTGACGCTTCATCAGGGGCTTCAGGCGGTTCTTGAGCGTGAGTTAGATGGACAAATCAAGAGCCAGGAAGCCATCGGTGGCGCTGCGGTTGTGCTCGACGCAAACACCGGCGCCATTCTGGCGATGGCGTCGAATCCCCGGATGAATCCCTCGGTGGGTCGTGAGCGAGTGGGTCAACGGGCAATGAATCGGGTGACTCAGTACGGTTACGAGTTGGGCAGTACCGTCAAGCCCTTCGTTGTCGCTGCGGGTCTGGAGACACGACGGATTCGAGAGGATCAGTGGCTCGATTGTGACAAGGGTCGGATCATGATTCCCGGACGCCGGCGCCCACTNTGGGATCACCACAAGATGGAAGCTTGCAATATCTCCATGATCATCGCTCACAGTTCCAATGTGGGGACCATTAAGATTGGTCGAGCAACNGGTCCTNGGACAGTGCGCGCGCTCTATGATCGAGTGGGGCTNGTCGACACCCCAAATATTGGGCTTGGTTCCGTCGCCAGCGGTCGTNTGCCCCGTGTGCGATCCGGCGGATGGATGAGTGCCACGGACTCGGACACCATGATGTTCGGCTACGCATTACGCGGAACTTTATTGTCGGTGACCAGTGCTTACACGGCTTTCGCAACAGGCGGCCAGCGATTGACCCCCTTTATCACCGATCGAATTCGAATCGGTTCGGAGGAGTTTCCAGCTCCCCGTCCAGAACGAGTCCAGGTCCTTGATAAGGATATCGTTGAAAAGATTTTACCCATGCTTGAGGCTGTGGTGAACACCGAAGATGGAGAGCACCCAGCTCGGATTCCCGGTGTNGTGTCGGGGGGAAAGACNGGCACCAGCGTGAAGTATATCCCAGGGATGGGTTACAATCANCAACGNCATCACGCTTCATTTGTTGGGATTCTTCCGCTCTACGAGCCNCGTTTCGTTATTGGANTTATGGTCGACGAACCGAAGGATCGTTACGGCGCAGCTGCCGCCGGNCCTGTGTTTCGTGAGGTGGGGACCTGGGCTTTGGAGCACCTCGCCAATCAGAGTCCCGAGCCTGAGATCACTTCANAAGTGGTATCAGCGCTTCAAAGGGTGCGGGAAAGCCTCCCTGTCCAGGTTGAAAATGAAGACCTGCTGACCAGTCGCCGAGCNCTTGGAAAGGTGGCGAAACGTCTTGGACTTCTTCCTGATTTTCGAGGCTTGGATCTTCGGACTGCCGTGGTGGAGTTGCGTGGTCTGGGTTTAAGCACNGCGCTNGAGGGCGCGGGACAAGTGATTGGGCAAACGCCTGCGCCAAGTACTCCCCTCGATCAGGTGGATGGACAGGTTCTACTCCAACTCGGCCGGCTCTAATGGATAACCACCTGCAGCGGTTGAAGTCGTTTCAGGTGGTTGAACTCTGTGAGGACAGTCGTCGAGCAGGGCCGCAACGAGCGTTCGTNGCCGTCCCGCCAGCAACGTNAGGAAGTCGCGACGGTCGAGATTATGCCCACAGCGCTCTGGAACTGGGCGCGCCCTTGGTTTTGGGTGAGGGGGAGGCACCTCCGGGGTTTCCTCCGGATCGGTGGTTGCGTTGCGAACCCATTCGGCAACTNTATCCNCGTCTTGCGGCCGCACTTGCAGGAAACCCCTCGGCCGCCTTGAGCCTTGTCGGTGTGACGGGGACCGATGGGAAGACCTCTGTTTCTTGGTTGCTGTCCCATCTGCTTGAACTTTTGGATGGGCAGCCATGTGGTCAAATTGGCACCCTTGGTTGGCGTTGGGGTCAAGAGCGTCGGCCTTCGGATTTTACGACACCTCCGGCGGCTCANTTGCAGCCTGGGCTTTCCNAGATGGTGTCCGATGGTGTGCAAGNCGCGGTCATGGAAGTCAGTTCGCACGCCATCGTCTTAGGTCGGGTCGAACAACTCGATTTTTCGGTCGCTGCGTTGACNACCCTCGGGCGAGATCANTTGGACTTTCATGGTGATCTTGCAAGTTACCATGGTGTCAAAAAGTCNTTTCTAGCAGCCCAAAGTCGTCATTGCCGGCTGGTGCTTCCAGTGGGAGTCTCGATCGACTTACCAGCCCAGCAGTCCGTGATTAGAGTGGGCTCAGGTGGAGACTTTTATCAACAGCGAATGGGTCCTCAAACGTGGCGATTGCACACGCCTTCAGGGGTCGTTGACCGGCGTCTNCCCCTTCATGCTGACTTTCAGGTGGATAACCTTCTGACCGCACTCGCCATCGCCCACGGGTTGGGCAGGTCCTTGGATGATTTATTACCACTGTGTTCTGAGCTTCCGCCCATCCCGGGTCGGCTCGAAGCCGTGATGCCAGGTGCTGTGGTGGACTTTGCTCATACGCCGGAAGCTTTGACGACACTGCATCAACAACTTCGTCCGGCCACCTCAGGACGACTGATCACTGTCTTTGGGTGTGGTGGCGATCGGGACCAAGGCAAGCGTCCAGCCATGGCGAGAGCCGTGGAGCAAAGTGCGGATTTGATCATTCTCACCTCAGATAACCCTCGGTCGGAAGATCCAGAGGTCATCCTTGATCAGACACAGGCAGGCTTTACGGCTGCACCNTTGGACGCTGATCANNTGACCTCTNACTCCCAAGGCTGGCTTCGGGTCACCGATCGTCGGGAAGCCATCGCATTAGCGTGGCGACAGAGGCAGCCACANGACTTGGTTTTGGTCGCNGGAAAGGGCGCCGAAACCCACCAAGAAATCAAAGGTCAGCGNCATCCTTTCGATGANCGGNAGGAGCTAAGGCGCTTGATGGAGAGACCATGCTAAATACGGCTTACGTCTTGGCACAGAGTCGCCGGTGCGGTTGGACCGTTCTAGGGCCTCGAGAGGTGGAGGTTCGAGGTTTAGGTACCGACAGCCGAGCCGATTTATCGGGTCAGGTTTTTCTGGCTCTGGTGGGTGAGTCTTTCGATGGTCANGANTTCATCGACGTTGCGGTCTCNCGAGGAGCCTCCGCCCTCGTCGTGCAGCGGCTTCAAGCCCCGACGATTGCTCGACGCTTTCCCGATCATTTGGTGGTTGGAGTCGAAGACACGCTCTTTGCCTTGGGGTCATTGGCTCAAGCTTGCCGTGATCACGATTCACGNCCNTTGGTTGCGATCACGGGGTCAGCAGGAAAGACATCNACCCGACTCGCATTGGTACAGGCCGCNGAAGCGGCAGGGTTCAAGGTTCATGCAACACCAGGAAATGAAAATAATCGAATTGGTGTACCCCGNTTTTTGGTGAACCTGCCGGCGCCAAGGGAGGANGCGAGTACGCNTGNGGAATTAATTGTCGTTGAGGNGGGNACTTCCGAACCGGGAGAAATCGCTCGATTAGGGGCGATCACACAACCGGATGTGGCTGTCGTCGTTAGCGTCTCGGCTGCCCATACAGAATGTTTGCTCGACGAAGATGGCGTCGCCCACGAAAAGGGAGATTTGTTGCGCTCCTCAGGGCGCTCGGCGCAATGGGCGGTGGCTGATTCCGATCCTCGCCTCTTGCAAGCGGCGAGCGAAGGCCACCGCCAGTTGGTGTCTCCGAACCCGGCACGCTTGATCACTACATCCTGGCAAGGGGCACCGGACCATTTAAAGGCGAACGGAGCCAAGGTACTGGCGGTTCTTGAGGCTTTGGGTGTGGAGATCGATCAGAAGGTGATCGAAGCCAGCGCTTATGCAGCGCCTTTGGGTCGAGGCGGGGTGATTGATGTTGGTTTACTCCGGATCATGGATGATACCTACAACGCCAATCCTGCATCGATGAAAGCTGCGCTCAAGGCGGCTGCACAACAGGCGAAGGAACGTCCGCTCGTCGTTTGCTTAGGGGAAATGCGAGAACTTGGTCCGGCCAGTGAGACGTTGCATCGAGAAATTGCGGCCGAAGCGGCGGACTGCGGCGCCGTACAGATTTATTTGGCCGGTCCCTATGGCGCTGCCTCTGAGTCCATTGCCCGAGAAAAAGGCTGCCAAGAGGTATTCTTGGCAGCGGATGGGGCCGATCTACAAAAAGAGCTTTATCGAATTCCTCGGAATGCCTTCGTCTTGGTCAAGGGCAGTCGAGGGGCAAAGATGGAGCGGATTGTTGAAGCCCTTCAGGCACAGGCGGGAGCTTACTGATGTTCTATGCGCTGCTCTATCCCTTAGCGGAGCACGTCGGATTCTTTAATCTGTTTCGTTACACGAGCTTTCGCATCATCGCTGCCGCTTTGACCGCCTTGGTACTCGCTTTGTGGGTCTTTCCTTGGGCGATCGAGAAGCTTCGGGGATTGGGCACTCAGCCCATCCGTGAGGATGGGGTTCAGGAGCATATCGAGACCAAAGCGAAAACCCCAACGGCTGGGGGGACGGTGATCATCAGTTCGGTGCTGTTGGCAGTCCTTCTGTGGGGCGATCTGACCAACCATTTCGTCTTGGCCACCCTCGTGGTGATGGTCGGTTTTGGTTTGGTGGGTTGGTACGACGATTACCGAAAGATGAAGTACAACGACCCGAAGGGACTCTCCGGCAAGCTTCGACTGGCGATCGAGTTTACGATTACCTTCGTCGTTATCGCCTGGCTCGTTCAGGGTGAAGCACAACTCAGTACACGTTTGGATTTACCCTTCTGGGGAACCGATCCTACTCGGCCCGATCTACGCCCAGACATGGGGCTTCTCGGGATGGTTCTGATCGGGGGCTTCATTACGGTGGGGACAGCCAACGCCTGCAACCTCACCGATGGGCTCGACGGTTTAGCCATTGGACCCGTGATCGTTTCTGCTGCGGTCTTGCTGATGTTGGCTTACATCGCGGGGACACCCCTTGGACTGGTGACTGAATGGGGAGCGTCCGGAGCTCCCATGGGCGATCCTGGGGATCCTGCGAAGGCTTGGGTTTTGGCAGATTACCTCAAGATTATCCGCGTTCCAGGGGTTGAGGAAGCCGGAGTGGTTGCTGCGGCGGTGGTCGGTGCTGGATTTTCCTTCCTCTGGTTCAACGCCCATCCTGCTGAAATTTTCATGGGGGACACGGGCTCCTTGGGGCTTGGCGGTGTGCTCGGCATCCTCGCTGTCATGACCAAAAAGGAACTGTTTTCTGCGGTTCTGCACGGGCTGTTTCTGTTCAACGCACTTTCGGTGATTATTCAGGTCTTTTGGTACAAGCGAACCGGGCGTCGGGTCTTTCGGATGGCGCCCTTTCATCATCATCTTGAGCTCGCTGGCTGGAAAGAGACGAAAGTTGTCGTCCGGTGGTGGATCTTATCGATTGCGTTGGCATTGTGCGCCATCGCCTTGTTGAAGGTACGGTAAATGGGGCGGGTTCTCGTCGTTGGGTTTGGCCGGAGTGGGCAAGCAGCCGCTCGGCTGCATCGAGCGCGTAACGATGGTCGAACCCTGTCTGTCTACGATGATAATTCTGGTAATTTACGGGCAGCTGAAAACCAGGGTGTTCAACCTTGGGATGGCTGTATCACCGATGTCGAGCAGGCGATTTGGAGCCCTGGGATCCCGCTATCGCACCCCCTTGCGACAGGGCTTGCTGCAGCGGGCTGTGAAATCCTAAGCGAAGTTGCCTTTGCAGCTCCCGATCTGCCCCCTGTTATTGGGGTCACGGGCACCAATGGAAAGAGCACTGTCACCGGTCTTCTCGTGCACTTAATCAGCCGCTCTGGAAGGCATGCAGTCGCAGCCGGAAACATCGGCACACCCGTCAGTGAGGTGGCTCTTCAGACAAAGAATACAGCTCCCGAAATCGTGGTGTTAGAACTTTCAAGCTATCAGTTGGAGCTTCCCTTGGGTCTTTCTCCTGTGGGTGCGATTTTGACCAACTTAGCGCCCGATCATCTCGATCGCTACGCCGATGTGACGACCTATTACCGAACCAAGTGGCGGCTCGTTGAAGCATTATCATCCGCAGGTTTGGCTGTCCTGCCCAAGAACGATGATGCCGTCGAGGCATTGGCGGCTGCGGTCATACCGAAGACTCGGTTGGAGCGCTGCGATGGTTCGCTGGTTGATGGGTGGGTAACGGGTGAAGCTCTCGACAGCCCCAGCGGCCGGATGAATTTAGCGCAAGCTGCCACCATGGCTCGGTACCTCGGGATTCCTGAGGCAGCGCTTCGACAGGGGGGAGAAGACTTTGACGGTCTGCCCCACCGCCGACAGGTGATTGGACGTTTCGGTGGTCGGCTCTGGATCGATGACAGCAAAGCGACCAACGTAGCTGCCGTCGTGGCTGCCCTCCATGATGCCAAGGAGCCCGTGGTCATCTTGCTCGGTGGTCAAGGGAAAGGGGAAGACTACGAACCCATTGCAGAGGCCATGATGGGTCGACGTGTGCAGGCGATTTGTTATGGGCAGGATGGAGCCGCTCTCGCAAAAGCCACTGGTGGACAGCGTGTGGAAACGCTCGCCGAGGCGGTGGACATCGCCCGCGACAGCGCCCCGTTGGGTGCCACGATCCTGCTGGCCCCAGCCTGCGCCAGCTTTGACCAATTCACCGACTATGCAGAGCGAGGACGAGTGTTTGCCAGCCTGGCCGCAGAAGGCGGGGGCGATTCGTGAGAAGTCTAGAGATTCAACGCAATGAACGCATCTTGTGGGGCGATCCCATGGTGGTCATGGTGGCCATCGCGCTGGCAGGTCTTGGTTTGATTAACGTCTACGCCAGTACTGGCGTGCATGCAGGCTCTGCATTCTTAAGTCGTCAAGCGACAGGTTTGGCTTTGGGCCTCGTGGTCACGCTGATCGTCACACGTTTACCCTTGGTCTGGATGGAACGACTGGTTTGGGTTGGCGTCGTCGCGTTGTGCATCTTGCTGTTGTTGACCTTATTGAGTCCTCTTGGCGTGATGAAAAATGGAGCTCGGCGCTCCATGAATCTAGGTGCCTTCTTTCTGATGCCCGCCGAGTTGGCGAAACCCGCTCTCTTGTTGTGGACAGCCTACTTCTTCAGCTTGCCACGATCTTGGACGCGTCAAGACGCACTGACCTTTGCGGCGGGTGTGATTCTTCCCCTGGGCTTGATCGTTGGTACAAAGGATTTGGGCACCCCCGTGGTCTTGGCTGCCGGGTTGTTTACCGTCTGGTTTCTTTCGGGAGCACCGTGGCGATACATGGTGCCCACCCTCGGTGTTGGCGCTGGTATCGTCTGGGTTCTGATCGCGACCGCTGGTCATCGCCTTCGCTACGTCAGGGCATGGATGGATCCCTATTGTAGTGCCCGTCCAGCCGGCGGTGATCCTGTGGTCCATCGAGCTTGTCTCGACGAGACCAATGCCCTTCGTCAGAGTTACCAAGCGATCGCCGATGGCGGTCTCTTCGGCACACCCCTTGGCGGTGGGCAGGGACCTTTGCATGTCATGGAAGGGCACAACGACTTTATCGGTGCTTTGGTTGCCGAGCAGTTTGGACTTCTGGGTCTGATCGGTGTGGCCGTTTTGTTTACCATTCTTCTGATTCGAGGCCTGCGAATTGCCGCTCGAGCGCCCTCACGATTTGCGGGCCTCGTTGTTTCGGGAGCCGCGAGTCTCATCTTTATTCAGGCTGCGGTCCACCTGGCGGTGGTAAGCGGAACCATTCCCCCGAAAGGACTGACACTACCTCTCGTGAGCGCCGGTAATTCCAGCATGTTGGCCACCGCTTGCCTCATCGGGTTTATCCTCAACATCGCACGTCATCAAACCGAGTCCGTGACGGGAGAGGAGCCCCGATGAAGCGTTTACTGCTCGCTGGCGGCGGCACAGGGGGGCATTTGTATCCGGCCATGGCTGTTGGTCAGGCCTGGCGTCAGCGTTACGGTGACGATGCAGAACTTTTGTTCGTCGGGACTGCGGACCGGATCGAGGCGACCGCAGTACCCCGAGCCGGCGAACGCTTGGAAACCATCGACATTACAGGAATCGTCGGCTTGTCCGGCTGGCGGAAAGTTCTCGGTCTTTTGCGCCTGCCCAGGGCACTGTTTCAAGCCGTCGGTATTATACGGAACTTTCGTCCAGATGTTGTTTTGGGGGCCGGCGGCTTCGCCAGTGGTCCGACCGTCGCTGCAGCATGGCTCATGGGCTACCCTACAGCGATCCTTGAGCAAAACAGCATGCCCGGCGTGACCAATCGGATCCTCGGAAAGTTGGTGCGTCGCGTCTACACTCAATTCCAAGCCACAGCGCCTTGGTTTGCCGCTCGTAAGGTACGGCGAGTGGGGAATCCTGTGCGCTTGGATCAGTCCCAACCAGACCGTGATCGTGAGGTTGCATCCGAGGCGAAAATTAACCTTTTAGTTCTTGGAGGAAGTCAGGGGGCGCAGGCGCTCAATGAGGGGCTTCCCGCGGCCATCGCGGCCATGCCTGAAGCGTTGCAGATGCAACTTGATATCGTTCACCAAGCAGGTCCCAAAAGAGACTTGAAGCCCATTGAAGAGGCCTACGGGCAAACCCGTGCAAAAGCGGCCGTTCTTCCCTTTCTCGACGACATGCCGGAGCGTTACAATTGGAGTGATCTTTGCGTTTGTCGTGCCGGCGCGATGACGGTGACAGAGTTAGCCGTTGCGGGTCGAGGAGCCATCTTTATTCCTTTTCCCTTGGCCACCCATGATCACCAGCGCCATAACGCCCAAGAGTTGGTGGATGAGGGCGCAGCGAGACTCGTGGATCAACGCAACTTGGATCCCCAACTCAAAGACACTTTGGAAGCTTTGACACAAGATCCCGAGGCTCTGCGCACGATGGCAGAGGCTGCGCGGGCTCACGGCCGGCCCGAGGCTGCTCGGGTCGTGGCAGAAGAGTTGGCTGAACTCGCAGGATTGGAACGCTGAGATGGGGATGAGGCGACGGGTGAAGCGCATCCATTTCGTCGGTATCGGCGGAATCGGGCAGAGCGGAATCGCAGAGGTCTTACGGGCGCAGGATTTTACGGTCTCGGGCTCGGACTTGGCCGCGGGTGCAATGGTTAATCGCCTCCGTTCCCAGGATATTGAAGTGACCGTTCCTCACCAGGCTGAAGCTGTCGATGGTGCGGATGTTTGCGTTGTTTCGACGGCGATACCGCCCACGAACCCGGAGGTGATTCGCGCCAATGAATTGAGCATTCCCGTCATTCGCCGAGCAGAGATGCTGGCCGAACTGATTCGCTTGCAAACAGGGCTTTGTGTTGCAGGACAGCATGGGAAAACCACCACGACGTCGATGGTCGCAGAGGTGCTGACTGCCGGCGGTCTGGATCCCACTGTGATCAACGGTGGGGTTCTCGCCAGTCTCGGCAGCAATGCCCGATACGGCAAAGGTTCTTACCTGGTTTGCGAGGCTGACGAGAGCGACGGGTCCTTTCTGAGCCTTTCACCCACCTATTCCATCATCACCAACCTTGCCGGTGCGGATCATTTGGAGAACTGGCCTGGTGGTATGCCCGAACTCCAAGAGGCCTTTCTGCGCTTTGCGAACTCGGTTCCATTTTATGGTCAGAACGTCCTGTGTCATGATGATCCCTATCTGCGAGAGATGCTGCCCGATCTTACCCGTCCTTATGTGACCTATGGCTTGGGTGCGACGGCGGATTATCAGGGGACCGATTTAGAGTATGGTCCCGGTTGGACTGCCTTCTCCGTTGCTCATCACGGTCAAGATTTAGGCCGAATTCGAATGCCCGTACTCGGCGCCCACAATGTTCGTAATGCTTTAGCTGCTGCCGCCATGGGCATCGAACTGGGTGTGGAGATGACAGCCATACGGAGCGCACTGGAACAATTTGCTGGGGTGGGCCGCCGCTTCGAAATCGCTGGCGAGGTCAACGGGGTCATGGTGGTTCATGACTACGGCCACCATCCAACGGAAATAGAGGCCGTGCTGAAGGCGGCTCGACGAGCGTGGCCTCAACGACCGATTAGAGCGCTTTTTCAACCTCATCGTTACAGCCGCTTTCGGGATCAATGGGACGAGTTCACAGCCTGCTTCGATGCGGCTCAGAACGTTGTTGTTTCTGATGTTTATGCTGCTGGCGAAGCCCCTATCGAAGGGGTTCACCCAGAAGCTTTTGCCGAGGCAGCCCGGCGTCGAGGTCATCGAGGCGTCCGCTATGCAGGGCACGTATCGGATGCGGCAATAGAACTATCTGATGAGTCTGAATCGGGCGAAATACTCATCCTTTTTGGCGCGGGTGACATCCATCGACAGGTGTCTCCGGTGATGGGACGACTGGAAGGAGGCACTGGGTGAAGACAAGCACTCGGACCGAGACGCGAATTGAAACGCAAACCGAAACTCGACAGAATCGTCTTGAGCATCGATTGGGGGGTGGGGTCCTTTATGACCAGCCGTTGAGCGAGTTGTGTTCTTTCGGTGTGGGAGGACCACTTCAATACCTCTACAAACCGGCGACAACCCATCAACTTCGTGAGGCGCTTCTGGTCTCCGCTGAACTTGCGATCCCCATACGATTTGTGGGCATCGGGAGTCGAATGCTGGCGGGAGACTGGGGATTTAAAGGCCTCGGAATTCGGCTGGTCGGAAAATTGGCTCAGGTCGAGGTTGACCCTCAGGATGATCGCTACCTCTTGGTGGGTGCAGGATGTCCCATTGAGACGTTGTTACCGTTCGCTTTGGAGCGAGGGATCGATGCCAGCTGTTTGGCCGGATTGACCGGTAGTCTGGGTGGCGCCCTTTTGGCCGGTGATCCGGGCTATGACGCCGAGCTTCGAACAATGATCGACAGCGCTGAGGTGATCGATCGCGAAGGTGAAGTCCGTTGGGTTGTTCGAGCCCGATCCCAAACAATGGCTCGGTTGGGCGGTTTCGCTGCGTTGACTCGAGTGCGGTTGGGACCCTGCGATCCCCATTTGGACCGAGAGTTGGCAAGGGCACGAGCCAAAGCCTGCATGGAGTTTCGGCAAGCTTTTCGTCCCGAAGGGCCTTTCCTCGGACCCATCTTTCGCAATCCTGAGGGACAACTTGCATCTCACATGGTGGATCGGGCTGGACTGCGGGGCGCTCGGATCGGTCAAGCTCAGTTCTCCCTCGTTCAATCAAACTATCTGGTGAATTTGGGTGGAGCGACAGCCCGGGATGCCCTCGAACTCATGGATCTCGCCACCTATCGGGTGAAGCGAAAGCTCGGTGCAAGTCTCCAGCTTGAAGTTCAACTCATGGGGGCATTTTAACGATGACGCGTTTGGGTAGCGACATTCCGTCCTCCCCACCGTCCTCCGGGTTTCGGGTGGCTCCCTTTCTGTTGGCGGCCCTTTGTTGCGCGCTGATCGCATGGACCGCTAGCCTCGCCGCAGAAGGCGATCTGTTTCGAATTCAGAAATTGGACATCCGCGGTTTGAGTCCGGCTGAAGTTGAGGTGGCAAAAGTTTATGCAGCGGTTCCCGTCGGTACGCTTCTTTATCAAGTGGATGTCGATGCATTGCGGCGACGCCTGCAGTATTTGCCGGGGATCACACAGATCGAGATTAAGCGTGAGCTACCGAACCGACTGATCATCGAGTTGCTGCCGGATCAGGCACGGGCAGCAGCCTTGGTTCAAGGCCGTCGAGTTTTATTAAATCGTCAAGGCCTCGCCTTTTCCATGGACGAAAAAACGCAGGATCTTCCACTGATCGTCGGTGCCGAGAGCGGGGCTGATTTACGTTTGGCCGTCCATGCGGTGAGTGCATTTGCTGCGGTTCGAGAACCGGACGAGTTAGCCATGGTTCAGGTGGGTCCCCTGGGCGTCAGTGTCTGGGATCGAGCTGGCGTGGAACATCGTCTTGGAAAACGTCGACTCAGAGAGCGTTTGGATCGAGGTCGTCGAGTGTTGAAAGAGGCGAGCCGACGAGGGGTCCAAATCGATCGATTACTGCTGGACGACGAGGGGCACCCCAATCGGGTCGTCGCTCGATTCGGACGGCCAGGGTGAAGGGGGCATCATGAGGGGGTACAGCGATTATTTCGTTGGGCTAGATATCGGCACTCGAACGGTACGAGCGGCGGTCTGTGCCAGTGAGCCTGGGGGGACAGAGTTGACGCTGCTCGGTTTGGGTGAGGTGCCGAGTGAGGGAATGAATCGCGGGGTCGTTGTGGACATCAGCGCAGCGAAGAATGCGGTGCGCCGTGCCATCGAGGCGGCCGAAGTTGACGCGGGTGTGGAGGTCGAGTCTGCATTGGTCGGGATCGCCGGCAGTCACATTCGCTCACTGAACAGCTCAGGCATCGTCGCCATCAAGGGGACGGAGATTACGCCCAATGACGTGCGCCGTTGTGTGGAGGCAGCGAAGGACAACGCCTTACCCTCGGATCGGCGTATCATTCATGCCCTGCCCCAAGACTTTAAAGTGGATGACCACATCGGCGTGCGAGAGCCGGTGGGAATGAGCGGCAAGCGGCTTGAAGCACAAGTTCATGTGGTCAGCGTGTCCGTTAATGCCGCCAACAACGTGGTGAAGTCGGTTAAAGCGGCAGGCTTTGAGGTCGAGGATGTGATCCTCGATCCCTTGGCTTCTGCCGCAGCCGTGCTCGATGATGATGAGCGTCAACTGGGCGTCTGCGTCGCTGATCTCGGCTCCGGAACGACGGACCTTGCCGTGTACAGAGAGGGAGCGCTCATTCACAGCCGGGTCCTTCCCTTGGGTGGAGAATCCTTAACGAAAGCCATCAGTGCAGCCCTTCTCACACCGTTTTCAGAGGCAGAGCGAGTCAAGGTCGAGGCCGGAGCTGCCTGCGCTCATTTGGTCGAGCCTGATGATTGGATGCAAATCGGTTCAGTGGGTGGCCGAGCCAGTCGAAAGGTTGATGTACTGAGCGTTGCGCGAATCATCGAGGAGCAGATGTCTAGCCTTTTCGATGCCATCCTCGCTGAGTTGGAGAGCAACCACCTGACCCAACATTTGGGTGGCGGTGTGGTGATTACCGGTGGTGGCGCGCAGATGCGTGGAATGGCTGAACTTGCGGAGCGGATTCTAGGATTGCCGGTTCGGCGAGGAACCGTTTCGGGGGTGTCCGGCATCCCTCGGCATCTACGCTCGGAGTCCCTGGCGACCGTGCTCGGTCTTTGTCTTTTCGGGAAATCCCAATCCGGCGACCCACTTCGAAGCGCTCGTCGACATCGAATGGGTGATGGTGATCAAACAGGATTATTCAAAATTACCAAGAGGTTAATGGACTTTTTCTCCGGTTACGGTGAAGCCTGAGAAATTAACTTTTTAAGGGCTCCGCTCTGCGGGCCGAAACATGGAGGCAAGGAGCATCTCATCATGGTCGATTTCGTGGAGTTCATTGACGAAGAATCCGAAAACCCAACGCTGCCTTTGAAGGCCAGTGAATCAAGAGGTTCGGGGACCGGAAAGAAAGTTCGAGGAACACCACGAATCTTAGTCATTGGTACAGGCGGTGCCGGTGGTAATGTGGTCACAACGCTCCACGGGATGGGTCTTCAGGGAGCCGACTTAGCGGCGACCAATACCGATGCTCAGGACTTGGAAGCGTGCCCAGTCGGACAAAAGATTCTCTTAGGTGCCGACATTTGTCGTGGCGAGGGAACCGGTGGAATCGCCGAGCATGGTCACCTTGCGGTCATGGAGAGCGTGGATGCGGTTCAGGCACTCGTTGCGGGCACGGACATGGTCTTCGTCGTCCTGGGAGGTGGTGGAGGAACAGGATCGGGCAGTGCTCCTGAGATTTGCCACATCGCACGGAGCTCGGGCGCACTGACGGTCGCAGTGATGACCAAGCCCTTCGCTTGGGAAGGCCGGAAACGAATGCGGACAGCCAGCGAGGCTTGCGATGCGCTGCGAAACACTGCCGATGCGACCGTCGTTCTTTCGAACGACAAACTTCAGTCCCTTTGTGATGAGAATGCTTCGGTGGAAGAGGGGTACGAGGCCACCGATCGACTTTTAGCGGAAACGGTAAAAGGGCTGGTTCACCTTGCCCAGGCACCAGCCAGTGGCAGCCGAAGCATTAACTTGGATTTCCGTGATGTACGCACCGTCCTGGCTGCCCGGCGGGATGCGCTCATCGGGATCGGTCTCGCCAAAGGTCCTGACCGTGCTGAGAAAGCCTTGGAACTCGCCATAAGTAGTCCCCTTTTGGAGGATGCAACCCTCGAAGGAGCCACCGGAGTCCTTTGTCATATTCGCTATGGTTCCGAAGCACTGACGATGCGCGAAAAGGCGAGGATTGGAGCACTCATTGGTGATGTCATCGATGAAGATGCCGATTACATTTTAGGATTCTGCTCAGACGACTCGTTGACCGATGAGATTTCGGTGATGGTTGTCGCCACAGGCTTCGATGGTGGCGTTGTCGAGAAGCGAGTCGCGGATCGTTCCGATGGCGTTCGAGTCATGGCACCGCAAAGCCGAGCAACGGGTATCGTGGATCGACGCATGCCAGCGCCAGAACCTCAAATCGAGACTCGCCGTGTTCCCCCAAGACCCGTTGTGAGTCACCCAACGCCCGTCGGTCGTCGCCAGTTAAAAAAAGCCGGTGTTCGTCCCTCTGCAAGTCAGGGCGAGTTGTTGATCCCAAGTGCCGGTGGTTTGTCACCGACTGCGCCAGCAGCATCGCCTTCTCGAACCTCCGATCAAATGGTGGCGCGGGGTGAGCGCCTCACGCCGGAAATGACGCCCATACAACCGTCCCTCCCCGAGGTGGCTGCAACGCCTGCTTCTCTGAGCGCAGCGGAACAACGAGCTGCGGAAGGTCAAAGAGCGCCGAAGGTTCGTATCGGAGCGGTTGTCTATGATGAAGAACCAGCAGTCGCGGAACCTGCGGCAGCAGAGCCGAGTCTGGATGGTGAGCCCTCCGCCCTTTATGTGGAGAACCTCACCAGTATTCTACCGACCCATCGTCAGGCGGCGGACCTCTATGCAGAGGAGCCCATCGAGGGGGAGCCCAGTCGAGCGCCGTTCAGTGTTCCTACTTCCGATTCGTTGCAGCGGAACAGTACGCTCCGGGGAGCGCAGTTAACGCCGACAGCCGGTAGTGAACCTATCCACTTAGAATCTCCACAACAAGCGTCCCTTGTGGTCACGGACGACGACATCGACCGTCCTCCGTTTCTGAAGTAGCTCATGGGGTCGGTGTCGGACCTCGCCTTGAATCTGGTCCGCGTTTTGACTCAACGAAGCGCAACGGTCACATTTGCTGAAAGTTGTACTGGCGGCCTCATGGCAGCGACTCTGACGGAGGTTGCGGGCGCTTCCAGCGTCTTTCGGGGCAGTTACGTCCTCTACAGCGATGATGAGAAGACTCGGGTGCTGGGTGTTGGCAGCGATCTTATCAAGCAACACGGTGCGGTGAGTGAGGCTTGCGTCCTTGCCTTACTGGAGGGCTTGGCCGAAGCCCACGGTCCCTGTTATGCTGCAGCTGTGAGTGGGATCGCAGGTCCTGGTGGCGCTCGAGTTGGAAAGCCGGTGGGTACGGTTTGGATCGCCGTGGCCTCTCCACGGGCGCGCTTCAGCCGACGTTTCCAGTTTGAAGGTGATCGATCGGCGGTTCGACGGCAAGCTGTCGAAGTGGGGTTTCGGGGGCTAACCAAGTTGGTCCATGAGAAGGAGAGTCCCTGGTGAGTGGGTGGTTTCAAGCAGCACCAGTTCATGTGCCTGAGCGGGCAGTGGTCGTTGTCGATCTCGGCGCTCAGATCTTTCGTGTTGCGCTACTCGATGGAGATGGCTGCACTCTGGCATTGCAAGAGGCTGAAGCCGTGGGGGTGGATCGCCAGGGTCTCTTGCAGGACCTGGCACCTGCGGCCGAGTTGTTAGCGCGCTTGGTTCGCCGGGTTGAAACACTGGCCGATCATGAAGCCGAAACCATCCTAACCACCGTTCCAGGCCCTCTACTGCACAGTTACAGTAGTGATGGAAAGGTGGCTGTCCCCGAAGGTGTCGTCCAATCAGCTCATTTGTTACGAGCCGCAGAACATGCCGTATTCAGTGAAGAGATCAGTCCTGGAAGTCGATTGGTTCATGCACTTCGGAGAGCCTGTCGACTCGACGGTCAGGACCATGTGCTTCGCCCCACAGGCTTGGCTGGGCACCGGCTTGCGGTGGACTTCTTCTGGGTTCTCCTTGAACAGAGGGCAGCCGAGGCCATCGATCAACTCTTCATGATGGCCGAACTCCCGAAGCCCATCTTCGTCGCCAGCCCATTGGCGACAGCCATCGGTGGTCTGACCCGTGATGAAGCGATTTTGGGTGCGGTGAGTGTGGATCTCGGACATGCCGCGACGGGGATGACGGTGTGGCGGGATGAGGTTCCTCAAGCCCAGTTTCATCTCCCCTGCGGAGGGCGCCATTTGACGGGCGATCTCAAGCAGGTTTTTCAAGTCTCGAGCGAGGCGGCACTCGACATCATGAAAAGTCAGATTCCCGCCGTTGCCGAGATGGCCGACGAAGAAGGTCGTATTCGGGTGGGACGCAAACGAATCAAGCGGCGCAAAGCGGCTCGAGTTCTTCAATCTCGTCTCGAGGATACGTTCCATCGAGTCCGCGGTTTGTTGTCGACTCAAGGTTATTGGACGGAAGCCAAGAANGGAATCGTGCTGAGCGGTGGGGTCTCTCGGCTTGAGGGGGTTCAGGCTTTGGCTGAAACGGTCTTTGAATGCTCGGTTCGTATTGCGGGTATGGAAGCAGAAGAGCGTCAGTGGACTTGGCCGCCTACCCATGAAGAAATTGTTAGTTTGAGAGCTCGTCCCGATCTGGTGACGTTGGCTGGTGCCCTGGAATTTGCCCGCCTGAACATTCTCAACCTCGGCGTTGTGAAACGCGGTCCCCAACCAACGACCACTGGGGTTCCTGCACCTCAGGTCCATGACCTCCGGGGCGCCTTGGGCGAACTCGAGGCTGATTTGTAAAGCCTAGAGGACCAGCAGCAACACAATAACCGCCAGAAACACGGCGACGGCACCACCGAAGAGNCCCAGCATCAGCCAGTCCTTCGAGGGGGGAGTNGAGGGCGGCGTGATGGCCCGTGTTTCATCCCGTTGGGGAACTTCCTCGACCGCAGGCACCGACTTCGACCATTCACCGGACGCATCGAGTTCAAGTTTACGTCCCGGCGAACTAAGNTCCGCACTTTCCATTGCGATCCGGTCTAAGTCGGTTTGGCTGGCGACGACGGTCTCAGGTTCCTCATCTTCCGTCATGTCCTCTGCCTTNGGATTTTCCTCACCAACATCGTCCGCATTGTCCTTGGTCTCTTGGTCTTCCGGCGCAGCCGCNTCTGTGATTTCATGGGACAGGTCATCCAGTTCATCGAGTTCGGCTTGCTGNTCTGGACTCAGAGGCAGGTTCGATTGACTTTCGTCGAGGTCGCCTAGAAATGCCGCTGCAGGATCCACAAAGATCAGGCTACTTGCCCCGACAGTGATTTCGGTGCGGTCCCGGAGCTTCGTACGTTCGGTGATTTCCTTGCCACCTATTTTGACACCGTTTTTGGATTCGAGATCTTCGATCCAGATGCCGGAAAAATCCACATCGAAGCGGCAGTGGCGCCGACTCACGTTGGCTTCATCCAAGCAAATGTCGCAATCGTGATCACGACCCAGAACGAGAAACGGCTTTCGACCATCCAGTAGGATGCGATCCCCTTCTCTCTTGCCGCTCAGCACTCTCAAGTAAGGTGTATTGTCCTCATTCCCCAGGCTGCCCAACATATCGGCAACCATTTGCTGCGCGAGAAAGCTGGTGTGTTCCTCACTGGCAAAATCCAGTTTTGCAGCATGAAAGACCACTTGNGTACCGGCGATTTCGATNCGATCCCGATCTCTGAGGCTGATGGATTGAGCNGTTTCCATTCGTGCACCGTTGAGCAGGGTTCCATGTCGACTTCCCAGGTCTTCGATGAGCCATTCCACTCCTCGTTGCAGGACTTTAAAATGGTGTCGACTGACGGCTGGATTCGCCAAAACGATTTCACAATCGGGTTCTCGGCCGACGAGGTAGCTACCGCCCTCGGCCAGATCGACGAAGCGGCCTTCAGAGACNACCTCAAGCTGAGCTGTCACNGGTCACCACCCAGGCGGAGGACTCGAGTGATCTCAGCGCAGGCATCGATGCCTGCTGGATCTTGGCTTCGAGGTCGGGAAAGGACAGGCTCGCAGACCTCCAGAGCCCGTTGGCTATGTTGGAGATCCACAAGGAAGCGGGCGAAGGTCACGCGTGTGGAGATAAAGTCTGTATCTTGCCGTAATGCTTCTTCGCAGTAAGAAATCGNTTTCTCCACATTTCGCTGGTCAACAAAGGTTGCGCANAAAAATCGNAGCGGCTGCATGTTTCCGCGGGCGGCTTGATCGCGCCAGTTCGATTCTGCCCGACGGACTTGGTCGTTGCGAGCGGCGATACAGGACTGAACCTGAACTTCCAGATCTTTGACGGGGCTCATGTCCGCCTCCAAACGCCGGAGTTCAGCGAGGCGTTGACTCGCTTCTTCGCATCGATTGAGTTGGTGACTCAAGAAAGCGCCCAACACCAAGCAATCCGAATAAGCGGGAGCAGCCATCAGGCATTGTTCGATCGTGATTCGAGCCCGCTCATTGTCGGCGACAGCTGTCTCGGGAACCAGCGCAGCGCGTTCTTGATAAACCGAAGCCAACAGGGCGCGGGCATCAGGACGTTGCGGCGCTAACTCTGTCAGGCGAATAAGTTGCACCTCAGCATCATCCAAGTCTTTCTTCACATCGACGCCTCGTGCTTTGTTTCGCTGCACGCGGGAGACGAGCGCGAAGGCAAGATTGTAACGAGCATCGAGGTAGCCTGGATCGATCTGTAAAGCTGACGTGAANAGTTCCAGTGCACGGTCGTAGGTTTGGCGTTCAAGAAAATAGGCGCCGAGGTTGTTGCGAGCCTCTGGAAAATCGCCATTGGNTTTGATGGATTGGCGATACCAGCGGGCGGCTTCTTCCCGTTCTCCAGCCTGCCAGGCTGCGTTCCCAAGGCCGTTCAAACAAAGGTGATAATCGGGCGTATATTCCAAGCAAAGCTTGAAGGCTTCCCGGGCGCGCGACCAGTTCCCTTGCTTGAGGTACGCCGCCCCCTGGTTCACCAGCGCTCGAGCTTGCGGATGAGGCCCTGTGTGCGCCTTGCAGCCCACCATGAAGAGGCTAAAGATGGCAATATTTCGAATCAAACGGGGNGGACCTCCGCTGACAGTCTACGACGGCCACAGCGTGGAGCAAGGATTGCGTTCAATAACGACAGATCTCATGGCGTAATCGTTCCAGTTCGACTTCCNATAATTTCGNCNNCGCTTTCAGCGCCGTATCTTCGCCCGTGCACTCCATGGCACAACGATCATTCGACNTTTCGCTGCATTGATAGTTCCCAGCTTCCGCCATGCAGTTCCACCAACAATCTTCCAACGCTTTTTCATCGTCGGTGAGTTTCTTCTGGCACTCACCGCATTGCTCGTAGTTGTTATCTACGATCTCGACGGCATCACCNTNACAGTTCATCTGCCGTTCCACCTGACAGCGGTTCTGTGCACAGCCAATGATACCGACGAGCGCGATGAGGACGAAAATTCGATGCATGTTAGTTCCCGCACGACCTTACAACAGACGGGCTTTGCCTGTCACTGGGCACAAAGCGTGTCGTATTCGATTTCGATCTGAGCCCCGCGACCGGGGATCGAGCCAGGGTTGAAGACGACGGCATTCGCTTCGCGATCATAAAACCAGCCATTTTGACCGCCCTCTTGACCCCGAGCCATCGCATTACCACCCACTCGTACTTCAATGGTTTCCACCATGGGACGCCGGGTCAACCCAAAGGANGCTCTAAAGGCAAAGGTGTCCAAACCGAGGGCTCGCATCATACCCCGCCAATCGTTGGAACAGATATCTTGGGTCAAGCCATTGAGCCGGTTCGCTAGTTCTATGTAACGGCTGCCTTGATCGGCTTCACAGTTGTTTCCAGCCTGTCCCACGATGGCAGAGAAATTGATCAATTCGCGGTTTCTCCAGCCTTTGATGGAGCGGAAGACGTCTTCGTAAAGACCNACGGGACCTCGACTCTGATCTTCCTCATCGCTGATTGCGATGATGTAGAGTTTTGCTTCCTCCCGCAGGAACCCTGCATTCAAACCGCCGTCCACNAATCGGTCGTGACGGAAGAAGTTACGAGCTGCCTCGAGACCGGCTTCCCGGCTGTCGGAACCGTCCCTGTCTGGATTNCGATTGCGACTGACACGAACATTGCACTCGAAGTGTTCGTACAAACCTGGAGTGTCGGCTTGCAGGTACGGTGGGGGGTTGCATGCGGTGTAGACTCCACTCATCTCACCGTCGGCGAGCGTCGTCGTGACGGCGATCTGGAAGTTCACATTGATCTGTTGNGTGGC
This sequence comes from Myxococcales bacterium, assembly GCA_002696345.1. Lineage (GTDB taxonomy): Bacteria > Myxococcota > UBA4151 > UBA4151 > UBA4151 > UBA4151. The sequence goes on from NZRT01000065.1 coordinate 186,048, forward strand.
GAAGCGAATGAACTCGCGAAAGTTGGCAGCTAAGGCGTTNTGAACATCGCTCATGGAGCCTGAGTCATCGACGACCCACAGGACATCGACCATGGGTTCGGCCGCTTGCTCGAAGCGATCGATGTGATGGGTTTCGAGGGTNCCTTCTCCGACCAATGGNACGGTAAAAGCCTGNTCATCACCGTCGTTATTTTCGATGATCAGCAACCCNTCCATCGGACCCGCTTGGCGTGGGAACATTCGGACTCGTACTTCTGCTGTATCGCCGGGGCGAACCACGAGGGGNACGCGNGGGGCTCGGGTAATACGAAATTCNGGGTCTGAGTTTTCTTCGATGGAAAANCCATTGATCGTNAGATCGGCGTTCCCAAGGTTGTAGATGGTGACCGTTTCTTCGACGCTACCGCAGCCGACCGTTTCAATTCCAAANTCGAGTCGTCCGGGCACCACGTCGATGTCCGGCTCNGCGGGGGTTCCCGAGAAACCAATCGAAACNCTACCNGGNCCNTCTTCGTGTTCAAAGGTTTGGGGNGAATCGGTGAAAATCGTGACACCATTNCCGCAGAGNGCCGTCGCTTGNGCGCCGCCTTGTCCGCACAGTAGGTTGCCCAATCCACCGGGTACGGGNGGGGAGCGGTGGGGNTGGTACGTACCTGAATCCGTGCCCGCCAGTTGAGTCGGTCGGAAAGCCACCTCGATGCGGTATTCTTCACCGGGTGCGATGAAGATGCCCTCATGATTNCCGAGGATTGAAAANTCACGTTCTGGAGTTTGTTGGGGCTCAAAATTCAGGCCGAGAATCGAACATAGAGTGGAGCCCGTGTTGAGGATTTTGATGGGGAGAATCTTTTCACTNCCGACCAACACCGACCCGAATTGGAGAATGCCGTGCCGTCGTGTCAGTCGACCCAAACCGCCGGCGTTCTCGGGTGTTACCTCAAGTTCGCAAATGGGTGCTCCGCCGCCGTTTGCTGCCAACGAGACGGTCACGCTCTGGTTCGTCGGGTCGGGAACCAGTTCGTTTTCTAAGAAGTCGATCTCCACCGTTGCATTGGCGGCCACCACATCTTGTCGATTGGGGCTTTCGTATTGAACGATCAACTCAATCTGAGCCGTGTCGGGTCGGGGCGAAGGGTTGAGGGTTTCGTCGTCGATGGTTCCTCGCAGTCGAACGGGAAAGGTGAGACCATTCAGCCCTTCGATGATTTGGAATTCTCTGGAGCCTAAAGGACCTCTGATGTCCATCACGTCGCAGTCGAGTCCACCGACATTTGAAATCACGAGTCGCCGCGTGAGTGCGTTGCCGCCCGGAACACGCCCGAAGTGAATTTCCGTGGGTAAGACTGAGATTCTGCAAGCGGGTGCCGAGAGCCCTCCACCTCGTAAGGGGATGATGAACAGGCCATCAGGAGCTCGAGGATCGTTCGTTGAAACCAGGACAGCTCCACTTTTGTTGCCCTCGGTTTCCGGAGCAAACCGAAGTCCTTGGAGTGTCACAGCGCTCGGCTCAAGGGTGCCTGTGGTCGACGAAGGGTCTGTAAAGCTAAATGCTTCATCACTGCCCTCTTGGATGGTTACGCTGGTGATCTGAAGGGCTTGCCGACCGCAACTCGTTAAACTTAGTTCCTTATCGACCACTCCGCCCTGGAAGACATCGCCAAACTCAACAGGGACGGGCGCAGCACAGAGACGTGGAGCGAGTCCATCGGCTGTCAACAGTAGACGTGCTTCCGGATGTTTGGGGTCAGAACTGACCACGACCAGATCTGCGCAATCAGCACCATCATCGAGGGGGCGATAGGTCACCGTAAAATCATGGGTCATTTCCGTGGCCAGGGGGCCCTCAAAATAGGGGGTAGTGAACTCTCCTTCGCTGTATCCAGTGGTACAACTCGGGTCGGTACTGGCCTCAATACGCAGTGCTTCAATAAAGAGATCTTGAGTACCGATGCTCTCCAACTGCAGGTTGGCGACCACCTCTTGTCCGAAGGGAACTTCGCCAAGGGTGACAGAGCGAAGCCCGTCACGATAATTGCCCCCACGATCAAGGTCGTGAATATCTAGGGAGGGCACAGGAAGGCGAGTGATGATTTCTTCTTCACAACTACAGTTGGCAAGAGCCATAGGCAGTATGAAGAAGGCGCTCCATAGAGGTCGTCGCAGCAAAATAGTTCCTCCTGGCACTGGTTGCCGTAGGTTATCTTGCCTTATCTTCGGGTTGTTCCGCATGGGACAAATGTCGGTCTTGGGGGCGATGATCGCTTGTGCCCAGACACCGATTTCGGTGGCACCGCCAGAAAACGTGCCGCTCGAAACCGTTGATTCGGTTCGTCAGGCGCCAAAGAGGGCGAATCGAAGGCGTCAATCGGTGCACAAAAAGCGGAAGCTAAGTGCGGATAAATCAAAGCGAAGAGGTCTCGCCTCAAAGCGACGTCAACGGATGCGTGTCCTGATGAAACGTTTTCAATCGTTGTCGCCTGTTGTCGTTAGTGATCGGACAGTTCGTCAACCGTTGCCGTCGGCTCGCCAGGACCTTTGGAGTCAATTGCTCCGCCAGGCAGGAGCCTGGGCTGCCCGTGCACGAGGGAAGCAGGATCAACGATTTGCTGCGTTTTTGGCAAACTGGTTGGAAGACCAACTCGCTTTGGAAAAGCGTCAATACACTCGAGATCGTATTTTGGAACTCAACATACGGGAAATGATTCGCTTCTGTGCCGCCCGGGGGGAGGTGGCCAATCTTCAGCTAACCGCAGTCAATCGACCTCTTGTTTGGCCATTAAATAAGGTGGTCGTGACCAGTTTCTTTGGGCCGCGGAAAAATCCCTTCGGCAAAGGAACACGCCAGCACGACGGGATCGATTTCTCTGCTGCGGTCGGTACACCTGTTTATGCCATCGCTGGAGGCAACGTCACCCGAGCCGGTGTGGTGGGGGGTTATGGACGATTGATAGAAATCGATCACGGGCAGGGCTTGGTCAGCCGGTACGCTCATCTGTCCGAGAGTAAGCTCTCCCGCGGCGATGCGGTGGCTCCCGGGAGCCAGATTGGTCAATCGGGTCGAACGGGTCGTGTGACTGGACCACATTTGCACTTTGAAGTTCGTCTGAATGGGGCTGCCGTCGACCCGCTCTTACTGCTCGGTTGGCGAACTCGCGTTCGTCCCTAAGGACGCTGTGTTACTCGAAATCACTCGATGGGTCGTCAAGTCGATCATTCATCGCATCTTCGAGCCATGCCATGCTCCTCTCGGTGTCCGCTGTGGAAAGACCGAAAGCGCTTAGCTCTTCATCGCTAAGTACCTGTTGCAGTTCACCCAGAGTCATCTTGTTCCCCCTAAAAAACTCGAAGACGTGTCACAGCCTGAATGGTCGGCTAGCACAGCTTGCCGACTCGGCCAAGTCACCTCCGGTTTATTTTTTTGAAAATTACGCGGGGCGAAGCACTCGGGGCACGGGCGGTTGATACTTCCAGCGTCGCAGTTCGGCAGCGTCTACGATTTCCCGCAGTTGAGCAATGCAAGTACCGCAATCGGTTCCACATCGGGTCTGGGCTTGAACAGCGGCCACAGTCGATGCCTCTCCCGAGACGAGAAGCTTATTGATCTGACGGTCGGAAACCCCGTGGCATAGACAGACGATCACGCCGTTGCTCCTGTTGATATTGATACCCGTTCTCAATAGATGGGGCAAGATGACATTGAGGCATCCGGCGGGGGACCTGCTCTAGTCGAAGAGAATGAGGGTGGGTTCGGTCCGGTTCGTGAGGGTTCCATCACCCAACTGTCCCAGACCGTTATGACCCCAACACCACAGCCGCGATCGAAGATCGATGGCGCAGGTGTGGTAATATCCGGCCTTCAGCCTTTGGAAGCGCTCATCGCCTTCCCGTGCAACGGTGGAGGGGATGAGTTGATCCTCAAGGTTTCCAAGACCCAACTGACCTCCATGGTTCTGTCCCCAGCACACAAAGTTTCCATTGTCTTGAAGACCGCAACTGTGCCTCCCACCGGTTGTCACTTCGACGACTCGATCAAGAAGGAGTACGGGGGTGCCGTTAACCGATGGGTTCGTCGTCCCGTTCCCCAATTGGCCATTGTGATTTGCGCCCCAGCAGAATCCAGTATCTGCCACCGTATGGATACAGCCATGGAACCAGTTCACAGAGAGCCCGAGAGCGGGTGGAATGGTTGGAGCCTGAGGGGGACTAAGCAACTCCGCTGCGCCCTCAAAGGCCAGTTGATTGTCCGAGTTCGAACCCCAGCAGTGAACATTCACGCCACCGCTGAGTGTACAGGTGCTCGCAATACCGAGTGCGATGTGTTGAACATCGCTAATTCCTAGAACACGAGTGGGCGCAAATCGAGTCAGTCGATCGCCGAGACCCAACTGGCCCTCATTGTTTCGCCCCCAACAGTAAAGATCCCCGTTGCTCAGCGCACAACTGTGTCCTTTCGACAGGGCGAAGTCTTGGATCACCGGGAGATCCGCCACCGTGACGGGGGGTTGAGAATCAGGATTTACGTTTCCTAGTTGACCCCAGGTGTTGCTGCCCCAACACCGCAAAACGCCCTGATGGTTCTGAGCACAAGCATAGCTTTCGCCTGCTCGAATCCGAGTTGTGTTGGCAACGCTGACGGGGACTGGGCGCGTTTGAACTGCGCCTTCGCGTCCCAACTGCTGAAAATCATTGTCACCCCAGCAGTAGACTTGCTCGTCTCCTTGAAGTGTGCAGGTGAAATGACCGCCCATTGCCAAATCCACGGTGTCACAGGCTGGACCGCAGGGGGGGGGACCTGAGTCTTGGGGACCGGCGTCTTCAAAAGCTCCATCGACTTGACCGGTATCATGGTCATGACCCGAGTCTATGGTTCCACCATCAAGTGGTTCTGGACCGTCGTTCACCGAGGCATCGACGATCGCGTTGCCATCAAATCCAACGTCGTTTAGGCGCCCCGCATCTTCATCGGCACCGGTGTCTTGGGCAGCATCACGGATGATGCCGATATCGCTCGGATCACCCGCATCGTTTGGAACGATCGTCCCAGTATCCCCGTTTGGGCTAACGCTCGCATCCTCCTCGGCGCCAACATCGTGGAGTTGAGGCGGTGGGAGGTCTAAAACGAGACCACATCCAAGGCTTAATGATCCGATGAGGATCCAGACGACATCTCTCATGATTCTTTCGTGAGGCACCAAAGCCTTTCGGTCAACTCGACAATGCCAAATCCTTTCGCCGATGAGGTGAGCAGGGGAGGGCGGGCCAAACCCATTCGGGTTTGAAGAGCGCTCAGAGCAGGCTTTCTCTTGTGTCGGGCCAGTTGATCTCCCTTGGTAATCACAACTTCAGCAGATCCGACATCGCAGAGCGCGTCGAAGGCGGAAAGATCCTGGTTCGATGGTCCTCGCTTAAGGTCGATTAGAAGGATGGCGAGTCGGTGTCTTTGGGCTGCAAGGTAATCACCAATACGCCGACTCATCGCCTTTTGTTGATCCTTACTGACACGGGCATAACCATAGCCCGGGAGGTCGACGAAGCGCACACTTCTCCGCTCTTCCTCGCCTTTTGCAAGCTCTGCAGCGAAGAAGTTCAGCTCTTGCGTCTTTCCGGGTCGGTCGGCGACTTTGACCATTTTGCGCGTGCCGAAGAGTGCGTTGAGTAACGAACTTTTTCCGACATTGCTGCGTCCGGCGATGACGATCTCCATATCGGTCTCTTCATTGGGAAATTGACGGGTGTGAACCGCGCCAATCAGGAAGCGGGGGTTGATGATTCGAGGATGCATAGAGATCTAGGTCTTCGGTTTCTTCACCATCAGGTGGCGGGTTGAAATTTTGGCGATTTGGTGTGGGCAGAACGGCAGCCACCGGGGTCGGGTTCGGAAGCGATTGGCATTTAGGAGGACCTGATCTGGGTACGTCGGCCGTGTGTCCTTTAGCCCAAGGGGTTTCAGGGGCAGGACAAGCCGACGGACGGGAGGCGACACTCTTTTCCATTTTTGCTTCACGCTGGCCTGCCTGGAATCGACATCGGGACATACTGTGGGATGGATCGGTCGATATTTTGAACGGCTTGTTTCATGGAAGCCCCACTTTTCGCGTGTCAGTGGGTCGTCCAGTCAGTATGTGCAGCGCCGTGGCAACTGCTGCATCGCTCTGCGCCGTCACTTTGTAGGATGCTGTCGGAGTGATCCACGGCTTAGGTTGACGGACGAGAGTCGCAGTAAACCGCCAACACATGATGCTCTCCGATGGGACGCTTTACCATGGCGATCGCGCGGCGGGCAACGATGGAGTGAGCATGAGAATCATTGGTTTAACTGGCGGTATCGGCGCAGGAAAGTCTGAAGTCGCAAGGCTGCTGGCAAAACGCGATATTCCGGTGATCAATGCCGATAAACTAAGTCGTGAGGTTGTTGAGCCCGGCACAAAGGGCTTGAAGGCGGTCATCGCAAAGTTTGGCGATACTGTGTTGCGGCCCGATGGCGGTTTAAACCGAAAGGCATTGGCCACGCGAGTGTTTGAAAACAAGCGGGACCGAAGGAGTCTTGAAGCCATTCTTCATCCCTTGATTCGAGAGCGAGCAGAAGCCCATTTAGGATTGCTCGAGGAGAGCGGCGCACAGGTCGTTGTTTTGGAAAGTCCTTTGCTCTTTGAAGCCAGTCAGGACGATCTGTGTGACGCGGTGATTGTGGTGGTTTCCCGGGAAGAACTTCGGGCTCGTCGTTGCAAGCGACGTGACGGAATGACATTGGACGGGTTTCAGGCTCGCCTGGATGCTCAGATGAGTGACAAAGCCCGTATTAAGTTGGCTGACATTATCGTCGAGAACAATGGGAGTCTCGACGAGTTACGTCGCGCTGTCGACGCCATCGCTATTTAGTCAGTTGGCCCAGTTGTAAAGGTAAGCCTGCGTGGCGGGTTGACCTCCGGTTTCCTCGGGGCGGTCGAGCCCACCAAAGACCATCAGTGTGCCATCTTGGAGACGTGTGATTTGAGCACCCCAGAGGGGGGCTGGAAGATCATCTAGTGGTTCTTCGTCGAGGACCCAGTTGGCTCGACCAGAGTTTGGATCGACTTCACTTTTCAGCAGCAGCAGACGGGCCGAAGTACTACCATTCCCAGCTTCCGTCGCACCCCCGACGACTAGAATTGGGCAATAGGTTTCACCGGTTCTGCAGGTCATCCGTAGTGCGGCCATTCCCCGTCCCCAGTGCGATTGGCTGTTGGTGAAGCGAGTGATCGGCGAGTGGATCAGACTCCCCCCGCGCGCTCGACCTGGTACGGGTCCTGGACTCCACCGATACAACTCGGCAACCATTTGCCCATCTGCCGGCATGGCATCTAAGCCACCGATGAAGACCACCAGTTGGTCATGAACCGAGACAGCGATTCCATTGCGTCGGGGCAGCGCGAGTGGCTCCGCTCGAGCTTCGTCTAAGTAGGGCATGATGAAAGACCCGCTGTTCCGATCCTCATAAAGCAAATGACTAGCCGCGGTGGTCGGGCCGACGATTCCGTTCTCGTCGACAGCAGACCCCCCAGCGATCAAGGCACTGCCATCACCGAAGCTTGCGACCATAGGTCGAAATCCCAAAGGAGTTTCTCCCTGACGATTCTGGAGAAGGGGTTCACTTCGGGTGGTGAAGTGGTCCACGTCGACCAAAACCATGGTGCTTGGCAAGATGGCGGACCGAACGGGCCAAGACGCGCTGCGGCCGCCTTTGACGCCGCCCAGTAAGGCCAGATGATGAAGCCCGTGCTGCAGGGGAACCGCCTGTGGATACAGAAGCCCTTCGAGTGCGGCACTCATTCGTTGCACAGGGTCACTGATCTTCACCTCGTCTTCAGCATCAAAGTAAAAGGCAAGTCCCTGTTCGCCCGGTGGGAACTCCGTGCTTCCGCCCAGGATAAAGGCACGGGCACGATCGGTTTGCGTGTAAACAGCCATCGCTTGATAGTTGCGAAGAAAGTCTGTGTTCCCCGCAATATCAGAGCCCGTTAGAAAGCGAGTCGACGCCATTTGAAAGTAGGCAATTCCTGTCTCGACGGTCGGGCCGAGCAAGCCGTGATTTGCGCCGCTTTCGGTACCACCGTCTTGTCCGGGGACCGGAGCTGCTGCATCGGGAGAAACGCCGGTATCCAAGGGCCCACCATCAAGAATGCCTGCTTCAGGAGTGGGGCCTGCTTCTGGGCCCGACGAGGCTGGGTCGCCGCCATCCGTTGAGTGTCCAGCGTCAGAAGAGGAATCACCAGTATCCTGAGTCGGTACCCCTGCATCTGAGGGAGAAGGCGGCGTCGCGAGTCCGGACGGTCGTCGCCCACCAACGATGAGAAGACCATCGCCGACAGCGACTTGTTGATGGCCTACGCGCGCAAGGTCGTTCGGAATCGAGACAGGAATCCACCGATTGACCGGTAAAAAGTTAACGGTCACGTTTACGGTTTCTTGTTCGGTATCCAAACCACAGCCGAAGGATTTAGACTGACCTTGCGAGACGATGTCACCGGACTCTGACCGACCTGTAATCCGGAGGGTAAATTGCTCGTTTTCGCGAATTTGCAGGGGCTCACCCTCGACCGAAAGGACTCCCGATCGGTCCACAACAGACAGTTGGCGCTCCTGAAGACCATTCTCGCTCGACAATTCTAAGTCCAGCACCGTGATGTTTGGCGATCCTTCGGGGCGCAGAGGTTGTCCCAAACTCCCAGGCGCTTGAAAGGCGACTCGAATCTCACAGTGAGGGCCGGGAATTTGGATAATCTCTGCCTCTTTCGGACACGCACCGACGAGGAGGAGTGGGAGGAGATGGAGTGGCTGTCTAATCATGGAATTTCCACTGAGATTCCGAGAGTGGGTGGAAGGGTTTGGCTGACGGGGGGCGGTTCATAGTTATGGTAGAGAACCGCAGCGACACCGCCCCCTACCACCAGTAAGATACCGGCCGCGATGAGGTTCGAGTTACTCTGGCGCGCCCGTAGCCGAGGATGAACTGGCAAATCCAAGCCGTCACCTCGATAGCGAGATTGCCGTAGACGACGCTCACGGGATCTCCCGGTCTCTCTTTTAGGAGGCTGAGCCTCGGCGGCTCGATAGACCCCATTTGCCAAGGGTTTGGACATTGTTCCCGAACTCGCCTGTTTTAACGCCAGTAAAATATCTTTGGAGCCCAGCAACCCATCGGTCACGAGCGTGCCAACACCCAGAAGTTTTCCCGACGGTTGAACCGCTGCGATTCGAATCTGGACGCGCCCATCCTCTTGGCGTCCGAGGCTCGGTAGCAAACCGACCGTAGAGCCTGCCTCCCGTGTCGCTTTGCCGGCAATTTCGAGGATCGTTTCCTTGGGCGCCAACTCCTTTAAAGCGTCGTCGAGTTCATTGAGGTGCCGGTGAGTCGCCCGTCGCAACGAGACCTGAACTTCAACGGGCAAACCCTCTTGAGCGGTGAACGAGCCGACATAGGCGGCATAACCTGGTCGCTTGACGAGAATCCGATGATGACCGGGTCGAGTTCGAGGTTTGGTGACGACGGGTTGACCATCGAGCCAAGCTTTTGTCCCGGGGGGGGCAATGCGCAGTCGGACAGGCACGGAGCCGGGAAGGCGTGCTTTGGCTGCAATCAGCAAATCCACAAGATGGGGCTCGACGCCCATCGCCGAAGGATCCAGGCTTGGCTCGATACGCAACAATTCATCGATACGGCGGGTTGCCTCCTCTTCAGCACCCTCACCATCAGCGACTGCAATGAGTCGAATCTGTGCTTGGCGCCAAAGCCCTCGACCTGCGGGAGTTGCGGGCAGCGACCCGATCGCAGCGATGACATCACTGGCGATATTTCGTGCCTTTTCGAACTCTAAACCTTCAAAGGCGAGACGAGCTTCTTCCAGTTGCAGCGCAAGTTTTTTTGCGGGAATTACCGGACCCTCGACCGCCATGGAGTCCACCTCTCCCTCCACTACAAGTCGATTATGCTTGCTGATGACCCGTCGAATTTTGGTCAGTAGTTCGGCGTTAAGTCCGGTGGGAACATCCGAACCCATGGATCGGGCCTTCATCAGGTAGTAAACCGTCTCGCTCGCCTCTGCGAGTTGGGGGACGCTTAGAATCAGCAGGATTGCTGCGAGACGCATCATCATCGAGAACTCCAGCAGAGATAGGCTCCCGCAGTGACTCCCACGGAGCCAAGAATCTGTCGCGTGAGCCCGCCTTGGGCGACAGCGTACGCGCTGCCTCCGGCGATGGCGAGCCCCCCGAGACAGGGAAGCCAAGAGGATGTTGCTGAAGACTTCGGTGCCTTCGGCGTTTTCTTTGTGGTTGGAGGCGCTTTGAGCGACATATGCTTGCCCATGCCAGGACGATGTTGCCAATCCAAGCCCATCTGCGTCTCTAAGCTTTCCAGTTGGCGGCACTGCTCCACAGACCCACCTTCAGGGCATTGGGAAGCAGGACAGTCCTTCGCACCCTGCTCTTGGAGACAGGGTTGTGGCGAGACCAGAAGGAGGAGGAGGCTAAGGGGTATCATCCAGGAGCACCATCGCTGCACCGGCACCGGCCAGTAAGATCCCAGCGGTTGTCGCAGTGGTTGCGAAACCCAGTCGATTTGGCTCCTGAGGATTGATCAGCGCCGTTCCGCCAGTGAGTGTGACAAGTCCTCCAAAGCCAGCCAGGGTCCAGCCGTAGATCTTCTGCCGGGACTGCCCATGGGCGTAGGGGGGTCTGAGGGCTGTCTTGAAGGTTTCAAGACCTGCGAGAATATCCGCTCTCAGCACGGGGCGAGCCGAAGCTTCAGCGAGACTCTTCGCCGCACCGACCGCGTCGAGGAGTTCGGTCCGCTTGCCCCCAACGGCCGCACCATCTTGGGGATCTACGTCGCCGAGTGGCGTGATCGTGTCGGCAAACTTTTTCAGGAGGCCTGCCGGAGTGGTCTTGGGATCAAGCCAGTCGCCGTTTGCGGTCGAGAAAGCGCCTGCCAATCGACCTGTTTCTGCGTCCTTCAAAGAGTCGGAAGCAAGTGCTGCTGCGAAGATCACTTGAGCTCCGAGGGTCAGTCCATCCAGTTTGGGGTTCATGGGGGGCGCGGTCGGTGGTGCTACGGGAGCCGCTGGGGCGGGCTCGGGAGCCGCTGGAGCAGGCTCGATATCTGCTTTTTGGGTTGGTTTTTCCGCCGGTTTCTCTGCAGCCTCCGCTGACGACGTATCGTCGGAAGGCTCGGGAATTGCCTCCGTCGGTGGTGCAGGTTCAGGCTCCGCATCCGTTGGCTCCTTCGGGTCTTCAGCGGGAGTCTCCCCCGATGGGGTGTCCGCTGATTCAGTCGGAGTGGGCTCAGGAGCGTCGGTTTGCTGCGCCCAGCCGGTCGCTGCGTAGAGGAAAGAGCAAAGAAGTACCGCTTTTCGCATGGTGTCTCCATCGACAGAGTGGATTCCCTTTGCCCACGAATGCTGTCCTTCGCAAGCTTGGCTTGCACCGAGTGGTCCCCTTGGCGTAGCCGAAACGCCATGGCCAACCTCATTGTCGGATTTCCAAGTTTCCTGGCGCAGCAACTTCTCGCTGTTCTTCGGCAGGAGTTTCCGAGCCGGCCGAATCATTTGTTGGTGCTGCCCGAACACATCGACGAAGCCCGAAAAATTCTGGGGCGCCCCCAAGGGGTTTCTATCCACCGAGGAAGTGCTTCTTCCGTCGATCTTGGACTGTCAGCAGAGTCCATTGAGCGGCTGCTACCTTCGGTGAAGCACATCTTCTATTTCGGGCTTGGTCAGGGACAGGGAAGTGGTGGCAGACGGAGCCATCGGCGCCGTATGGAAGCTACGCGTCAACTTCTACGCTTCGCTTCGGAGTGTCACGAGCCCCCTCGTCTCATGATTTTGTCCAGTCTCTTTGTGTTGGGACAGGGCTCAGGGGTGGTCAATGCAGAGGCTGCAGCCGTCCAACCCGACTTGCGTAACGGTTTGGAGAGCAGCTTGCTGGCCCAAGAGCGGCTGGTGATCTCGAGCGGTTTGTCATGGACTCTTCTGCGACCGGGCTTGGTGATCGGTGATTCGCGTACGGGCCACATCGATCGGCTTGGCGGGATCTACCGGCTGGGAATCCTTGCCAGTCAGATGCCAAAGGGCTTGCCACTTCCCCTTCCTAGTCGACGCGCTCGAGTGCATGCCGTCGCCGCTGATACCCTTGCGGTGGCAGCGGCCCGTCTGGCCTCTAGTGTGCGTGCTCATCAACGTTTTGTGGTGATCGACCATCCCCAACCGCTTCCTTCGCGCACCCTGGTTCAAGCGATTGCGGAGCGAAACGGCTTGAAAGCACGGGGACTCGCTGCCGGTTTTGATTTAGCTCGCCCTTTCACCACGTTGTTTGCAGGCCGTAGTCAGGCGGCACGGGATTTTGCTTATCTGAACGACACACTCACGTATCGGGCCGATACCAGTGACCAACTCCTGCGAGATTTAGACATCGAGATGCCCCCACCGGCCGAACTGATGCGGCTTGCGATCAAGTTTACCGCAGATCGAATACGGACCCAGTGATCTGCTCACCCTGCCGACGCCCGGGCGTGGCTCTCAAATCCTGATCACGAGATTCCACAAACCGGTGACGACCGTTTCGTTGGCGTCATCGACGGTTGTTGTACGAATTTTAACGAAATACATCGGACCCTTTTCCCGAACAGTCTCCATGACCCCCGTGGTCAAAAGCGTGTCTCCTGCCCGAATCGGCCGGTGGAAATGGAACTCTTGCTCCCCGTGAACAAGCTTGGCGAGATCGATTTCGAGTTCTTCGTCAGAGACGCAAGCAATGACTGGCTTGAACGTGGGAATGACCGCAAACATCGGCGGCGCCATCAGCCCGCCAACTTGAGCCGCTGCTTCTTCATCATGATGCCAGGGGTGGTCATTCTTTGTTGCCGTTGCATACTCGCGAATTTTCTCATGGCCCACATGATAGGTGAAAGGACCGTATTCGCGACCGACATATGCTTCTGCTTTCGCCATGATTAGACGTCCCCCACTGTGACCGTAGACCGCTTCAGGACAGCTTCATCGTCCTGATTGACTGCCTCGATGCCGTAGGTCTGCGTTCCGTCTTCGTTCTCTTGCTGCAATGTGCCTTTGAAGGAGAGACGATCGCCGAGTCGAACAGGTGCACTGAATCGAGTTCTCATGCTTTTGATTTTGCGTGGATCGCCCACATGTCGACTGACGGCATCCACCATCCAAGCGGCCGTACACAAGCCGTGAAGAATTGGGCCACCGAAGCCGGCCTTCTCACCCACACTGGGGTCGATATGGATGGGATTAAAGTCACCGCTCGCTCCTGCGTAGAAGACCGCTCGATAACGATCGACTTTTTGTTCTTCAGAGAACTCGTCTTTACTCATTTTACCGTTCCTTTCGCGGCCCTGCGCTAGCGGTCATGGAGCAGACTGGCAAGGGCATCACTCACGAACTTGGCAGTCTGTCCTGACCGTGCAAATCTCGAATCGGGAGGCTCGCTATGCAGCCCAGTGGGGAACAGGAAACCAATCGCCCCCTTGTGGAGGAGGCACTCACCCGGTTGCTGTACCGGCAGGCCATGGTTGGCGTCTTGGGAACCGTCATGGTGCCCGGTCTTATCTCCTGGGTGGTGCGTGATACCGTACCCTGGGTCTATCTGGGATTTTGGCTAACACTCATGTTCAGCATCGCTTTGATGCGTTCGGTCACGATCCGCCGTTTCGGTAGCAGTGAGTTGAGTCGGGAAGAAATGCCCGCATGGAAGCGCCGATTTTTCCTTCAGGTGATGTTGTCGGCAGTCAGTATCAGCGTCGGTGCTCTTCTCTTTCTGAACAATGTAGATCTCACCCATCAAGCGGTGATCATTTGTATCTTAGCCATGTTTGCCGCCGCTGGACTGTCGACCTTGGCGGGGCATTTTCAAGGCTATGTGGCCTTTGCTCTAATTCTGCTCCTGCCTCAGATGATGTTCTTCCTTCAAACCCGAAGGCCAGACGAGTTGGTCCTTGCTCTTCTTATTGGAATATTCCTGGCTGTTCTTTTGCCGACAGCGCGTGGGCAGAGTGAACTTATGGTTCGCTCAGTTTCCGTTGGCTTCGAGAACAAAAATCTGGCGGAGCATTTGGGCGAGGCTTTGAAATGGGCGAACTCAGCCACCGAAGCGAAGAGTGCTTTCGTCGCTAACATGAGCCATGAAATCCGAACTCCGATGAATGGAATTCTCGGAATGCTGCAACTGTTGCAACAGGGGCCTCTTGATGTCCGTCAGAGGGATTTGGTTCAAACCGCAGATGATTCCAGTCGAACGCTATTGGCCATTCTGAACGATATCCTCGACTTTTCGACGATCGAAGCTGGCGCATTGCAGTTGGAGAAAAGGGCATTTTCTCCAGGAAATGCGGCTGAGGAAGTCGCTGTTCTGCTGGCGCCAGGCGCTTTTGCAAAAGGCCTTGAGATGACCTGTGCCGTCGACCCTCGACTGCCCAGTCGTATGGAAGGGGACCCGACTCGTTTTCGCCAACTACTGCTTAATCTGGTTTCCAATGCCATTAAGTTTACCGACAAGGGTGAGGTGCATCTTCGTTTATTGACAGGTCGGGGAGAGCGCTTGCGCGTCGAGGTTGAAGATACGGGCGTGGGGATACCACTTGAAGCGCGTGAGGATATTTTTCAACCCTTCCAGCATAGCGATGACTTAAGCATGCGGCGTCCCGGTGGAACCGGGCTTGGTCTTTCCGTGTGCCGACGGTTGGTGGATACATTTGGCGGTGAAATGGGCGTGAAGAGTGAGGTGGGTCAGGGCTCTATGTTCTGGATCGAGGTGCCTTTCCCGGCACTACCGAACTCGGCATCGGATCCTTTACAGGTTCCGGAGGGGAGCTTCGAGCGGAAGAATGTCCTCATCGTAGGTGCTCCGTCCTGTACCGACGGGATTTTAGGGTCGTACCTCACATGGTGGGGACTCGCCGTTACACTGGTTGATTCTGCGGCTGAGGCAAGTCGAGCGATCCAAGACCAAGATTATGAACTCATCATCGCGAACTTACGGCTGAGTGATGGAAGTGGCCGGCGCTTTCTATCGGAAATGCCGAACGTCGATGCTGCCAAGGTTTTATTGGTTCCTCCGGGGCTTCAGGTCGATGATGAGAAGGTGGCGCAGTCCAGTGGTATTGTTCTTCTTGAGCGGCCGGTGAGACGTTACCACTTGTTGCTCACACTCTCCGAAATGATCGGTACACCGATGGCTTTACCCGAAGCCACGTCGGAAACTCGTCGTCCGCAGCAGCCAGGACGCATTCTGATCGCAGAGGATAATCCCGTGAACCAAAAGGTCGCTCGTTTGATGCTCGAGCAACTGGGTTTTGACCCCGTCATCGTTGCAAATGGCAGTGAGGCGGTGACCAAAATGATCGAGCAGGAGTTCGACTTGGTGTTGATGGATTGCCGCATGCCCGAGTTGGATGGCTTTCAAGCCACCTCACAGATGCGAGGTCTCGAGGTGGAGACGGGGCATCGGGTCAAGATCATTGCGATGACCGCCTCCGTCCTGCCTGGAGACCGGGAGCGTTGTCTCGCAGCAGGCATGGACGATTACATGGGCAAGCCGCTTGATTTTGATGTGCTGCGATCCACACTGGATCGGTGGCTACCCCAGGACAAGGAAGACGAAGCCGCCGAAGGCGGCGCCGACTGATCTATTCTGTGTCGATGAGAACAGATTCCAGATGTTGTCGGATGCGTCCTGAAGCAAGTCCGTCGCCATACGGGTTAGATGCTTCACTCATCTGGGCATAATGACGGGGGTCCTCCAAGAGTTGGAGGACCTCGTTCACGATGCGCTCAGGGTCGGTCCCGACCAAGCGAACCGTTCCTGCCGCAAGCGCCTCCGGACGCTCCGTCTTTTCCCGCATCACCAAAACCGGTTTGCCAAGACCTGGTGCTTCCTCTTGGATTCCCCCGGAGTCCGTCAAAACCATGTCCGAGCGACGCATCAGGGCGACGAAGGGAAGATAATCCAAGGGCGGAATTAGGTAGACGTTCGAGATATCGCCGAGGAGCTCATGAACCGGCTCTTTGACACGAGGGTTCAAATGCACCGGGTAAACAATATTCACTTGCGGTTGTGATTGAGCAAGCCGCTTCAAGCCTTGGCAGATACCAAGGAAACCCTGACCGAAGTTCTCACGGCGGTGTCCGGTGACGAGGACGAGACGAGACGAATCACTCAGGATCCCCCCGAGTTCGGCCGGGAGTGGCTGGGGAAACCCTTCGTACCGGTCCAACCGAGCAGATACTTGGTGCAGGGCATCGATGACTGTGTTCCCCGTGACTAAGATATTTTTGAGCGGTGTTCCCTCAGCAACGAGATTATCACGGGCGCCAGTGGTCGGCGCATAGTGCCAACGGGCAAGTCTGCCTGTCAGGATGCGGTTGAACTCTTCTGGAAAGGGTGCACTGAGGTCTCCTGTGCGCAAGCCAGCCTCCACATGACCGACCGGGATCTGACGGTAGAAGGCAGCGAGTCCCGCCATGGCACTGGTCGTTGTATCACCGTGGACGAGGACGAGATCTGGATCCAGTTGTTCGAGTGCTTGATCGAGGTGCGTTAAAAGACGAGCCGATAACTCGGCGAGGGTCTGACCCGGTTTCATCAGATTGAGATCGAGGTTCGGGGGCCGCTCAAAGAGACCGATCACTTGATCGAGCATTTCGCGATGCTGGGCTGTAGCGATGAACTGGCAGTCGATCTGATCGCTGCGGTCGAGTTCGGCGACCACGGGCATCATTTTTATGGCTTCCGGACGGGTGCCAAAGATTGCCGCGACTCGCTTCATGGGTCGTTTACTCCTCGTCCTAACGGACTGGCATCGAAGTATTTTTCCGGGTGAAAATCCACCGGGCATCCCGCTTCTGCACTGTGATAAATCGCATGAAGTAAGGCCAGGACTCGACGACCATCATCACCCTCAATCAGTGCTCTTTTGCCTGTTCTTTGCGCCTCGATGACATCCGCATAGAGAGCCACATGGCCATAACCATAAACGTTATCAATGGGGTAGCTAAGGTCGGGCTTCGGGGCATCTTCCGGTTCGTCGCTGAAGTTCCAGGTGACCAGTTCATTCGTGGCAAAGCCACCGAGAACCACTGTACCTCCTTCACCCAGGAGTGAGACACTCGCCTCAAGGTTGAGTGGACGTGTGGCAGTGGTCGCTTCAATGATCCCGAGCGCGCCATTGGCAAAGGTCAGAACGACAGCGGCTGTATCCTCTGCTTCAATCGTCACGAGTCGAGTGGCAGTTCGTGCGAAAACAGTTTCGATGGGACTGTCCATCAGCCAAGTCATGAGGTCGATGTAATGAATTGTCTGATTGGTCAAAGCGCCACCGTCTTCAGCCCAAGTTCCCCGCCAATCGGCTTGATCGTAATACCCCTGATCTCTCCGCCAGCGCAGCCGAACCGTCCCCATGACCATCGTCCCAAACCGTCCTGCTTCCTTCGCTTCTCGAGTTTTTACGATGGGGGGATTAAAGCGGTTTTGTTTCACCACGAACAGGCGCCGTCCAGCCTCCTTTGCGGCAGCGATCATGGCATCAGCGTCCTCTAGGGTAATCGCCATGGGCTTTTCCACGAGCACGTCGAGACCGTGATCTTTCAGAACTGCGATGGTGATCGACGCATGACTGCCTGAATCCGTCAGCACAGACACTAAATCGCAGGGGACTTCACGGAGCATGACGTCAAAGTCAGAGTAGTGAGGAATACCCAGCTTTTCGGCGGCAGCAACTGCCTTGCTCTCGATCAAGTCGCAGACGGCGACGATCTCGGCATCCTCTCCATTTTCGGCGATACCATCGAGGTGTTTTTGAAGAATTCGACCGCAGCCGATCAAAGCGATTCGTGTTCGGGTCATGGGAACTCCAGCGACATTGGCGCCTTAAGGGCTGACCCTAAAAGGGTCAATCACGTTGACCCGGCCAGGTTCGAGCGGTAGGTCGCCCCGACTTGGGATAGGAGACAGGCCTTGAGTGACGAGCCTTTCATTCATGAGACCGCTGTGGTGGATGACGGGGCTGTCATCGGCGCCGGGAGTCGTGTGTGGCACTTTTGCCATGTGGACCCCAAGGCTGTGATCGGACGGGATTGTAGCCTTGGTCAGAACGTTTATGTCGCAAATGGAGTGGTGATCGGTAACAATTGTAAAATTCAGAACAACGTGAGTTTGTACACCGGTGTGATCCTCGAGGATGATGTCTTTTGCGGTCCGTCCATGGTGTTTACCAACGTGATCAACCCGCGCTCGCACGTCAACCGTCGGAACGAATACGCTCAGACACGGGTGGGTCGGGGAGCGTCGATCGGTGCCAACGCGACGATCGTCTGCGGTCATGACATCGGCCCTTACGCTTTCGTGGCTGCCGGCGCAGTCGTGACGAAACCGGTGCCAGCATATGCCCTTGTTATGGGGACACCAGCGCGAGTGAGTGGGTGGATGTGCGCCTGTGGAGAGCGCTTGGACCGGGGGAGCCTCGGTGCCGTGACGTGTGCTGCGTGCAAAGCCCGTTACATGGTAAGCGAAACAAGTTGCCATCCCTTGGAGGACTAGACGATGCAGTTTATCGATTTGAAGAGTCAGTATCAGGCCTATCGACAGGAGATCGATGCGGGCATCGCCCGTGTCCTGGAGCACGGACGCTACATCATGGGTCCCGAAATCGAAGCGATGGAAAAGCAGCTCGCCGAGATGGTTGGGCAACCCCATGCAATCTCTTGCGCTTCGGGCACCGATGCCTTGCTGCTTGCGTTGATGGCTCTGGGGGTGGGCGAGGGGGATGAAGTCGTGACCGTCGGCTTCACCTTCATCGCGACGGCAGAAGTGATCAGTCTGCTGGGGGCGACACCTGTCTTTGTCGATATTTGTGAAGATGATTACGGCATGGATCCTCAGTTGTTGGAGGCGGCGATCACTGAGCGCACCAGAGCGATCATCCCGGTGAGCCTCTATGGACAGGTTTGCCGGATGGGGCCGATCAATACCGTTGCGAAAACCCATGGGATCCCGGTCATCGAAGACGGTGCTCAGAGCTTGGGAGCGCTTCAGGATGGCCGCATGAGTTGTGGGCTTTCCACCCTTTCTGCGACCTCTTTCTTTCCGTCCAAGCCCTTGGGTTGTTACGGGGATGGTGGAGCCCTCTTTACGGATGATGATGACCTGGCTCGAGTATGCAAAGAGTTGAGGGCTCACGGTCAGGAACGTCGCTATGTCCATACTCGCATTGGAGTGAATGCTCGGATGGATGCGATTCAGGCGGCGGTGATTCTGGGCAAGTTGCCTCATTTCGAAAATGAAATGGAAAAGCGGAGTACATTGGGCGCCCGTTACACTGAAGCACTGAAGGACATTGTTCGGACGCCGAAGGTTCTTGCTGGCAACCGTCATGTTTACGCCCAGTATTCGATCGAGGTTGACGACCGGGAGGCGTTTCGTGCGCACATGCAGACCGCCGGGGTGCCGACTGCAGTCCATTACCCCGTTCCCCTCCACCTTCAGGAAGCCTTTCGGTATTTGGGGTTAGGGCCGGGTCACCTTCCGCGCTCCGAGCGGGTTAGCGAGCGCATCGTAAGCCTGCCGATGAGCCCCTTCCTGACGCTTTCGGACCAGGATCATGTCATTGGCTCAGTGCGGGAATTTTTCGGAGCCTGAAGGTGCACATCCTCGTCGTGACCCAGTACTATGCGCCGGAAGTCGGTGCGGCACCGACACGTCTTGGGGCGACCGTGGCCGGTTTCATAGACAGCGGTCACGAGGTCACCGTGCTGACCAGTTTGCCTAACCACCTCACTGGCGCCACCTTCGGTGGCTACCAGGGAAAAATCTTTCATCGTGAGGTGATCGATGGGGTTCCCGTTCTTCGGACGTGGGCCTTTCCTGCGGGGGGTCGGGGTTTAAAGCGCTTGGCTAACTATTTGAGTTTTATGACCACCTCTGCCTTGAGAGGACTTGGATTAAGCGGCGTGGATTTGATATTTTTCGAATCACCACCTCTCTTTCTAGGCATGGCAGCCGTTGCCTTGAAAAAGCGACTCGGTGCTCGATTGATTATGAACGTCAGCGATCTGTGGCCAGATTCCGTACCGGCGGTCGCACCGGAATCCATCTTCGCTTCGAAGCCACTGATGGAGGCAGGTCGTGCCCTTGAGCGATTTCTGTACAGCCAAGCCGATGTGGTGACTGCCGTGACGAAAGGTATCTTGGACGGGCTCAAAGCCAAAGGACTCGATGCTGATCGCTTGGCCTATTTGCCGAACGGCTTTGATCCTGACCTTTTCAAGCCGCGACCCTTTCGCGAGCGAAGTCGTCAGCCGATGGTGTTTCTCGTCGCCGGGAGTCACGGTTATGCCCATGGTTTGGAGGTTGTCGTTGAGACTGCTGCCCTTCTTCGGCATCGCTCGGATGTGCAAATTCGTTTGGTTGGAGACGGCCCCACGAAAGCGGCTTTGCAGGCCCTCGCTCAGCGTCTCGGTCTTTCACCTAAACATCTTCGATTCGACGCACCTGTCCCTCTGTCATCGATGCCCGACGTGATCGCCGAGAGCAGCGCACACTTGGTGACACTACGAAACGATCCCTTTTTTGATCGGACGAGACCTGCTCGACTGCTACCGAGCCTAGCTTGTGGTCGCCCCGCGATCGTGTCCGGGCGGGGCGATGTCGCGACGGAAGTAGCAGTTCACGACTGCGGTCAGGTGGTGGAGCCCGGAAATCCGGCTGCCTTGGCATCTGCGATCGAAACTTACGCAGATGATGCACGACTGCTAAGAAGGCAGGGCAAAGCGGCAGCCAAGTACGCCCAAGCAGAGATGACCTGGCCCGTCCTCGTGAATCGTTGGCTTGAGCGGGTCGAGTCCCGTTTAGAGGTGGAAGCATGATGGATCCTATACCTTTCGCAAAGCCCAGCTTGGACTCGGGAGATGTAGCTCGCGTCGTCGAGGTTCTAGAATCGGGTTGGCTAACGCAGGGGCCGGTCACTCGACAGTTTGAGGCAGCCTTTGCGGAGTATGTGGGTGCAGCCGAGGCCATTGCGGTGAGTTCGTGTACCGCTGCGTTGCATTTAGCGCTCGAGGCACTGGGTGTCGGTCCGGGCGATAAAGTCGTGACTGTGCCTTACACGTTCACTGCCACGGCGGAGGTGATTCGTTATCTGGGGGCGGAAATCGTCTTCAGTGAGGTGCAACCTGAGACACTTCTCATGGATCCCGAAGCTCTGGAGAGGACCTTAGCTCGAGTCGGGCGAGATCGTGTCAAAGCGATTGTTCCGGTTCATTTGGCTGGGCTCGGTTGTGATTTAGAACGATTACGAAATGTTGCCGCAGGCATCCCCTTTGTTGAAGATGCTGCCCACGCGCTTCCGGTCGATCTCCTGGTGGGAGGCGAGCGTCGTCGGGTTGGTTCGATTGGTGAAATCAGTTGCTTCTCATTTTACGCCACCAAAACCATCACGACAGGTGAAGGGGGCATGGTCACCACCGATGATCCCGCACTGGCTGAGCGAATGCGAGTGATGAGGTTGCATGGCATCAATGCGGACGCTTGGAGGCGCTATCGAGAGAAGGGGAGTTGGGGCTATGATGTGGTGGCTCCGGGCTTCAAATACAATCTCAGCGATATTCAGTCCGCCCTCGGCTTGGGTCAGTTGGCAAAAGCGGATCGTTTCGCCGTCGAGCGGCAGCAACTAGCGCAACGTTATCTGGCGGAGTTGTCCGAACTTCAATGGCTTGAGTTACCGCCGGGAGCCCAAAGCTGGTCGAGTCATTGCTGGCATCTTTTCATCTGTCGGGTTCGCCCCGGTGTCGGCATCGACCGCCAACAGGTGATCGATGGACTCAATGAGGCTCGCATCGGTACGAGTGTGCATTACAAGCCACTGCACCTTCATTCTTACTACGCCAGCACCTACAATCTCCAGCCCGACGATTACCCTGTTTCCCTCGATCACTATGAACGGAGCTTCAGCTTGCCCTTGTTCATGGGCATGTCGGAAACTCAGCAGCAGCGGGTCATCCAGGTGCTCAAGACGCTGCAGGTACCATGAATTCAGAAGTGGATAGAGCGCTTAAGCGAGCTCTTGATCTCGCCTTTGCTGGCGGGGCTCTGGCGTTGAGTTGGCCTGCTTTCCTTGCCCTGGCGGCGGTGATTAAGTGGGAAGATGGCGGGAGCGCACTCTACGTCCAAGAGCGGGTTGGCCGGTTCGGTCGTCCCTTTCGCCTCTTCAAATTTCGGACCATGCGTCAACGCGCCGTCGACGCAGCCGGGTTACCGATCACGGTAGGGGATGATGACCGAGTCACTCGGGTCGGTCGTTTTCTTCGGCGAACACGATTGGACGAGTTACCCCAGCTACTCAATATACTTCGGGGGGAAATGAGCGTCGTTGGTCCCCGTCCTGAAGTCTCTCGTTATGTTGCTTTGTACAGCGATGAGCAGCGAGCAGTTCTCGAGGTCAAGCCGGGTTTAACCGACCCCGCAACCCTGGCGTTTCGGGGTGAAGCCGACGTCTTGGGCGCCAGCGAGGATCCGGAAAGGACCTATATTGAGATTGTCATGCCAGAGAAGCTGGCGATGAATCTTGAGTATCTGCGACAGCGTGATGTCGGCAGCGATCTTTCGCTCATTCTACAGACAGTCCTGACCTTGGCGAGTGATGAACTCAGTCGAGAAGGTGAGGAATCGTGAGTCGTCGAAGTCGGTGGCGTCGGGTGGTTAGTCAAGGACTCGCCGATGGTGTTGTCCTGAGCATTTCCTACGTCCTTGCCTTCTATTTTCGGTTCAATCTACAGCCAGAACCTCGTTACTTGGACTTGATGAACCGCACGCTTCCCCTGGTGGTTTTTGCGGGGATTATCGGTCTGACATTGACCCGTACCTACGCATTGATGTGGCGCTACTTTGATCTAAGGGATGCCGTTCGTTTGGCGCTAGGGCTGGGGATCGGTGGTGCGCTGACTGCTGTGGTCCTCGTGGTGACCACAGGGTTCTTGGGTTACCCACGCACCGTTTTGCCGATCACCTGGAGTCTCGCCGTTTTCGGTGCGGTGGGGATGCGAGTCATGGGTCAGGTTCTCTTTGAGCGGAGATTGCAAGCGAAGTCTGGAGCACTGGAGAGTCAAAAAGTGCTGCTCGTCGGTGCTGGTCGCGCCGGTGAACTGTTTATCCGTGAAACCCGCCGGGATCCCGAAGCGACCTACCGGATCGTTGGTCTCGTGGATGATGATGAGGTGAAAAAGGGTCGAGATCTCTTAGGTCTTAAGGTTCTTGGGCAGATCGATGATCTACCGCACCTCATTCATGCTCATGGGATCGCTCTCGTCGTGCTTGCGGCGCCCAGTGCGCCGAGGAGTTTGGCCCGGCGCGTCCTCGCCCACGCAAACAAAGCAGGGGTGCAGATTCGCACCCTGCCTCGGATCTTCGAGATTGTTCATGATCAAGTGGCGTTGAGCCAACTTCGAGCGATCCAACTCGAAGATTTATTGGGTCGTGACCCGGTCGCTCTCGATGAGCAAGCAGTCGCCCGGTTCTTAGGGGGTCGCTCGATCATGGTGACAGGTGCTGGCGGCAGCATTGGCAGTGAGATTTGTCGTCAACTGCTTCGCTACGGTCCCGCGGAGCTTATTCTTTACGAGCGCAACGAGTTTGCTTTGTTCCAAGTGGACGATGGATTGCGTCGGTCTGTGACTCGGACTCAACTCGTGCCTATCTTGGGTGATGTCCGAGATCGCCAGCGTTTGGATGAGGTGATGAAAATTCATCGCCCCCAAATCGTTTTTCATGCTGCTGCTTACAAACACGTTCCTTTGGTCGAAGCGAACCCGTTTGAGGCCTTGTCCAACAACGTCGGGGGGTCCATGGCTGCGGCCCTTGCGGCTCAAGATCATGGTGTTGAGCGATTCGTTCTTGTCTCGACGGACAAAGCTGTCAATCCAAGCAGCTTCATGGGAGCGACAAAACGAATTGCCGAACGAGCTTGTCAGGCGGTGGGGGAGCGCAACGATGGAACCCAGTTCACGACAGTGCGCTTCGGTAATGTGATTGGCTCAAGCGGTTCGGTCGTGCCGATCTTTCGGCGCCAGATCGAAGCCGGCGGTCCCATCACGGTGACCCATCCAGAGGTCGAACGATTTTTTATGACCATTCCGGAAGCCGCCCAGTTGGTACTTCAAGCCGGGACGCTGAGTGATGGGAGTGAAACCTTTATTTTGGAGATGGGTCATCCGGTGAGGATCCTCGATTTAGCTCGAGAGATGATCCGACTCTCCCGACGACGGGAAGGTGAAGATGTCGAAATTCAGTTCACTGGACTTCGCCCTGGGGAGAAACTCAAAGAGGAACTCTTGCTCTCGGATGAGGTTTTTACTGCCACTGCCCACGAGAAGATTCATCGCGTCGCCCGAACGGACCAAAATGCGGATGTTGTATTTCAGTGGGTTCAAAACCTTCTGAAAGCCGGACAAAGTCGTGATTTAGCGAAGGTTGGTGCACTCACTTTGGAGTTGGTACCGACCTACAATCCCAGCGCGAGTCTTCGACCCACCGACGTGAAACCTCAGTCTTAAAGAGACAGGAGGCGAGGGGATGCGAGAGCGTCGGCATCGCGTTCCGGTTCAGGGGGATTCCGTGCACGGATCTTCGTGAGCAGAAAGACGATGATCACCCTATTCTTCTCATTCCTGCATGGAACGGCTTGTTGAACAAAGTGTCTTTCTCCATCGTATGGGTGAAACCTTGGAGGTCGAAATGATGTTTCAACTACTCACGGCGCTTGCGGTGCTCGCCAGTCCTGTTCTCTCGAAGGAGGGGGCAATGCGTCGAGTTGATAATTTTGCAGAAATCGATGCGATTCGCGGGGATGGTGGCGGACTTGCACTTCGATTTTATGATGCCATCACGGGTCAGCCGATCATCGGCGGTACGGTCGACCTCGAGGGGAAATCAGCACGGACTGGGCGAGACGGCCGAGTTCTGCTCCCATGGCCGAAAAATTTGGCAGCCGGTGACGATGAACGAGCGCTTGAGTTTCGTGCCAGAGGGTACATTACGACGCGTTTAAAGGTTCGCTTTCAAGCGCGTACCCTTTTCAATAACCGCTTTTCCATTAGCCCTAAACTGCCGACACCCAAGCACCTGCGCATCGTCCTTGATTGGGGGCGCACGCCTGCCGATTTGGATGCTCACTTTTCAAAGTTGGGTGGTTATCACATCAGCTATCGGCACAAGAAATCCTTTCAAGATCTGGTCAATTTGGATCGGGATGATACCGACGGCGAGGGGCCAGAGACCATTACGATCCGTCGTGTTGACCCCGAGGGCCGCTACTCGTTTTTCGTTCATGATTACACGCATCGAGGTCAGCCGTCCTCGACAGCGCTGTCAAAGAGTCGGGCACGGGTGATGGTCTTTGGTAACGGCCGTTTATTGCACGTGTTTCGGGTCCCCTCCCAGGGGCAAGGAAGAGTTTGGGAGGTCTTCTCTGTCGAGGCCGGAGAGGTGCGTGGCCAAGGGCGTTTGCGTTAGAGTCCGAAGGCTTCCATCGCTTTTTGTACGGCGGGAATACTGCCGATGTCGTTGACCGTGACCACCAGGATGAGGGCGAGCAGCGCGAGAAAGCCATAGCCGTGAATTTTCGCCTGAATCCGAGGGCTCGGCGTGAGTTTGCTGTGGATCGCTTCGAGAAACAGAAACACCAATCGCCCCCCATCGAGGGCAGGTATGGGCAGAAGATTGAAGAATCCGAGGACCACTGAAAGCGTGACAGCGAACATCAGGTACGAGAGAAGGCCGGCATTCGCTTCACCTTGGGCGGCCCTCAAGATAGCGACAGGACCCCCGAGACTAGCGGATTCAGGCTTCGACACCAACATGTAGAGAGATAACGCCATTCCTTTGGTGGTTTCATAGGGAACCCGGAAGCTGGCAGCGAGGGCACCGCTCAGGCTGCGTTGATCGCCCTGAACGAGTCGGGAGCCCACCTGCATACCAAAGAGACCATCGCCTTTCTTCATGATTCGATCGAACTCAATCTCGTGGGAACCAGCAGGTAGTGAACCTTGCCACTGCTTATCGCCGTTGACCGCCTGGAGGACATCGTCGGGGCGCCGTCCTGGCAGCGATGCGAGATCCGTGCTCTGATCCAACTCAATGCGGCGCCGAAGTCGAAGGGTGTAATCGCCTGCGCCCCCCGCTTTTGTCGCCAAGTCGCTGACATACTCGACAGCCTCGCCATCGATCGCGAGCAAGTTATCGCCGGCCTGCAAGCCGGCGGATGCTGCGGGTTTACCCTCCATCACCTGCCCAATGCCAACCGCCCAGCGACCGCCCAAGCCAAAGGCGAGTAAGAAAACCATGATCCCGGCGGAGAGATAGTTGGCGAGGGGACCTCCTAAGATCGCTAAGATTCGCCCCATCAAAGGCCGGTTGTCGAAGGCTCGGGGGTCATCGGCTGCCCCTTCTTCTTCCGGGTCGAGGCCGGCGATGTGAACGTAGCCACCCAAGGGAAGGGGCGCCAAAACATATTCGGTCTCGCCTCTTTTGAAGCTGTACAGTGCGGGGCCCATACCAATGCTGAATCGGTCCACCCGCATGCCGGACCATTTGGCGAGGAACATATGTCCCGCCTCATGGATCGCCACAAGGACACCGAAGAGAAAGATCGCTGCCGCAAGGGCGGGTTTGGCGACGATTAACCAAACGGCGATGACCAGCATCACGAGGTGGGTCATACGGTCGTCTTTGGCTTTTTGATCTTTTTGCAGGACCTCATGGACTTCGTCGATCTGCTGCTGGAAGTCCTGTTGTTTATCCTCAGTCACTTTGTGTCTCCAGTAGCATACGCGCTCGCCGGGCGACCCCCTCGCGTAAATTCGACGGTTCCACCACCTCAACACTGCCTGCTTGTGCCACGACCCAAGCAGCCAAGGCTTCACCAGGGTGCACAAGGCTTGTGTAGCAACCTTTAGAATCCCTTGCCTCGCCACCGTATCGATCTTCCAGTGCCCATTCTCCAAATTGGTCGCTGGCTCGCAAAACCACCGTTTGCCGATAATCTGCACTGTGGAGACGAACGACACGCCCCCAGAGATCGACTTCTGAAATCTCTTCCCCCGTCGGAATCTCAAAGGGTTCCACCGGCTTTAGGTCGAGGATGCGATCGAATCGGAAGACGCGGGGAGCCTGACGGAGTCCGCAGTATGCTCCAATGTAGACGCGCCCCTCGAAGACAGTCATGGACGTTGGTCGAACAGGACGCCAAGCGGCGCCACCACCTCGGTCGTAATGGATCGATACGCATTGTTTCTGTTCGAGAGCCTCGGTCACAGCGGAGAGCAAAGGGTGGTCTGGTGCGACATCAAGACGCTGTCGTAGCTCGATGACTCGGCCGGCTGCCCTGGCGTCGAGTCGAGCCAAGAGTCGCCCCTGCAGATGGCGAGCCTGATCAGGCTCTAGACCGAGAAGATCGAGACCCATCAAGAGGACGGCGCACTCTTCAGAGCGTAGTGGCACGGGCGCATCGAGCCCTGGGAGGTAGTGAACACGTAAATGGTCTTCCTCGCTCCATTCGAGATCGAAGAGTTCTTCGGGACTCGCATCGTCGCCACCGAGGGCTTCTAAACTTTCAAGTGCTCTACGGAGTTGTGTGGGTTGGAGTTGGAAGTCATGGGCTAACTCGGAGAGGCTGATGCCGGTGGCACCGAGATCAGCAGCCCGTTCGATCGCCAGCAGCAAGCGGGTGGTTTCAAGAGGCGCCATTTTCACAGTGACACCTCCAAGCCGCGTTTAACTTCTTCTGCCAGACTTTCTGGTTTTTGAACCTGCCAACTGTCTTGCCCGCATAACCAGACCAGAAGGGCCCGACGATTGCTGCAGCGCAGATTGACGATTCCCTCGCCGCAAGGTGACGGCAGAAGTGCCTCCGGGAGTGGGATGGGTCGGGGGCTATTTGCTTTCAAAGTGACATCGAGAAGCTCTTCTCCTGCCAGGTGCCAGAGATCGAGTCGTTGCCGCTCCCGTTTGCCCGAGCCAACGGCACAACGTTCAATAGCACCCTTAATTCGATCCAGGCGAAACGTTCGATCCGCCCGACGATTTTGATCGTAACCAAGCAGGTACCAGCGGCCTTGTCTGCAGGTAAGCGCGGGGTCATCCAGGGCGACGAAACGATCTTTCTTACGGCCTGCTGTGCGGTAGAGAAACCGTAGGGAACAAGGGCTGCTGAGCCATTCAAGAAGGCGAGCCAGATTTGGATCTTCGGGGCTTGTATCAGTTTCTGAGACCGGCGCTTCAAGAAGTTTTGCCAACGCAGTTGAGGCCAACTCTCGACCCGGCATTCCAGGTAGGGAGCCGAGCGCTTGGGCTGCTGCTGCAAGGAGTAAACGCTCTCGCTGATCGCAGCGAAGGGCAGGGTCCTTAGCGGCTGGGAGGCGATAGTTGAGTTCATCGCCCTCATCACCTTGGACCGTCTCTAAGCCGAGACCCATGTCCTTCAACTCTGCTTTGTCTCGTTCAAAGGTACGAAGTAGGCTTTCACGTTTGCCGTCATAGTCTCGATAAGCCGGTACCGCAGCGAAGAGCTCTCGCCGATGCAATGGTCGATCACTCTGCCTTAAGACCGCAACGATCGAAAGGAGTCGGCCAGCTTTTGGGGTGCGCGCCACTTCTTAGCCGCAGCGAGAACTCGGCTCACAACGGTAACGTCCACCGCAACTGAGAAGACTGCCGTCGTCCTGAATGCCACATGCAGCACCGCGGGCGTCGTTGACGACCGTGCAGTAGCCACTCTTGCCCGTACTCTCGGTCCCATCCCAGACCATTTCACGTCCGAATTCGACAGGGAAGGGGCGACAGACTCCACCGGGTACTTGTCCACTACAGTCTGCATCGGCCTCACAGGGCAGCAGGCAAAAGGCGATACCGTCACGAAAGCGATCGCTGGGTGCAAAAGTCACACACCCGTTTGCGGTATCATGGGCGCACTGAGATGCCGCATAGGACCCACATGGCTGGTTCGGTTGAGCATCCTGTCGGATACAGACCATCACGTTGCCGAAAGCGGCGTTCTCGCATTTGCCACCGTCACAGTCACTGTCGTTACTGCAAGTCGCGAAGCACGCCGGATTTGAACCGGAACCATCTTCTGTTCTCCAGAAAGTGGCACAGGCCAGCCCGTCGCCACATTCATCATTGCTAAGATCACAGGGCGCACCTTTCACCAGATTGACAGGATCCCGGTCATTGGCTCGTTCTTCAGCGCTTCGACCATCGGTGTTGTCGAAGATGAGATCGGGTTCGGGCGGGGCACCGCATGCGATGAGCAATACAGCGGTGAAACAGAGTGCAGGTTTCATGAGGCATTCTCCATGGAAGAAACAATAACCTGTTTCAATGGGGTCCTTGGGAAAAAAGAAGAAGGACGGAAACCCGCCCTTCTTCCGATGGGCTGTTGGAGCCCATAACGTTGTGCATGCTTACTGCTGAGGCAGGCACAGACCCAGAGGTGAAGCACCCTGGGATTGGAACAACTGATTCATCGCAATGCAACTCGTGGCTCGATTTTGAACAGCCTGACAATCATTCTCGTCAGCTGTTGCACTTGGATCGCAGAGTTGGAAGCAACCCGAGCCTTGTTGCAATGGCAGGCAGAGGTGTCCTTCAGCGCAGCTATCCAGACCCTCACCACCCAAGAAGGAGCCTGGTTGGCAGGTCTCGCCGAGACCCCCTGCACCGGCGGCTCCGCAACGACCATTGGCATCCCAGCCACCGATCATGTGGCAGCGTTGTCCCTCACCGCATGTGTTGTCACCGAGAACGGTGCAAGCCTCACCCGGCTGATTTGCGCTGCAAAGTCCGACCCAGCGGCCTTGATAAGGCTGACGGACGCAGAACCCATCGCCCTCACCATGACCGTTGCAGGTTTCACCAAACATACCGTTACACTCTGCACCGGTCTGGCCACCGCAGTACTGGATGGCGCTTTCGTCGGCACTGCCGCAGAAGTTGTACCAGCAGATGCCCTGCATCGCCTGGCACAGTTCGATTCCGTCGCATTGATCCGACTGGGTGCATTCAGTGACGCAGATCTGACTACCATCTTGCATCGCCTGGCATCGATCACCAGCGGCGCAATGATCGTCGACCGCACAGCCACCGTACGAACCAACTTTGCAGACACCGCCATCACAGATTCCTCGAATCGCGTCCTGCCCATCCCCAAACGAACATTGCTCGTTGCTCGAGCAGGTGATTGCCGTGATTTCCGCACAGTAACCGGCATCGCAAACTTCGCCGTCTTGGCAGGCACTATTGGAACTGCAACTGACTCGATCATCCGTAATGCACTCGCCGATATCGCCACTGTCGATGCGGCAAACCTGACCCACCGTACGGCAATCAGTGTCCCGTCGGCACCCGTCGACACAAGCGTTTTGTTCGCAGATTTCGCCTCGGTTACAGCCTCGATCCGTCTCGCAACTGTTGTCGTTGCCGCCATTGCCGGTGTTATTGCCGGTATTCGTCGCTGCGTTGTTTCCAGCATTGCTGGTAGAGTCGGCAGGGACGCACGCCAGTACAAGGCCGACGGCGGCTAACAGGGTACAGACTTTGATCGTCTTCATGATTCAGTTCCTTCTTCTCGGGTTCTCGGTATAGGTTTTTCGCCTGATGCGATTTATTGCCAGCACAGACCGAGATCAGACTCGATCTCGCCGCCACTCAGCGAAGCGAGGGTTTGACAGGTGGTCCCGCTTGGGCACTGAGCACTGTTCTCAGCACCAGGACGGCAGATGACACGACAGGAAGAGGGTTGACCGACACAGACGGCGTCGTCACCGCACTCGGCGGTTGCCTCGCAAGCCTCACCAGCTGCTTTGCGTTCTGCTTCGGGCTCCGCTGCCATGCAGAAACTCCGCGCCATTTCCCAACCGAAGAAGCCACAGCGTGAGTTGTCGCCACAACTATCTTCCTGGAAGCCGAGCTCACAGGTGTCTTCCTCTACTAAACACACGCCGAAGTTGTAGGCCTGTCCGAGACAAATCTCGTCGTCTTTGCAAGTGACGAGCCCGTGGCCGCCGACCGCACAGGTCCGGCTACAGGTGGTGTCTCCATCGGCATTGCCACCAGCGCAGATCAATCCGCCTCCACACTGCTCGGCGTCATTGGCACGTTCAGCAGTGCGGCTGGTCAGGCTCTCTTCGGCGGGGTTGCAAACCGCGCCTTCCGCCAAGTGCCCACCTTCAAAGCAGAGACCGACCCATTCGGGGTTACCCGCTTCGTCAGTGCCGGCATTCACTTCCAAGCAGTGCCCGTCCGATTGATTGTGACTGCAAATTCCCGTCACAGCTTCACAGAAAGCGCTACCATCCGCCTCGCCCGTGCATCGTGATTGCTCACTGCAATCAGCGTCTGTCGTACAGGAGGTCACGCACACATCAGAGACGCACGCCGCGCCATCATCGCAGGCAGTAACCGCGTCAACACCAGCCACATAACCAACACATGCCACACCTTCGGCACAATCAGCATCCGCTGCGCAGGCAGCGCCAGGGTCGATCTGGCATTGTCCCTGAACCTCTTCCACAGCTGCCACGGCAGCGACATAGCCGACGCAAGCAATGTCGGCAGCGCAGTCAGCATCCGCCATGCAGGCGTTGGCATCTCCGTCATCACAGGCTCCCATCACCTCCTCAACGGCATCGACGGGAGCGATGTAGCCACCGCAGGTAATATCACCGCCACAGTCGGCGTCCGCCTGGCAGGCGTCCGCTTGCACAGCACATTGTCCCATCACCGCTTCGACGGCATCAACGGGCGTACGGCAGGCGACATCGTCAGCAGCCTCGTAGGTGCGGCAGGTCAGCCAAGGATTGTCTCCACCACCGCAGTCGGCGGGAGCAGCACAGAACTTCTCACACTCCTCTAACTCGGTGTTGCAACGTTCACCCTCATCACATTCCGCATCGGACTCACAGAAGGGGAGGCTGGGGGCATCAGGCGCNTCGGCTTGGCAGCCACCGCCAAGGGCTCCGNTGGGGGGCATGTCTGCGAAGCCAGGGCTCAAATCGTTGGGATTACCGCACAAGTTNTACCAGCAATGACCAATGTTTGGTTCGCATTTGTCCGCCGATCCGCACTCCTGATTTACCGTGCAAGGAGTCAGGCAGCGACTACCATTGTTCATGGCAACGCAGTCCTTGCCACTCAGGCAGTCAGCCGACACGGTGCAGCCGTCTTTTTCGTCCGCTTTGCAAACGCCGTCTTCGCAGGAGTATCGAATCGGCCGGTTGGCCTGGTCGGCTTGCCCGCCGGCGAAGGAGCACTCAGAGTCATCAACACACTCGACATCGGTGTGGTGCAGGCAGAAACCTTCCGCTTCGCCCGTCATAATGTCGCAAATCTGCCCGGTGTCCGGGCAGTCCGCGTGCTGGCTGCAGCGCTGACGCGTATCACGCACACACTCGTTGGCTTGGCAAAGGAAGCCGACATCACAGTCCCTGTCTGAGGTGCAGCTGTTGTCAACGATGCAGCGGCCGTTGTCGCAGATTTCGGTAATTCGACATTGGCGATCTGTTTGGCACTCGGCTGGCTCGCATGCTCCGCTGATGCACAACTCGTCGGAGGCACAGTCACGATTTTCCTCGCAACCCGTCGGGCCGCTCGTACCCGCATCCTCACCACCAGGATCCGCTGGCTGAACCACGCAAGCCGTGGTGGTACAGAGTGCTAGGGCGGCGAAAACGCCAAAGAGATGGGTCGTGCTCAGCTTCATCAAATACTCCCGTTAGGCTGTTAGCCCTTCGATTAAGGCGCCGCTCTGTGAGGCGAAACCGGGGTCAAGTCAAGATCGATCGACCTGGGATGGTATAGATGACCGATGGAGGAATGCACGCCTGGATCGGTCTTTTTACCGAGGGCGGTCTCCGAACCACACGCCTTCGATGGGTGCCCGCCAAATTAAGCGAAAGCGACCATCAAGATCCCCGGGACCGTCGGGCCACCGACCCAGTTCGTCGGCGAGTAAGTCATTGTTATCATCGAATACCTGTGCCCGTTGATCGAAATCCATGACTTCCCAACCGATGCCGATCCTGCCCAGGATCTCGTCGACCTGCCGCCCAGCTTCAGCCACAGCGGTTTGACACATTTGATCGACACCCGGGATCCCTCCATTGAGTCCCATTTGACGGGCCGCGTCGTTGGCGGCCCTGGCCACCCCCTGGCAATCGACCGCCTGTTCTAGAGCCTGGGGAAGATCCCGGGCGCGTCCCTCTGTGCTGATCGATACGACCAAGTTCACGATGTACCGAACCAAGCCGACCAAATCAGCTTCCACTTCCCGATCGAGTAGAATGCGCCAGTTCTGTTGGCGATCCAGGTAAAGTCGACCGGTGAAAGGCCTGGGGTCCGTATGAATTTCGCCAAAATCACCCAGTTGCTGATCAAACATAATATCCACTTGAGCGCAGCGAGGGTAGTTCGGGTCCTGCCGCCCGAGCGGGCAGCGATCAATCAGGTGAATAATGGCGTGGTGCCACATTTCGGTACCACGAACATGGAGTGGGTTTTGCCGATGACGCAACTCCATCTCCCCAGCCACCTGAAGTTCCTGGAAAATGTGTACGAGAGTATTCAGACCCCGAACCAAGTCGGGAACCCATGGTGGCACATAGCGAGCGATCAAGTCGGCGACGGCTTCTTCGATAAGATCGCCGAGTAGCGGAACGGGGATGTTGAGATTGCCACGAAAGGCTTGATCGACAAAGTCGAGCGGCGCGCCCAGTCCTCCAAGGAATCCCAGGACGTCGCTCAGGTCAAACTGATAAAGGGTGAGCCACAAGCCCTCCACGCGCACCATATCGGGGGGAGGGTCTGGTTCTTGGCAGACACCCTCAACGCAATCGAAGCCGTCGGGGCAAAGATCATCAGGGTCGCAGAGTCGTACGCAAACGTCTGCAACGCATTCGAAGTTTTCCGGGCACACCTCGGGCGCTTGCAAGCAACCGGTGATAGCGCCGGGTACGCACTCACCGTTCGGGTCACAGGTGAAGCCGGGTGGGCATTGACCCGGGAGAGGATTCACCGGGTCACAGCCTGACTCCTCGTCGGGTACACAGACGTTTTGCGCTTCTTCGCCCTCTCCTTCTCGGACGCAGATAAATCCTTCGCCGCAATCCCGATCGAGCCGGCAGCCGTCATCTCCCATGCCGGCGGCTCGGACGTGCAGGAGATAGGAGACTGTTCCAACACCTGCGACGCCCATGTCCACCCAGATGTCCGCATCATCTGGTCCCGTGTGCAAGTTCACTCGGGCAATCCCGGAAAGGCGCGTTTCCGTCGACACCACACCGATCCCCGCCTCTTCAAGTCCCATCCCGGGAGGCACGACCCCGTCTGCTCTACGAATTTGTGCATCCACGGAAACATCAGCCATTGCGCCCCCCCCGACTCGCTCCACAAGGATTTGAACAGGAAGGATCATGTTCGGACGGACATCTCGTTCTGTCGCCCCAACAGGCAACAGGCGGAGTGCCGGTTCAGTGACCGTAATCTGCACGTAAAGGGGCGCCTCGACTCGGGCAGCGGAAACTTCAATTTGAATGGGTCGACTCGTCGCCTCGAGGGGAGCCTGAAAGTTCATGGTGGCAAAGCCGTCTTCATCGGTGTTTGCCGATGCCGTTTCGATGCTACCCCCTTGGGCATCTCCCACGATCAAAAATGAGACCGGTTGATTTTCAAGCCCACCGACCTCCGTGTTGAAATACATCGCACGCAGGGGGAAGGTCGCCCCTGGATCGACAACGATCTGGCTATCGTGGGTCAGGCTCAGACCCCAACGAATGGGACCCGCATCGGGCTGTATCTCTGGGGTCACCTTGTCTGCGGGACAAGCCCCTAGAAGCAAAAGCACGACTGCAGCATATTTTCTCAGCATCGTCTCTCCCCTTGAGGAGTGTGCCTGCTGCGTATCGATATCCGCCATCGGTCGGTCCTCGTAGCTGTTATCGTTTATTTGTTGGCTCGGATTCGCGAGCTGAGAAGACGCGCCTTTCAATGGAGCTCCCTTGGATCTCAAGCATTTGCCAGTTGGCGGCCGGGCTCCCGATGCTTCCAGCACTTAGTTGGCGCAGATTCCCTTTGCTTACTTCGAAGCTGTGGTGAATATGCCCACTGCACCAGACCACAGGCTGGGAATCAGCGAGTCTTTGGATGACCTCCTGTCCGTTCCGAAGACCATGCCAATGCCGGTCAGGTTCCCCATTGGGAAGCAAAAGAGCGTAATGAGAAAAGACAATCGGTGGTAGTTCTTGGGGGAGCGTAATTTGCCGGCCACGACTGTCCCAGAGCATCCGGTTGGCTTGCGCCGTGTCCACAAGGCCGATGCTGATTGAGCCAACGTTGCCGAGTTGGAACTCGCCCGCAATGCATTGCCAATCTTTGAATGCCTCTTCGAAGCGTCGTTGGGCTTGAGCTCGGTGCGTGTACCGGTCATGGTTTCCCGGCAGCGCAAAGCAGGGGATGCCCAGGTCCAGCAGGGGAGCCAGAATCTCTGCAGCCCCAGCCAACTCCGCTCGCTCTGCCAGCGAACTCGCATCACCGCCAAAGACCACAGCATCTGGTGGGTCGGCCACAATCTGGGCAACCGCTCGTTCGCCCCGTTGTCGAGAGGAGCGGTAGGCGTTTCGGCGCTTGCCCACTGTCAGATTGAGGGCACCGCTGAGTCGTCGATCGAAGAACGCGGTCCAGTGGGGTGGCTGAGCCGATATATGCAAGTCTGTGAGGTGTGCGATGCGGATCATAGGCACGCCGTGGGCAAGACGTTAAAAGCGGATCCGCAGGTCGACGTTGACACTTGAGAAGCTGTTCGTCAGCAGTCGAAGCCGATTCCCAACACCATCGAAAGCGCTTCGGTGATAGGGGCTGTACTCATAGGCCTCATTGATGGATCTGTAGGTGTCGTCAGCCGCCGTTTTTCCAACATCGCCGGGATCATCGATATCAGCCTGACCGTAATCCTCGAAGGTGGTGAAATGACTGGTTTCCTGGCCGAGACTACCCAAGACGCGAGCTTCGATGATTCCGGCGTGGGCGAAGCGCAAGCCAGCGCCGAATCCGGTGCGTGCAAACTGCTCTTGAAACGTTGGACGTCCGAGCAGATCCGCCATTCGAGTGAGTTCTCTGCCCTCACTGTGGTACTCACCCCGGACCATCACATCCAGTTTGATGTAGGAGCCTTGATAACCACCGGTCTTCCAGAGGTTCGTCGAGACGCCAAACTCGGTCTCTCCGATGTGCGAGGGGACCAAGCCGGCACCATGATCAAGGGTCAGTGGCTGGCTTTGCAAAGTCATCGACTTTCGCCGGCAACGAGCATGGACCTGTCCCGTCGTCACAGGACAACTGTCCGCTAGATGATCGGGGGGGAGATCGAAGGGGTTATCGCCATCCTCGGGGCTCGGGTCTAAAAAGCCCGCGTGCTCGTACAAGTTCTGGGAGTCATAACGATCGTTTTGCATGGCGTGACCAAAGCTGTAGCCCACTGAAAAGTAGGGTCGTGCTTTGCCAACCCAGCGCCCCAACGTTGTACGAACACCGAAACGATAATAGCCCTGGCTGACGCCGCCCGGGTTGCTTTCCGTCGCCGTGTTCGCCGTGTTGCCAGCACGAGGGGTCCGACCTTCCAGATCGGTATCCTCACCTCGATAGGTCGGCTCCATGGGCATGCCGCTGGGAAACCGACTCCAGAACTCCCAAAGCCAGGTCGGTTTGCTCGGGTCGACGATCTCACTCAAAACGTCGAAGGTGATGCCAGCCCGAAGGTCGCCCACATAGGAGCGTCGAAAAGTCTCATGAATGGGGGCGTCGTAGCCCTCTCGCAGGGTGGCCGTTGGGGTACGTTGAAGGGCAGGTACGCCAAAGGTATAGCGACTGTCGGGATCGGGTTCTACCCCCTGATA